>DASWZY010000486.1:0-17460 GCA_036407055.1 Binatia bacterium
CTGGAAGAATGGCCGCGCGCCGCGCCGTCCGGGGCGGCGGAAAGTCGGGCCGGAACATCAAAGACTGGATTCCCGCTTTCGCGGGAATGACTTAAGAGGTGCTGTGCCGCGCGCGCGGAGCGGAGGAACGCCGCCGCTCGCTTGACCCTGCGCGCTGATCGGTCTATTTTCTTTTGGGGTCGAGCAGACCCCATTTTCTTATTCGGATCCGGAGGTTTTCATGAAAGCCGAGCAATGGCGGAAGGAGCTGGGCGACTTGGTGCGGGAGCTTTTTCTCTCGCCCGAGATGAAGGAATTCTATTCGATCAAAGTGACGAAGCCGCGCGCGCAAATATATCTCGCGCAGCTCGGCATCTACGTCCGCCAGCGGCGGAACTACTGGCCGCAGGTCGCCGCGAACTGTCCCGAGTTCGACGTCAAGCAGAGGATCCTCGCGCACGAGTACGAAGAGTTGGTCGAGGACGAGCACTCCGACAAGGGCCACGTCGATCTCGTCGTGCGCCAGGCGCACGAAGTCGGCATGACGGAGAAGGAGCTTTACGGCGCCGCGCCGCTCCCGACCACCAAGGCGGCGATCTACGCCTGGTGGTGGCTCGCGCGCAATCGGCCGTGGCAGGAGGCGATCGCCGCCTCGACGATCGCCGAATGGACCAACGACGACCGGCTGCTCGGCGACATCGGCGGCGGCAACTGCAGCCGGCTCGCGAAAAGCTGGGGGCGCGACCTGGGATTTCGCCCCGAGCAGATGCCGAACTTCACCGCGCACAGCATCGCCGACGTGAAGCACTCCGACCTGTTCCTCCCGGTGCTCGAGAAGCACGTCGCGCCCGGCGGCGAAGCCGGCGTGCTCGTAACCGCGAAAGAATCGATGGATATCCACCGCGCGTACTTCGGCGGCATGGCGATGGCGATGAACCAGCTTTCCAACTGAGGTCACGATGATCAGAAATATCTTTCTTGCAGCGATTGTTCTCACATTCACTCTCGGTCTCGCGCAGGCGCAGGAGAAAAAAGGGCCGCTCTACGCGACGATCAAGACCAGCATGGGCGACATCGTCGTGCATCTCTTCGACGACAAGGCGCCGAAGACGGTCGCCAACTTCGTCGACCTCGCGACCGGAAAGAAAGAATGGACGGATCCCAAAACGGGGCAGAAAGTTAAGCGTCCATTTTACAATGGGATTATTTTTCACCGCGTCATCCCCGGATTCATGATCCAGGCCGGCGATCCGCTCGGCACCGGATTCGGCGGGCCCGGCTATCGCTTCGAAGACGAGTTCAACCCCGACCTGCGCCATTCGAAAGCCGGCATCCTATCAATGGCGAACGCCGGACCGAACACGAACGGCAGCCAATTCTTTATTACCGTCGCCGCGCGGCCACAGCTCGACGACCACTATTCTGTCTTCGGCGAAGTAGTGAAAGGTCAGGGGGTCGTCGATGCGATCTCCAAAGTCACCCGCGACCCCAACGACAAGCCGCTCAAAGACGTCGTGATCAAGGAAATCGTCGTCAGCCGCGGCAGCTACTAGAGAGCCGCAAAGCGAAATTTTTCCGCGAGCGGATGCGGGCCGTCGTGCGGCAAGAAATAGCGCGCGATCTCTGCGCTCCGGACGTCTGACAACGCCGGTGGATTCCAGCGCGGCCGATTGTCCTTGTCGATGAGCCGCGCGCGCACGCCTTCGACGAAATCCGAGCGGTCGCAGAAACGGATCGCCATGTCCCACTCGCGCAGGAAGACATCCTTCAGCGCCAGCGTCGTCGGGCTCTGAAGCTGCTCGAAGACGACCCTGGCGGACGTCGGGGAGCCGCCGGAGTAGCCGCGGATCGCGCGCGCGATCCACGGGTCGTCTCCGCTCCAAGTTCGCAGGTTCCGGTCGATCTCCTCGATCATCGTTGCCTCAACGACGTGTTGGATAACCTCGCGGCGTTTCCACAACGCCGACTTTTCTCTCGCATCCGTATCGCATACGCGTGCTACAAAGCTTCTCAGCGTCTCTTTGTTTTCGTTTCCGTCCTTGCTCCAGGCGAGAGCGCGCAAGCCTGACAGCACGGCGGTCTTTTGTTCTGCGGGCGCCAGCGCGTCCGCCATGCCGAGCGCTACGGCGTCGTAACCGCTCCAGTGCCCGCCCGTGAGGCTGAGAAACAGGCCGATGCGGTGCGGCAGACGGCTGAGAAAGTACGTCGCGCCGACATCGGGAAAAAGACCGATCGCGATCTCGGGCATCGCGAGCGCGGTGCGCTCGGTGACGACCCGGCACGACGCGCCATTCATGACGCCGATGCCGCCGCCCATCGTGATGCCGTCGGCCCAGCAGAGGATCGGCTTCGGATAGGCGTGGATCAGGTAATCGACGAAATACTCCGTTGTGAAATATTCGCGCGCAAGCGCGAGGCCGTCGGGTTTTTGGAGCGCGATGGCGAGGCTTTTCACGTCCCCGCCCGCGCAAAACGCGCGCTCGAACTCGCTGTGGAGCACGATGCACGCGATCTCTTCGCGCCCGCGCCACTCGAGCAGCTTGTCGCCCATCGCCGCGAGCATCGGTAGATCGAGCGCGTTGAGCGCGCGCGGGTTCTCGAGCGCGACGAAGCCGACGACGAACCGTCCGGCTGGTTCTTCCGCAAAACGGACCTTCGGCTCCGCCGCGCCGCTCCGAGCTTCCGCCATACGGCGACTATATATGCTTTGTCCGGATTTGACAGCCGCGCTTGCCGCCGCCGGAGCCGGCGGTTATCATTATTCATGCATGATCGGTTCTTCATCGCCGGCCAGCTGCGCGAGATGGGCCGGCTCCTCGACGTCAAAGGCGAAAATCGATTCAAGGCGCGGGCTTACGAGCGCGCGGCGCGCGCGCTCGAAACGCTCGACGCCGACCTCGACCTTTTAGTCCTCAACCGCCGCCTGACCGAAATTCCCGGCATCGGCTCCGCGCTCGCCGCCGTCATCGACGAGCTCTATCGCACGGGTAAAAGCTCGCTGCTGGACGAGCTGCGCGGGCAGCTGCCGCCCGGCGCTCTCGAAATTAATCTCGTCCCCGGCTTGAGCCTAAAAAAAATCGCCGCGCTCAACGCTGCGCTCGGCGTCGCGAGCGTCGCCGACTTGAAAGCCGCCGGCGAAAAAGGCTTGATCCGCACGGTCAAGGGCTTCGGACCAAAAGGCGAGGCCAAGATTCTCGCCGCGATCGCTAAGCTCGAAAGCGGCGGCGCGCGGCTGCTGCTCGACCAAGCGACGGACGAAGCGGAGCGGCTGTTGCGTCATATCCGAGGCGGCGCGACGGTCGCGAAGGCCGATGTCGCCGGCGCTCTCCGGCGGCGCAAAGAATCCGTCTCGCGGATTCAGATCGTCGCCGCCGGCGCGAAGGCGGATAAATTAATCGATGATTTTCTTCGCTACCCGGCGATCGTCCATTCCGAGCGCGCGGACGATGCGTGTCGCGCGCGCCTGGCCGCCGGCGCTATGGTCGAGCTCCATGCCGTTCGCGAAGCGGATTACGGCGCGTCGCTGCTGCGCCACACGGGCTCCAAACGGCATTACGCTCGGCTCGAAGAGCTCGCGCAGGAGAAACGGCTCGATTTGAACGCACGCGCGCAGGATGAAAAAGAAATTTACCGCTGTCTCGGCATGCAGTACGTGCCGCCGGAGCTGCGCGAGGACGAGGGCGAGATCGAGGCCGCGGTTGCGTGCAAGCTGCCCCGGCTCGTCGAATACGACGACATCAGCGGGCTGACGCATTGCCATACGGTCTATTCGGACGGCAAAAATACCGTGGAGGAGATGGCGCTC
The DNA here is from genome assembly GCA_036407055.1 of Binatia bacterium. Lineage (GTDB taxonomy): Bacteria > Desulfobacterota > Binatia > UBA9968 > UBA9968 > JAJPJQ01. The sequence continues at coordinate 3,785 of DASWZY010000486.1, forward strand.
GCCGCCGATGCGCTGAGCATGAAATACCTGACAATCACCGATCACTCGCCGAGCGCGTTTTACGCCGGCGGCGTCGAGGTCGAGCGCCTGAAGCGGCAGTGGGAAGAGATCGACCGCGCGCAGGAGAAGGTGAAGGTGCGGCTGCTCAAAGGCACCGAGTCGGATATCCGTCCCGACGGCTCGCTCGATTATCCCGACGATGTCCTCGCGCGTTTCGACATCGTGATCGCGAGCATTCACCAGCGCAACAAGATGAACGCCGACCAGATGACGCGGCGCATCGTCGCCGCGATGAAGTCGCCGTTCTTCAAGATCTGGGGTCACCCGCTGGGGCGCTTGATCGGGTCGCGGCCGCCGATCGAATGCAACATGGAAACGGTTCTCGACGCCATCGCGGAGGCGAAGGCGGCCGTCGAGGTCAACGGCGATCCGCACCGGCTCGATCTCGAGCCGCGCTGGACCCGCGCGGCGCGCGAGCGCGGCATCAAGTTTCTCATTTCGACCGACGCGCATTCCACGGCGGCGCTGCGTTATTTACGCTACGGCGTCGACATGGCGCGGCGCGGCTGGCTCACCGCCGGCGAGGTGTTGAATACACTGCCGCTGAAAAATTTCCTCGCGGCGGTTCGCCCATGAACCGGATTTTTCTCCTGTCGCCCGCGAACTGCAACGGCGAGCGCGCGCAATGGATCGTCCGTCCGAAAGCGCGCTCCGAATTGGCGCTCAAGCTCCGCAGCGCCGAAGGCGCGCCGCTGGGAGACGTCTTCGCGTTTTTGAGCGCGCTCTATTTCCGCGGCAAGCTCGCGTACGCGCGCGCTTTCGCCCGGCCGCCGGTGGCCGGCGCCGGCATCTTCGTGATCACGCCGACGCGCGGCCTCGTCTCTTCAGACGCGGCGATCCGCGTCTCCACTTTGCGCGGCTTCGCCCGCGTGCCGGTGCACAAAAATCACCGACTGTACCGCCGCTCGCTCCTCCTGACCGCCCGCGCGCTGTCGACGATCATCGACGATGACTGCGAAGTCGTGTTGCTCGGCAGCATTGCCAGCGGTAAATATCTCGATCTTTTGACGGGCATTTTCGGCGCGCGGCTCCGCGTGCCGGCGGAATTCATCGGCCTCGGCGACATGAGCCGCGGCGGACTGATGCTGCGCTGCGTACGCGAAGGGCGCGAGCTCGACTATATCTCCGCCGAGCGCGCGTACGAATTATCGCGGCTGCCGCGGAGCACGCGAGCTCTCGCCGGCAAGATTTATTCCGGACGCCGCATTGACGCGGAAGACACCGAGCGCTAGGGCAGTTACAGAACATCCGCAAAGGAGTCCCGCCATGGAAAAACGAGTCAGGGTCGATTGCCGCAAGCATCCGAGCGCGCAAGGCTGCACGATCGCAATTTCCGGAACGCCCGACGAAGTCGCCGAGCTGGGCTGGCTGCACGCGAAGCTGCAGCACGCGCATAAGGATGACGAAGAGAGGGGCATCAAAGATTGGATTCGTTCGAACGCCGAACCGGCGCGCGACTGAATTCATCACGGTCCGATTCATCGGCTTCCGTCCGTCTGTAGGAAAACCCGTCTGAAACTGCATCCCGGCCCCTGCGCTCCGCGCCGCCGCGGCCTGTGACCCCACGCGCCGTTATTGAGCGCGGGAAATGCGCGCGCTGACAAATATTGTCTAATCCTACGTTCACTTTTTTCGCTGCCGCGTTCGATACTACCAAACTGCTCAACGCCGCGGATTCATGCCGTGGCATGAAATCTGCTGATCACGTTCTCCCCCGGAGGGAGAACCATGAAACACAAAATCTGTGCAGCAGCGCTCGCACTCGCGTTGACGGGGTTGCTTTCGTGGAAGGCGATCGCGACCAATCCGGTTTTGTTCGGCGATCCTTTCACGAGAATCACCGCCGAGCTGAGCGATTTGTTTTTTGAAGGCAAGGAGGAATTTTCAACGGTCGAAACCGCCGAGGAAGGACTCGGGCCGGTCTTCAACGACAACTCTTGCGCCGCGTGTCACTCGAATCCGGCTGTCGGCGGCGACAGCGATATCCTCGAAACGCGCTTCGGCACCACGACGAACAATCACTTTGATCCGCTCGCGCAGTTCGGCGGCTCGCTGATTCAGTCGCAGGGCATCGGCGCGTTCGGCACGTGCAATTTCACAGGCGAGACCGTTCCCGCGCAGGCGACCATCGTGGCGAAGCGCAAGACGACGCCGCTTTTCGGTTTGGGCCTCGTCGACCATGTTCCCGACGCGGCGTTTTTGCTGCTCGCCCAACTGGAAAAAAATGTTTCGCCCTCGACGGCGGGGCGGCCGAATATCGTCACCGATCTGGCGACGGGGAAGCCCGCGGTCGGCAAATTCGGCTGGAAAGGGCAAAATCCCAACCTGCTGCAATTTTCCGGCGACGCGTATGTGAACGAGATGGGCATCACCAATCCAATGTTTCCGGCGGAAAACTGCCCGAACGGCGACTGCTCACAGATGCCGTCGTGTTATCCCAACGCCGGCCTCGACGATGACGGCACCGACGTGGAGCTGTTCAGTGATTTTATGACGCTGCTCGCGGCGCCGCCGCGCGGCGCGATCACGCGCGACGTGCTGGCGGGCCAGAACGTGTTTCTCCGCATCGGCTGCGGCGGCTGCCACGTGCCGGTGCTGATCACGGGGCCGAGCAAGGTCAAGGCGTTCAACAGAGTCGCGTTCCAGCCGTATTCGGATTTTCTCCTGCACGACATGGGCAGTCTAGGCGATGGCATCGAGCAGGGAAGGGCGACGGGCCGCGAGATGCGCACGGCGCCGCTCTGGGGCCTGCGCGTGCGCGCGACCTATCTGCACGACGGCCGCGCGCTCGCGCTCGACGGAGCGATTCTCGCGCACGACGGGCAGGGGAAGGCCGCGAAGAACCGCTTCGCCGCGCTCTCCGCGAGCGACGCGCAGAAGCTGATGGCGTTTTTGAATTCGCTCTAAAAGCGGCGCGGCGCGCCGCCGCCGGATCATTCCTTGGAATAGATCGCGGCGGCGGCGCTGACGCCGGAAGTGTGGACTTTAAAGCCTTCGCCGAGCAGGCATTTCTCCAGCGCGGCGAGCAGCAGGAAGACGTTGTTCGCCGTGCTGCCCGAGCCCATGAAGCCGACGCGCCATACGCGGCCTTTCAGCGTCCCGAGGCCGCCGCCGACCTCGATGTTGAATTCCTCCAGCAGCCGTCGCCGCACGCGCGCGTCGTCGACGCCCTCGGGAATCGAGACGGTATTGAGCGTCCAGAGCCGCTCGTCGGGTGCGACGTGCATTTTAAGACCCATCGCCTCGACGCCGGCGACGAGGGCGCGGTGATTGAGCTCGTGGCGCCGCCGGCGCGCTTCGAGGCCTTCCTCGGCGACGATGCGCAGCGCCTCGCGCAGCGCGTAATTCATCGTGACCGGCGCCGTGTGATGGTAGGTGCGCTCGCTGCCCCAATAGCTCGCGACCAGGCCGAGATCGAGGTACCAGCTCGCCGGCTTCGCCTTGCGGCTTTTGATCTTCGCCACGGCGCGCTCGCTGAACGTCACCGGCGCCAGGCCGGGAGGACAGGAGAGCGCCTTCTGCGTGCCCGAGTAGCAGCCGTCGATGCCGTGGCGATCGACGGCGACCGCGTGCGCGCCGAGGCTCGTGACCGTGTCGACGATGAGCAGCCCGCCACGCTCGTCGGCGATCTCGCGCAGCGGCGCGAGCGGCTGGAGGACGCCGGTCGAGGTCTCGGCGTGGACGGCGAATAGCGCGCTCGCGCGCGAGCCCTTCCAGGCCGCGCGGACCTTCTCCACATCCATCGTCCGCCCCCATTCGGCTTCGACGCGCACCGGTTTCGCGCCGAGGCGCGACACCATGTCGCACATGCGCTCGCCGAAATAGCCGTTGACGCAGACGACGATCTCATCGCCCGCCTCCAGCAGATTCGCGACTGTCGCTTCCATGCCAGCGCTGCCGGTCCCCGAGACCGGGATCGTCAGGCGGTTCTCCGTCTCGAAGACGTAGCGGAGCAGCGTCTGGATATCGTCCATCGCCCGCAGAAAAAGCGGATCGAGATGTCCCAGCACGGGCGCCGCCATAGCGTGCATCACGCGCTCGTCGACCGGGCTCGGCCCGGGACCCAGCAGGATGCGCCGCGGCGGATTGAATTCGGGAAGATTAGGCTTGTCGGGGGCCATGAACGTCCTCCTTTTGCCGGAAGATAACACCGGGGAGAATCAAGCTCAACGAAGGTTCGCCATTCTTGCGGCTGTGTATCGCCGGTGGTATGGCATAGACGGTTTCCAGAGGCTCGGTTATGACCCGGCGGCGGAAGAAGTGGCTGATTATCACGGGCGCGGCGCTCGCCCTGTTCATCATTTTCATCTGGACTTTGCCGGAGATCGTCCGCAGCATCGCCTTAAAACAGATCGCCGCCACCACGCACCGGGCGGTAGCGATCGAAGACATCGATATCAATCTCTTCACGCGCCGAATCGCGATCAAGAATTTCCGTCTCGCCAATCGCGATCGCCCCGACGCGCTAGTGCAATTTAAAGAACTCTCGACGAAGTTTTACTACACGCCGCTTTTCGCCAAGCACCTGCGGCTCGCCGAGCTGTATCTCGTCGCTCCCTCCTGGGGGGTCGCGCGCACCGGACCGTCGGAGTTCAATTTCTCAGATCTGATTCCGCCACCAGAGAAAGAAAAACCGGAGAAAAAAGAAGAAGGCGGCATGGCCTTCACGATCGATCATTTCATGCTGATCGACGGCGCGCTCGCGCTCGACGACGAGGCGGTCAAGCCGGCGCGATCGTGGAAGGCCGAGGGCATCAACTTCGACGTCGAAAACCTCTCCACGCGAAAAGACGGCCCTGCGGGTAGCGCGAAACTCAACCTGACGCTCGCCGGAACGCCGATCTCGCTGAACGCGTCCGATCTGCATCTCACGCCGCAGAACGGCCGCGCCGCCGTGAAGTTCGAGGGATTCGATCTCGCATTGCTGCTGCCGTACGTGCCCGCCGATGCGCCGGCGACGCTCAAGAGCGGGCGCCTCAGCACTGCGCTCACGATGAATTACGGCGATGCAGGCGCCATCCGGCTCGACGGCGATATCCGTCTCCAGACGCTCGCGGTCCTCCAGCACGAGAAGCCGGAGCCCGTTCTCACTGCGCCCGAGCTCAACATCAAGCTGAAAGACATCCAGATGAAGGGCGGCGTCTTCAACATCGCCGCAGTGGAGGTGGCCGGCGATCCGACGGTCACCGATACGAGCCTCACGCCAGCGAACACTTTCGACCTCAAGCAGCTGAAAGTCGCCGTGCAGAAACTCACCTGGCCGCAGACCGAGCCGGCGAACCTTCAGGTTAGCTCGCAGCTGCCGAAGGGCGGCGCGCTCGAGGTCAGCGGCACGATCCTGGCAAAGCCGGTGAAGGCCGATCTCAAGGTCATCGTGAAAGATGCCGATCTCTCCGCGTATCAACGATACCTTCCCATCTCGGCCCCGTTCGCCGGCCGCGCCGACGCCGACCTCGACGTCAACGCGACGATGGACGGCGCTGTCGTCCAGGCCGCGGCGCGAGGCAAAGCGGGCGTCAGCAGCGTCGTGATCGGTCCGAAAGGCGCGCCGCTCGTTTCCGTTCAGCAGGCGAGCGCGACGGCGATCGACGTGCACTGGCCGGAGCAGATCAAGATCGGGCAGGTGCGCGTCCGCAAGCCGTACGCGTTCATCGAGCGCAAGGCCGACGGCACGCTGCCGCTCCGTACCGTCTTCTCGCCGCCCGGAGCGAAACCGGACGCGACTCCGGTCTCGGCAAAAACCGCCGCGCCCGCCGACGCCAAGCCGCCTGCTAAACCCGCCGAGAATAAAGCGCCGGCGAAGCCGCCCGCAGGGCAGAAGAAGCCCGCGATCGACATCGGCGACATCACGGTGGACGAAGGCAACGCGCGCTTTACCGACCGCACCGGCGACCCGCCTTACACCGAGGAGCTTTCGCGCCTCGCGATGAACATCAAAGGGCTGAGCAACGCACCCGGGAAAAAGGGCCAGCTCAAGCTACAAAGCGTCATCGGCGCGACCGGCGCGCTGGAGATGCACGGCGATATCGCGCCGCTCGGAGAGACGCTTTTCCTCGACCTCGACGGCGAGCTGAGGGATTTTTCCATCCCGCGCACCAACCCGTACACGGCGCGGATTCTCTCGTGGATCGCGAAGGACGGCCGGCTTACGACTAGGCTCCGCTTCCGCCTCGACGGCGACAAGATCGACGCGAAAAGCGAGATCGTCGTCGGGCGCCTCGCTCTCGTGAAAGCCCGGGAAGACGATCAGGTGAAAGACAAGATCGGCCTGCCGCTCGGACTCATCGTCGCGCTGATGAAAGATTCGCGCGGCGAGATACGCGTCAACGTGCCGGTCTCGGGCAGCCTCAGCTCGCCGCAGTTCAGCCTGAGCGAGGCGATCTGGACCGCGGTGAAGAACGTGCTGGTGAACGTCCTCGCGGCGCCGTTCAAGCTGATCGGCAGCATGTTCACGTCCGGGGACAAGATCACCGGCTTCTCCGTCGATCCCATTCCCTTCGATCCGGGGAGCGTCGCGATCGGGCAGAAGGCCGAGGCCCGGCTCAAGCAGATGGGCGAGTTCATGCGCGGTTCGCCCGGCGTGCGCCTCGGCTTATCCGGCGTCGTCAGCGACCCGGACATTGCGGCCTTGAAGACGCAGGAGGTCGCGGCGCGCATTCAGCGCTACCAGCGCGAGCAGAACATCGGCGACCTCAACTCGGCGGCCCAGCGCTTTTTCCGCCAGCGCTTCCCGAACATCAAGCCGCCCGAAAACGTCGAAGGCGTCGTCGCCGTCCTCCGCGACATCGAGCCGGCCAACGACGAGGCGGCGAAACGGCTCGCAGCGCGCCGCGTAGAAGCGGTGCGCGACCGCCTGACCACGACCGGCACGGAAGCACAGCGGCTCGAGGCAGAGGAAAAACCTCTTCAGCCAGGCGCCGAGGGCGACGGGCGCGTCGAATTTGACATCCTGCCGTGAGCCCGGCATCGCTGATCATCGCCGGCGCCGGCGCGCTCGCGAGCGCCGTTGCGACGCGCTATGCCGCCAAAGACGCGAGGCACGCCTGGATGCTCGGGCTCGCCGGCATCTTTCCCGCCTGGCTCATCGCTTTTCTCACGCTCATCGACCCCGCATCGCGCAGCACCGTCGACGTGCCGCTGCCGCCGCGCGCATTATTGTCTTCGGGAGCTGGACTGCTCGGAGTTATAGCGACGGACTATTGGCTGAGAAATGCGAAATCGAAGCCGCCGGTACTTCTCGGATGGCTAATCGGCTGGGTGGCGCTTGTACCCGCATGGCTGATCGCGGCATTGGGTTATTTATGATAGCGAGTTGTTTTCGCGTTATGCCATTTCTGACCCTTTCAATGCACAGAAAGGTACACAACGCCTCAATTCTTTCGAATTTTGCCGCCATTAAATCTCTAGAATCGTAAGAATAAGCTATTCGGCTCTATTGGTCTAATCCTTGCTCTCTGAACGGGCGCAAGGAGGAGCTATGAGCCACCGAATCCGTTTAGCAGTACTTTTAACGGCTCTGCTCGTTGCCGCTGGCGGCTATGTATATCTGAATTCACCGCTGCATCGAGAGGGCGCTGCTGCGATGCCCGGCATCTCGGTCGACAAGAGCGCATCACTCGCACTCGACGAGGAAACGAAGGCGGTGATCCGCTCTTATATCGCCGACGTCAAGTTGGACCCGAAAGAAGATAATCTCGGCGCCGCCATTCGATTGGACCATGAGGTCGGCCGGCAGCAGGTATCCCAAGGGAAAATAAAGGATGCATATCGGACTTACCAAAAAGTCCTCGCGATCAGCTACCGGGAAGGCAATCTCATGGGCGTCGGCATCGGTCTCGGAGCGCTGGCGACGGCGGCTGAGCGCGCCGATCAAATGGACGATGCCGTATATTTGACGCTGCTCGCATACAAAGTCGCGCAGGCTATGAAGAAGCCCGAGGAGATGGGCGTCATGGAACTGGCGCTGGCGCAGAGGCTCGAGCGCGAGGACCCGAGTATCGCGCGCATGTGGCTCCTACGCGCGCGGGATAGTTTAAAAGACACACGGTATAAGGAAGATTATATCCGCTTTCTCGTACGGCTGCCCTCGGACCTTTGCTGCACGGGAGATCGAAAGACCGGTCTCAAGCCGCACGGGGAGGCGTGGGAGATGGCCCAGTCTCTCGGCGATGCGCCGACACACAAATGGACCAAGTGGGACGCTGGCCTCGTCTACGCGGACGACCTCATCGAGCAGAAGCGCGCCAACGAAGCGGCCATGGTCTTGCAGAAAACTCTCGCCTTCTTCTCGCCGGCGGAAAAAAGCAGCGAAAGCTATACGGACGTTCTGCATCGGATCGGCCTCGTGTACGCCGCACAACACAAAGAAGAGGAGGCAAAGCGGTACTTTATGGCCGCGTACGCGAATTATGAGCTGTCGCGTGCCAACGCTCCAGGCGATGAGGGGCGGGCGAAGCTCGATTTGCATCATCAGCGGTTCATTAACGATTTTGTCGACCTGTATATCCGGTCGAAAGATTTCGCAGCGGCAGTTGCGCTGCTCGAATCCAACAAGGCGCGGACGTTAAGCGACCTCATGGAAACGCCCTCGCAACGACAGGCATATGGTCGATGGAGGGAGATGGAATCGCGGCACGCGAAAGAGATAAGCGAGCTATTCCAGCCGGGGGACGACGCGCTGTTGCCCGTCAGGGTTATGGATCTTTTCTCGAAGGCCGCCACCCTGGTCAAGAACCAGGACGAGGAGCGTAGACACCTCCAATCGGAACTGAATTTAAAGGACATCACGGCGACGCGCAGCGTGTCGAAGGAAGAGGTTCAGGACCTACAGCGGCGGCTTCCATCGGATATGGCGGCGCTCTCCTTTTTCGTTCGGTCCGATAAGACCGCCGTCTTTGTCCTGACGAGCCAAGGCGTCCGCCATATTCCGTTGGAGCTCGACGCGACCGAGCTTCGCCGTACCGTCGAGACGCTTCGGCTAGCGCTCACGAATCCCGATAATGATTTTTATCGCGAGCCGGCAAAAGCGCTGTTTACCAAGCTGCTCGCGCCCGCTTTGAAGGCGCTCCCGACGTCGGTCAAGATCGTTCTTTACAGCCCCGATGGCATTATTTCGCGCATCCCGCTTACCGTGCTTATGGATGGCGACCGATTCGCTGGCGAGCGATACGCCTTCTACAGCGTTTCGTCGCTCCGCTATGCTACTTCGGCGGCCACTGTGAAAGTGTCGCCGGCGGGAATAGGCGTTTCCTGTGTCGATCCACAGATCCAAAACGCCAGACTTCCGTTTCAGCAGGAGGCCGGTCAAGAATTGAAAAAGCTGTACGGCGAAAAGATGATTCTACTCGGTGGTGCCGCATGTTCCGAAAGCGGGCTCGCGGCGGCGATACAGCAGGAACGAGCCCCATTTTTTCTCTATGTCGGCGCACATGGAAATTTTTATCCTGAGAACGCAATGGAGTCGGCCGTTTATCTTACGGCGGAAGAGGGCGACAAGAGCGGCGCGCGAGTGTGGAACGCCAAGGCCATGGCGGCGCTCGACATGAGCCGCCTCGAACTCGTGACTCTGAGCAGCTGCGAGTCCGGCCTCAAGGACCCTAAAAGAGCCCGCGATGTCTTCGGCATCGCGCGGGCGCTGTTCTTTGCCGGAGCCAAGCAGGTGATCGCGCCGCTGTGGTCGGTCGAGGATCAATCGAGCGCCGAATTCATGCACGCTTTTTATGCCGCTTATGCCGAGAAACAGCCCGCAGTCCTGGCATTACAGAGAGCAGAGCAGGCGATGATGAAGAACCCGCAGTACCGGCATCCGTATTACTGGTCCGCCTTTGTCCTTACGGGAGCGACGCGATGAAGCTAAAAATTCTGACAGCGCTATTTTCTCTATTCGTCGCAGCGTCAGCCGCCGCGGATGTCGAGCCGATGCTGGACAAGGCGCTCGAGCCGCTGGTCAGGAATCTTTACGTTGGCGACACCTCCGCCGCGGAAGGTTACTTGCGCGCGGTCCTCGAGCGCGAGCCCGATCACGTCGAGGCGCAGTGGCAGCTCCTCTATATCAGGCTCGTCTCGGTTAAAAACGCCAACCTCTCTAGCAGGTCAGAAGCGCTTGCCAAGCTTGCTCCCACTTTCACGCGCATTGCAAAGCTCGCCAAGCAAACCAACCAGATCGCGTTTCTTCATTTCGCCACGGCGATGTATGCGAGCGTCTATCACGCTTACGACCGGGCCTTGCTTGAAATCGATCAGGCGGTCGCCGCCGAGCCGAAGTCGGCACGCTACTTAGCCGCGCGCGGGCGGATTCGCGCCGCTTCCGACGAATGGACTTGTAGCGCTTGCGCGTCCACGGCAGGCAAAAACACTGGGCCGAAGCGCGACCAAGAGATCGAGAAAGGCATCGGCGATCTGAAAAAGGCGAGAGAGCTGCTTCAGGCAAACCCGAGTAAATTCTTGACCGAGGAAGCACTCGATTTTTATCTGGCGGACGCTGTCTCGGGCCTGAGCAGACCTCGCTGGGACGAAGTGGTCGGATATTATTCGCGCTTTCTCGAACGCACGCCGCCATCGACGGTCTATGTTTATGCCGCAGACCGGTTGAGCGTCGCCTACCGCCGCATGGGTCAATGCATCAAAGCGAAGGAGTCGGCCGATAACGCGATAAAATATATGAAACTCGATTCGGCGCAGTTGAACAGGAGAATGGCGGAGTTCTGCATTGAAATGCAGAAAATGGGTATCGTCGCAGCCGATGCGGCGGCGCCTCAGGTCATTTCTGCGAAATAAAGGGGATTTACTGCCCTGTCACTTCCGCGACGAGCGTCACCGACGAGCGCACCTCGACGCTGCCGCTCTCGACCGGCGTCGGGGCCTGCTGCTGTGCGCCTACTGCAGCCGCGAAGCGCTCACGGACAATCGGGTTGTAGGAGCGCTCGTTCTCCGCGACCGACATGACGCGCACGAGCTTTACGCCCAGCGTTTTGGCGACGTCTTCGGCTTTCTGCTTTGCCTTCGTCGTCGCGTTGCGCAGCGCTTCGCGCTGCGCCGCGTCCTGGTCCTTGAGCGTGAAGACGAGGCGCTGGATGCGGTTCGCGCCTGCGCCGGTTGTCGCGTCGATGAGCCTGCCGACGTCCGAGATCGAAGCCATTTTTACCTGCACGACGTTCGTCGCGGTGTAGCCCGTGATCTCGGGCTTTCCGTCCTTCGGATAGCGGTAGGTCGGTGTAACCGAGTAGCCGATGGTTTTCATCTGATCGCCGGTTTTGATGATTTTCTTGATTTCGGCGATCACTGCGGCGAGCCTGGCGGCGTTGTCCTTCGCCGCTTGCGCGGCGGTCTTCGCTTCGGCGACGACGCCGATGTCGATCTCCGCCTGATCGGGCTCGACGGAAACCAGCGCTTCGCCGCTTACGGTAATCGACGGGACGCGGGGCGCTACCTCGAGCTGAAGCTGCTGAGCATGAGCGAAAGCAGGAAAAAACAGGGCGATGATGGCGGGAATGATTACTCGCATGGCGCTATTCTGTCCCCCAATCGAGACCGTTTGCAAGCTTGTAAATGGACATTTCGGTCGGCTTCCGGTAGATTCGGAACTCAACATGCGTACGGCTTCCCCGTTTAAGTCGTTTTTCGAGGCGCTGTGACGAGCGTCTCGTTTCTCGGCGCGGCCGGCACTGTGACCGGCTCCCGCTTTCTCGTCGAGTCCGACGGCCGGCGTGTGCTGATCGACTGCGGCCTCTTTCAGGGCAAATCCGAGCTCAGGCAGAAAAACTGGGCGCCGTTCGGAGTCGCTCCGAACGCGCTCGACGCCATTGTTCTCACGCACGCGCATATCGACCATACCGGTTACCTCCCGCGCGTCGTGCAGCAGGGCTTCGGCGGCCCCGTCTTCGCGACGCCGCCGACCAAGGCGCTGCTCGACATCATGCTGCCGGATGCCGGGCGCCTTCAGGAAGAGGAGGCGCGCTTCGTCAATCAGGCCGGCTATTCCCGCCACAAGCCCGCCCTCGCGCTCTTTACCGAAGAAGACGCGCGCCGCGCGATGCCGCTCGTGCGCCGCACGCCGTTCGGCGAGAGCGTCGAGGTCGCGCCGGGTATTTCGGTTACGTTCCACCGCGTCGGCCACATCATCGGCGCGGGCTTCGTTGTCGTCGAAACTAAGAAACCGGGCGGCGGCACGCAGCGAATTGTCTTTTCCGGCGACGTCGGGAGAAAAAACGTGCCGATCCTAAAAGACCCCGAGCCGATCGCCGCCGGCGACTACGTCGTGCTCGAATCGACGTACGGCGACCGCCTGCACGGCGCGGAAGATCCCAAAGAGGCGCTCGCGCGCGTCTGCGAGCGCGTCGTCAATAGCGCCGGCATTTTATTGATCCCGGCGTTCGCGGTCGGCAGAACGCAGGAGGTGCTCTATCATCTGCGCACGCTCCAGCGGGAAGGGCGCCTTTCGCCGAAGCTGCCGATCTACGTCGACAGCCCGATGGCGATCTCGGCGGTCGATCTCTACTGCGAATACACGCCGGAGCACGATTTCGAGATGGAGCAGCTGAGAAATCAGGAGGGCTGCCCGATCGAAGGGCCGTCGATGCAGTTCGCGCGCTCGTCCGACGATTCCAAGCGCCTGAACAATCTCCGCGGGCCGGCGGTGATTCTCTCCGCCTCGGGGATGCTGAACGGCGGGCGCATTCTGCATCATCTCGTGCGCCGGCTGCCCGACCCCGACACCGTGCTGCTCTTCGTCGGTTATCAGGCCGAGGGAACGCTCGGCCGGCGCATCCTCGAAGGCGCCAAGGACGTCCAGGTACTCGGCCACCCCGTGCATGTCGCGGCCCAGATCGAGGAGATCCCGGCGCTCTCGGCGCACGCGGACTCCAAAGAGCTGCTCGACTGGCTCGCCGAGATTCCCGATAAGCCGCGCGAAGTCTTTCTCGTGCACGGCGAAGATCGGGCGCGCGCCGCCTTTTCCGACTCCATTCGCCAGAAGCTCGGCTTTCAGGTCTCGCTGCCCAAGCAGGACGAGCGCCGCGAGCTCGAGTGATGCGCCTCAAAGACTTACTTCCGCACCGCGCCGGAGCGAACGACGACAACGATATAAAAATTACCAAGACCCGCTGGGGCAAAACGCCCGGCGCGGATGAAGAAAGACGCTTTCTCTACGGCCCGCAGGAGCGCAGCCGCGAGCTTGTCCGCGCGATCAAAATCTTCTGCGAGTTCATGCGCGGCTTTCGCACGCTCCATTTCGTCGGCCCGTGCGTCACGGTATTCGGCTCGGCGCGCTTCCGCGACGACCATGAATATTACCGCATGGCGCGCGATGTCGGCGCACGGCTCGCGCGCGCGGGCTTCACCGTCATGACCGGCGGCGGCCCGGGCATTATGGAGGCGGCGAACCGCGGCGCGAAAGAGGCCGGCGGGCGCTCGATCGGCTGCAACATCGAGCTGCCGGAGGAGCAAAAGCCCAATCCCTACCTCGACAAATGGATCACCTTCCGCCATTTCTACGTGCGCAAGGTGATGTTGGTGAAATATTCCTACGCGTTCGTCGCGCTGCCGGGCGGCTTCGGCACGCTCGACGAGATCTTCGAGACCGCGGTATTGATCCAGACCGGCAAGATCAAGGAGTTCCC
>DASWZY010000487.1:0-3312 GCA_036407055.1 Binatia bacterium
GCCTTCGTCGGGCTGGATGCGCATCACGAGCACATTCGAGCCGAGCCCGTCGACCGCCGCGCACGACTGGAAAAACGACAGCGGCGGTTTTTTGAAGTGGATCGCGATCTCGGTCACGCGCTTTTCGAGCCGCTTGCCCGAGCGAAGGTAAAACGGCACGCCCTGCCAGCGCCAGTTATCGATCCAGAGCTTTAGCGCCGCATACGTCTCGGTCGTCGATCCGCAGTCGACACCTTCCTCCTGGCGGTAGCCGGGCACAGGCTTGCCGTTAATCTCGCCGGGACCGTATTGCCCGCGCACGGCCTCGTCGGGCGGGATCGGACGGATCGCGTGCAGCACTTTCGCCTTCTCGTCGTGCACCGCATCGGCGGCGAAGAACGCCGGCGGCTCCATCGCCGTCATGCACACGAGCTGCAACAGATGATTCTGAAACATATCGCGCAGGGCGCCCGCCTGCTCGTAGTATCCGCCGCGGCTCTCGACGCCGACGGTCTCGGCCGCGGTGATCTGCACATAGTCGACGTAGCGCCGGTTCCAGATCGGCTCGAAGACGGCGTTGCCGAAGCGGAAGACGAGAATGTTTTGCACGGTCTCTTTGCCGAGGTAATGATCGATGCGGTAGATCTGGCCCTCGTCGAAGAATTCGTACAGCTCGTGGTTTAGCCGGCGCGCGGTCTCGAGGTCGGTGCCGAACGGCTTCTCGACTACGAGGCGCGTCCAGCCGCCGGTTTCCTGATGGCGGCCGGCGAGACCTGCAATCGCGATCTGGCGCGCGACGGGCGCGTACTGGTCAGGCGGAATCGCGAGATAAAGCACTCGCCTGCCCTCGGTGCGGTGCTCGCGCTCGAGCTTGTAGAGGCGGTCCTTCATCCGCAGATAACTCTCCGGCTCGCGGTAGTTGGCGGGGATATAATGAAGCAGCTCGGCGAAGCGCGCCCATTCGGCATCGTTTCCGATGCCGCCCTTGGAGAAGCGCTCGACGGCCTCGCGCATCTGGCGCCGAAAGTCGTCGTCGCTGACCGCCGAGCGGGCGCTGCCGACGATCAGAAGGCCCTCGGGCAGGCGGCGGTTCACATGGAGATGATAAAGCGCGGGAATGAGCTTTCGCTTGTTGAGGTCGCCGGTCGCGCCGAAGATGACCAGTGCGCTGCGCTCCGGATGCGCTGCGGCGCGCGCGGAGTCGCGCAGAGATTCCACCGTCGCTTCCACGCTCAGCCCTTCTTGATCGCGTGCCCGCCAAATTCGTGGCGCATCATCGCGAGCAGCTTGTCGCTGAACGAATCCGAGTCGCGCGAGCGCAGCCGCTCGAGCAGCGAGAGCGTGATGACGGGCGCGAACACATCGAGGTCGACGGCCTCGAAGGCCGTCCAGCGTCCCTCGCCGGAGTCGTCGACATAAGGCTTGATGCCGGCAAGCGCCGGGTTGTCCTTGAGGCCTTCCGCGATCAGATCCAGCAGCCAAGAGCGCACGACGCTGCCGGTGCGCCAGACCTCCGAGATCTGGTGCAGGTCGAGATTGAATTCCTTTTTCCGCTGCATGATCGCAAAGCCTTCGGCGTACGCCTGCATCATGCCGTACTCGATGCCGTTGTGGATCATCTTGACGAAGTGACCGGCGCCGCTTGGCCCGACGTGCCCCCAGCCTTTGTCGTGAGCGGGCGCGAGAGTCTGAAAAATCGGCGTCAGCCGCTCGACGGGCGCGCGCGCGCCGCCGATCATCAGGCTGTAGCCTTCCTTGAGACCCCAGATGCCGCCGCTCGTGCCGCAGTCGATGTAATCGACACCCGACGCCTTCAGGTCGTCTGCGCGCCGCATCGTGTCTTTGTAATTGCTGTTGCCGCCGTCGATGACGACGTCGCCGCTTTCGATGGAGCCCTTGAGCGCGGTGATCGTTTCATCGACGGGCTGGCCGGACGGCACCATGAGCCAAACCGCTCGGGGCGGCCGGAGCGCCGCGACGAAATCGAATAATGAATCGACGCCGGCGGCGCCGAAGCCGGCGACGCGCTGCACCGCCTCGCGGCTCCGGTCGTACGCGACCACCTTGTGGCCGCCGCGGACGAGCCGCTCGGTCATGTTGGCGCCCATTCGTCCGAGGCCGATCATGCCGAGTTCCATGTAAGTCTCCTTCGCTTATGCGCGCACGATGTCGAGCACTTGCTTCAGGCCGCTTTCGGTGTCGCGGCCGAGATTGATTCTGAGCACGCGGCGGCGGCGCTGCTTGAGCGCGGTCAAGTCGCCGACCGCCTGCGAGCGGATGAGCGCTCCGAACGTGTAATCGGTCTCGGGCACCGGCAGATCCTCGGCGGGCTCGTCGACGAGCTGCAGGACGAGCACGGAGTTCGGACCTCCCTTGTGCAGCTGGCCGGTCGAGTGGAGAAAGCGCGGGCCGTAACCCATCGTCGCCGCCAGGCGCATGCGGTCGCGCAGCGCGGTCGAGAGCGCGCTCAGCGCCTCGGTATTACGCGCGCTGGGATTTAAATAAGCCTGGACGGAGACGTAATCGCGCTCCTTTTTCTTTCCCAGCCATGACGAGATTTCCTGGCGCAGCGCCGACGGGCTCGCCACGGAAACCTCGTCTTTCGCCTTCGCTCCCTTTTCGCCGTCCTTCTTCGCCATCGCCTCCTTGGCTAGGTCTTTCGCCAGCTGTACGTCCGGCTGGTTGAACGGATGAATGCCGATCGCCGCGCCGGCGGCGGCGACGGCTGTCTCCCAACGGAAAAACTCCTGGCCGATGTCGGTCTTCCTGCCGACGTCGATGCGGGCAACGGGATGGCCGGCGTGCTCGAGCGCCTTTACCTTCCCGTCGAGATCCTTGTCGTCGCCGTCCATTCTCAGGTAAACGAAAAAGCGGTCGCCGTCGTATTTCTCCGGCGCGGCAGGCGGCTCGGTAGCGACGGGCACGATGCCTTTCTTGTCCTTACCGGTGCTTTCGGCGATCAGCTGCTCGACCCAGGTGGGAAACGCGGCGATGGACGGCGAGGCGATGAATGTGACCTTGTCGCGCTTGGCGAGCGCGAGCTCGCCCAGCGCGGCACCGAGCGCGAGCCCGGGATTGTCCGCCCCGTTCGTAGTTGCCCTGGCCATGCGCCGCGCGCTTTCGAGCACGGCGGCGATGTCGACGCCGATCAGCGCCGCAGGAACGAGCCCGAAAACCGTGAGCGCGGAGTAGCGCCCGCCGACATCGGCCGTGGCCTGGAAGACCGCGCGGAATTTTCTCTCGTGCGCGAGTTTTTCCAGCGGCGTTCCCGGGTCGGTGATCGCCGCGAAATTCTCCCCCGGCGCCGCCTTGGCCTCGCCGACCTTCTTCCAG
>DASWZY010000488.1:0-9210 GCA_036407055.1 Binatia bacterium
CGTGTCGTACGCGCTCGGCATCACCGACGTCGATCCGGTGCGCCATCGGCTCCAGTTCGAGCGCTTCCTCACGCGCACGCGCAACGACCCGCCCGACATCGACGTCGATTTCCCCTGGGACGAGCGCGACGACGTGCTCGCGTGGGTCTTCGAGACCTACGGCGGCAAAGGCGCCGCGCCCGCCAAGATCGCGATGGTCGCGAACCAGAATACGCTCGCGCTCCGCGGCGCGCTGCGCGAGGTCGCCAAGGTCTACGGCATCGCGCCGGACGAGATCGATCAAAACGCTTCGGTGATTCTGAAGCGCCTGAATTTCTTGCGCATGGCGGAGAGTGCGGAAGGGGAGTCGTGGGCGGAATCGCTCTGCGAGCTCAAAGAATTCGCCGCGCCGTGGCCGGAGATTCTCGACCGCGCCTTTCACGTCGTCGGCCATTTCCGCAATCTCGGGCTCCATTGCGGCGGCATCGTCGTCGTGCCCGACGAGATCCGCAAATACGTGCCCGTGGAAATCTCCGCGAAGAAAATTCCCGTGCTCCAATGGGAGAAGGACCAGGTCGAGGACGGCGGTCTCGTCAAGATCGACCTTCTCGGCAACCGCTCGCTCGCGGTCGTGCGCGACGCGCTGAAGGCGATTAAGGAGAACGCCGGCATCGAGATCGATTATCACACGTGGAATCCCGTCGACGACGAGAAGACGCAGAACTTTATCCGGCGCGGCGACACGATCGGCTGCTTCTACGTCGAATCGCCGGCGACGCGCCTGCTGCTGAAAAAGCTCTGGACGACGATGCCGCAGCCGCTCAAGGCAAAAGCCGACGTCTTCGAATACCTCGTCGCGGTCTCCTCGCTCGTGCGCCCGGCGTCGATCACGTTCGTCAACGACTTCGTGCGCCGCGCCCACGGCGTGCCGTACGATCCGCTCCATCCATTATTGGAGCAGGCGCTCGCCGAGACGCACGGCATCATGGTGTACCAGGAGGATGTCGCCAACGTCGCCGTCGCGCTGGCGGATTTCACGCCGACCGAGGGCGAGCATCTGCGGAAAATTCTCAACAAGAAGCACAAGCAGCTCCAGCTGAAGGACTACCGCGAGCGCTTTTTCCGCCGCGCGATGGAAAAAGAGGTCGCGTCGGCGATTGTCGAGCGCATCTGGAAGATGATCATGAGCTTCGCGGGCTACAGCTTCTGCAAGCCGCACTCGGCGAGCTACGCGCGCCTGTCGTTCAAGTGCGCGTACCTCAAGGCGCACCATCCGGCGGAATTCATGGCGGCGGTCATCAGCAACGAGGGCGGCTTTTATCCGACGTTCGCGTACGTCTCCGAGGCGCGGCGCATGGGAATCGAGTTCCTGCCGCCGGACATCAACGCAAGCGCGTGGGCCTACACGCCGGCGGGAAAAAACATCCGCGTCGGCTTCATGCAGATCAAGGGTCTCGAGCGCGCGTGGATCGATAAAGTCGTGGAGGAGCGAAAATCGTCCGGGCCGTTCCGCTCGCTTAACGATTTTCACGCGCGCACGCGCCCGGGCCTCGCGGCGCTGCGGCTCCTTATCAAAGCCGGCTGCTTCGACGCGATCGCCGGCGGCCTCACGCGCCCGGCGTTGTTATGGCGCGCGCACGCGCTCGCCGCGGGGAAGGAAGGCGACGACCTGCCGGCGCCGCGGGACTTTTCGGACAGGCAGAAGCTCAAGCACGAGCTCGAGCTGTTCGGCTTTCCGCTCCGGCGCCGCGCGCTCGAGCTCTACCGCTCGCCGCGTCTTGACGCGTGCGTGCCGGCCATGGATCTACCGCGCCACGCGGGCAAATCGATCGCGATGGCGGGCATTCTCGTGAGCGAGAAGATGACGCAGACGAAAAAAGGCGACTTGATGGAGTTCGTCACGTTCGAGGACTTGACCGGCATCTACGAGGCGACGTTTTTTCCCGGCGCGTACAGAAAGTATTACCAGCTGCTCGAAGGCGGCCGACCGTTTCTGCTCCACGGCCGCGTCGAGGAGGAGTTCGGCACGTTCACGCTCAACGTCGCGCGCGTTGAGCGTCTGGATATGCGGCCGGGGGCTGTTATATTGGAAGTGGATTCGCCGGAGCGGCCTCATGGCTTTACAGCGGCTGAAACGCGATCGCTCGGCGGCCGACTTCCTGCCGCCGGTCAAAACCCTCCCCGCGCTTAAAAAGGCGGCGGCTTCCTGCAAAGGCTGCGATCTTTACAAGCGCGCAATGCAGACCGTCTTCGGCGAGGGGCCGAAGGACGCGGTAGTCGTCTTCGTCGGCGAGCAGCCCGGCGACTACGAAGACAAGGCGGGCCATCCCTTCGTCGGGCCGGCCGGGCGCATGTTCGACAAGGCGCTCGCCGAGGCGCGGCTCGAGCGCGAGAAAGTCTACGTCACGAACGCGGTCAAGCATTTCAAATGGAAGCCGATGGGCAAACGCCGCAAGCACGAGCGCCCGCTCGCGAGCGAGATGAACGCCTGCTTTCCCTGGCTCGAAGCGGAAGCCGAAGTCATTCGCCCGCACATCCTCGTCTGTCTCGGCGCGACCGCCGCGCAGTCGGTCTTAAAGAAAAAAGTCGCGATCCAGAAAGAGCGCGGCACGTTTCAGGAGTCGCCGCTCGCGCCGGCGACGTTCGTCACCGTCCATCCGTCCTTGATTTATCGCCACCCCGAAAAGCAGCAGCAGGAATTAGAGTACCGCCGCTTCGTCGACGACATGAAGCTCGTCCGCGCGAAGCTCGCCGAGCTGGAAAAAAAGCACGTGCGGCTGGCGGGCTGACGCCTGCGGTTTTTGTCGGTTCATCCCGTTTGAATCATGCTGGCGCGCCATCGCGCGCCGGTGCTATGCTCCGGCTACTAACTCTGCTTAGGAGCCCTTCATGGACTTCAAATCGCTATTCACCGTCTTCGGCTCCGTCTTCGTGGCCGAGCTGGGCGATAAAACGCAGCTCGCGACGCTGCTGTTCGCCTCCGATAAACAGGTGAGCAAGCTCACCGTCTTCATCGGCGCGGCGTCGGCGCTCGTGCTTACTTCCGCGATCGGCGTGCTCGTGGGTGCACTTTTGAGCGAGCACATCGACGAGCGTTACCTGCGTTACATCGCCGGCGCCGGCTTCATCGCCATCGGTATCTGGACGCTGGCGAAAGCTTAACGCGAATGGATTATCTCGAAGACTTTCTGCGCCTGATTCTCGATCCGAAGAATCTCGCCGGCGCGCTTTTCTACGCGATCGTTTTTCTGACGGCGGCGCTGCTCGCCGGACGTCTGGCGCGGCTCTTCGCGCGCCGCGGCGCGCGCCATTTTTCCGATATCACGGCGATCAACTTTATCGCCCAGCTCGCGCAGGTCGCGATCTTTTTGATAGCGCTGATTATCTACGCGCAGCTGATCCCGGCGCTGCGCTCGATGGGCACCGCGCTGCTCGCCGGTGTCAGCGTCGTGTCGGTCGTCATCGGCATCGCGGCGCAGAATACGCTCGGCAATCTCGTCGCCGGCTTCTCGCTGCTGCTCTACCGTCCGTTCCATATCGGCGACCGCGTGCAGCTCAATACGCCGCGCGGCGCGGCGATCGGCACGGTCTCGGAGCTGTCGCTCGGCTACACCGTGCTCACCGACCCCGACAACCACGAGATCATCGTGCCGAACAGCGTCATGGTGACGCAGGTGATCATCCGCCTCGCGCAAGAGCACCGCCGGCCGCTCGGCGGATCGGAGATTACGAAAGAGTTTTGAATTGAAATTCAGTCCGGAAAGGGCCGTCAGAAAGGTCCAGCTACAAGGCGCGCGACAAATCGGTGAGCGCAGGCGTACTTTTTTCAGTACGTCGAGCGAGACGATTGGAGCGCAACGCCGTAGATGGGCCTTTATGGCGGGCCGCTTAGGCGGCCAGCCACAGTTCCCAAAGATTCCCGTCGGGGTCTTTGACGTAAAGCGAATAGCTTTTGTCGTCGCCGTGGTCGCGCGTGCTTTCGACTTTGGTGCCGCCGCGCTCCAATTCTTTCAGCACCTCGGTTTTGTCGCGCCAGGGCACCATGATCGTGTGGTGCGGCACGCCGTTGCGCGGGCTGTCGGAGGCGTCGAAGAGATGGACCTGAACGTTTCCCAGCTGCACGTCGACTTCCTTGACGCGCCCGCGCTTGAGCTGCTCTTCGGTGGGCTCGATGCGGCGCACGACCTCGCCGCGCAGGACTTGCGTATAGAATTTTTCCGCTTGCCCGAGATTTTTCGCGTTCAACGCGAATGTCCTCAGCGTTTTCACTTCCAGCATAAGCTCCTCCTGCAACGTGTTGACAGGTATAGACCCCTGTGTGACAACTAAGCCATACTTTTCGGCCGTGGCGAAATCAACACCGGAGGCATCATGAAGCGTTTACTGCTGGCATGCGCGGCGCTGCTCCTCTTCGCCGCTTCCGCCTCGGCGCAGGCGCCGCTCCGCATCGCCTCCGGTTACAGCGCGACATCGGGCCCGCACGCCGTGCTTTGGGTCGCGCGCGAAGCGGGGCTGTTCGAGAAGCAGGGACTCAGAGTCGAGGTCGCCTTCATCCGCAGCGGCACGACGATGTCGCAGGCGCTGCTCGCGGGCGAGCTCGCGGTCGCGCAGACCGGCGGCCCGGCGGTGATTCAGGCGGCGGTCGGCGGCGCCGATTTCGTCCTGCTCGCGGTCGCGCTCAACACCACGCCGATCGTCATCATGGGCACCGTCAACAAGATGGAGGAGCTCAAGGGCAAGGCGATCGGCGTCACGCGCTACGGCGCCAACACCGATATCTCCGCGCGCTACGCGCTGAGAAAATACAATCTCGTGCCCGACAAGGACGTGGCGCTCGTCCAGCTGGAAGAGTATGCCGGCATCATGGGCGGTATCGCTTCGGGCCGCATCGCCGCCGGCGCGCTCTCGGACCCGTTCACCATGCATGCCGCGAAGCTCGGCTACAAGGAGCTCGCCAACGTCGGGGCGCTGGGACTGGAATTTCCCTTCGTCACGCTCACCGCGAAAAAATCCTACGTGCGCGATCACGCCGATACCGTCCAGCGGTTCATGCGCGCGTACGTTGAGGCGATCGCGATGTACAAGAACAAGCCCGATTTCGCCGCGAAGGTGACGCAGAAGTACACCGGCATCAAGGATCCGGAGATCCTTTCTTCAACGGTAAAGTTTTACGCGCCCCAACTCGCAGCGGCGCCTTACCCGACGGCAGGCGGCATCCGCTTCATTCTCGACCAACTCGCGCCGCAGAATCCCAAAGCGAAAAACGTGCCGCCGGAAAGTCTCATGGACACGCAGTTCGTCAAACAGCTCGAGGACAGCGGCTACATCAAATCTTTATATCCCTCCCGGTAAGCGCATTTGTCGTCACGATTCTTTCTCGCTCTGTTGCTGCTCCTCTCCGGCTGCGCCTCGACGGCGCCGGCGGAGCGCTCCGCCGTCGCTCCCGCGCTCGTCGAGGAGATCAAGCCGCGGCTCGAGTCGCTCCGCGGCCTCGACTTTAGGGCGCCGGTGCCGATCGACATCAAGAGCCGCGCCGAGATGCAGGCCGACTTCGTGCGCCAGCTTGCAGAGGACTACGGCGACGACGGCCTCGCGAAGCTGTCGCTCGCTTACGGAAAGCTCGGCCTCATTCCCGAAAAAGCCGATCTGAAGAAAGCACTGCTCCAGTTCTACACCGCCGAAGTCGTCGCTTACTACGACATCCGCACCAAGCGGCTCGTGCTTCCCGACCGAAGCGCCGGCGCGGGCGAAGAGATACAGGTCGTTGTCGCGCACGAGCTGACGCACGCGCTTCAGGCGCAGCATTTCCCGGTGGTCGATCGGCTCAGCAAAACGAGCGACGACGACGGCGATATCGCGCTCCAGGCGATCGTCGAAGGGGACGCGACGCTCAGCGGCTACGCCTACATCGGCGCCGGCGCGAAGGAGCTGTCGGTCCTCGGGCCCGCCATGGAGGCCGACATGCAAAACCCGCCGTCCGGCGTTCGCGACGTGCCGCAGGCGCTCATCGAGGAAATGTTTTTTCCCTACTATGCGGGCGTGGGCTTTCTCGCGCCGATCCTCGCCGCGGGCGGCTGGAAGGATGTCGACGCGGTCTATTCGGCGCCGCCGCTTTCGACCGAGCAGATTCTCCATCCGGAAAAATATTTCACCGATCCCGATCCGCCTACGCGGATTGATTTCGGCGATCTCGCCGCGTTTTTTCCGGCGGATTGGAAGGAGATCGAAAACAATGTATTGGGCGAATTCATGACCCGGGTGCTTTTCGAGCAGCACCTGTCGAAGGACGACGCCAAGACCGCCGCTGAAGGCTGGGACGGCGACCGCTTCGTCGCCTACGGGCACGGCGCGGAAGTCGCGTTCGTCTGGGCGAGCATCTGGGATTCCCAGAGCGACGCGGAAGAATTCGTCGAGGCTTACCTCCGGCTCGCGGCCAAGCGGTCTCCCGGAGCTTACGCGTACGTCGAGCGCCGCGGGCCGCAGGCGCTCGTGGTCGAGGGACTCGATCGCGCGCGCGTCGCCGGCGCGGTCGAAAAGGTCTGGCGGGAGTTGAAGATGAAGGAAGAGCCTTTCACGCCGCCGCGCTTCGGCGCGGCAAAGCCGACACCGGCCGCCTGGCTGGTCGCGCCGTGAAACAGGAGGAGATTCTCGTCAGGAAACAGTGCAGAGCTTAGGAGTGCTTCGACAAGCTCAGCACGAACGGAATTTTTTCTATCACCCTGTTTGAGTCTTCTCCGTTCGCCCTGAGCCTGTCGAAGGGTTCCGATCCGAAACAAAAGCGGACACGGCACGCCGTGTCCCTACATCAGTTTAATATCCCAGCGCGCAGCCGTCCTTGCGCGGGTCCGAGCCGCCGAGCAGCGTGCCGTGCTCGGGATGGATCAAGATTCCCTGGCTGCCGCCGAAGTTCGCCTCGCCGAGAATGCGATGCCCTTTGCGCGCGAGCGCCGCGCGCGTCTCCTGTGAGAATCCCGGCTCCAGCGCCACGTCGAGCCCGTCGAGATGATTGATGCGCGGCGCATCCATCGCCTGCTGCAGCGGCATGCCGAAATCGATCATGTTGACGAGCATCTCGACCTGCCCTTGCGGCTGCATGTGCGCGCCCGTGACGCCGAAGATAAGAAAAGGTTTGCCGTCCTTGAACGCCATCGCCGGCATGATCGTGTGCATCGGGCGCTTGCGCGGCGCGACGCAGTTGAGATGCGCGGCATCGAGCTGGAAGAGCTTGCCGCGGTTGTGCAGCATGACGCCGGTCGATCCGCCGACGAGCCCGCAGCCGAAGCTCTCGAACAGACTGTTGATGAACGAGACCGCGTTGCCGTCGCGGTCGACGGCGCAGAAAACCTGCGTGTCGCCGGAGCGGGCGCCGAGCCCGGGCGGAAATTCGCCGGCGCGCTCGGAATCGATGAGCTTCGCGCGCTTCTCGGCGTAGGATTTGGAGATCAATTTTTCCGTCGGCAGCTCGACGGCATCCTGGTCGGCGAGGTAATGGTCGCGGTCGGCGAACGCCAGCTTTTTTGCCTCGACGAGGAGATGAATGTATTCCGCGCTCCCGAAGCCGAGACTTTTCACGTCGTAGCGCTCGAGAATGTTCAGCATCTGCAAAACGGTCATGCCCTGCGTGTTGGGCGGCATCTCAATGACCTCGTAGCCGCGGTAATCGGTCTTGATCGGCTCGACCCACGTGGATGTATGCTTTGCGAAATCGTCGAGCGACAAGAGGCCGCCGTTGGCTTCGGAGAAGCGCACGATCTCGCGCGCGAGCGCGCCGCGGTAAAAAACATCTTTCCCTTCCGCCGCGATCGTCTTGAGGCTCGCGGCGAGCGCCGGCTGGCGGAAAATCTCGCCCGCGCCCGGCGCGCGCCCGTTTATAAGGTAGCCGGCCGAGTTTTTGTGGGCGGAAAGCTTGCCGCTCGCTTTCCACCACTCACGCGCGGTCTTCTCCGCGACCGGAAAGCCGCTCTCCGCGTAGTCGATCGCGGGCGCGAGCAGTTGGCCGAGCTTCATCGTGCCGAAGCGTTCCGCGACGAGCGACCAGCCGTCGAGCGCGCCGGGAACGGTGACCGGCAGCATTCCCTCGTCGGGGATGAAGCCGATGTTCTTCTTTTTGAAATAATCGAGCGTCGCAGCGGCGGGCGCGCGCCCGCTCGCGTTCAGCGCCGAGATCGCGCGCGTTTTCGCCGTGTATACGAGCACGTACGCGTCGCCGCCGATGCCGGTCGACATCGGCTCGACGACGTTGAGTACCGCCGCCATCGCGACCGCGGCGTCGGCGGCGTTGCCGCCGCGCTTGAGGACGTCGAGCCCCGCCTGCGTCGCGAGCGGCTGCGACGAGACGGTCATGCCGTTTTTTCCCACGGGCATCGAGCGCCCCGCGGGCAGTCCGTTTTCCATTTTATCTCCCGAGAAAAATTCCGAGCAGCAGGACGATCAGGCCGATCGCCGTGTTGATGTTGAGCAGCGACGTCCAGCGCGCGACATTCTCGCGCAGCGCCGCGGACGAGGCCTCGGTCTCGCCGCACTCGGCCGCGGCTTCGATCCGCGGCCCGTATTTGAACGCTTGGAGCGTCTGGTGAAACACCATCGCGCCGAACAGCAGTACTTTGACCGCGAGCGTCCATATATAAAACGCGCCGGGGTCGCCGGCGCGGAGCCGAAAATAAACATTCAGCCCGCCGGTAAGCAGCAGGACCTGGATCGCGACCCACGAAAGCGTCTGGAGCGCGCGGCGGCCGCGCTCGAACGCGACGATCGCCTCTTCGGGCGCGAGCGCGCGCGCCGCCGGGGCGAAGGCGACGCCGAAAAACGCGAGCGCGCCGACCCAGATCATCGCGGCGAGCACGTGAAGCCATAGCGCCGCGACGGCCCAATCGATCGAATCAAGCATGGCGATGCGCTCACGGCTACCATCGGCGCGCGCGCTTTGCAAACTTTGGCGCTCCGCGCTTGCAATGGCTATAGCGCTATGTTAGCTAGATCGACAAAGTCCATCCCAAAAGGAATTCAAACCGAATGCTGAGTTGGCTTCCGGAGGATGTCTCCACCTTTGGCGGCGAGATCGACCGCCTCTTTTACGCGATTTATTACATTACGGGCGTGGCGCTGGTCGTCGTGACGGCGCTCATGATCATCTTCCTCATCGCCTACCGGCGCCGCGAAGGCCGCAAAGCCACCTACACGCACGGCAACACCGCGCTCGAGATCACCTGGACGGTGATCCCGGCGATCGTC
>DASWZY010000489.1:0-3562 GCA_036407055.1 Binatia bacterium
TCACGAGCCTCGAAGAGATCCTGCAGGTCAAGGAGATTCTCGCCGAAGTCAGGGAGGAGCTCGAGCGCGAGCGCACGCCGTTCGATCGCCAGATGGAGCTCGGCATCATGGTAGAGGTGCCCTCCATCGTGCACCAAGTAGCCCGAATCGTGCGCGAGGTCGATTTTCTCAGTATCGGCACCAACGACCTGATCCAGTACATACTGGCGGTGGACCGGGGCAATCATAAGGTGGCCGGCCTCTACGAGCCGCTCCACCCGGCCGTCCTCTCGGCCCTGGTCAATGTCATTGAGGGCGCGGAAAAGCAGGGTAAACGGGTCGCCATGTGCGGCGAGATGGCCGGCGATCCGCTCTGCACCATGCTCCTCCTCGGCATGGGACTGGAAGAGTTCAGCATGGGGTCCCTGTTCATCCCTGTCGTAAAAAAGATAGTAAGGACAGTAACTTATAGAGAAGCTAAAGCAACCGCCGATATCGTTCTGCGGATGGATACCGTAGGCGAGATCAAGAAGTATCTCTTCGATCGCATGCGTGAGCTCGGCATGGTCGAGCTATTGGAGCTTTATAGCTAACGGTCTTGACTTTCCCATAAGCGATTGCCATACTTAATTAACGAACGATCGTTCGAATTATATGGCAAAGGGAAAGGAAGATCGGCATGGCGAAAATATCCAATTTTGACGACTGGGTTGACTATTTCAGGCAGTGGCAGAAGGACATCGGCTACGACCCCTCCCTTCTGGGCGATTATAAGTTCGAGACCAAGCTCGCCGAGATTCACAGCCCGGAGATCGAGTTCGGGGACTTCACGGGCCAGCGCAAATGGGAGCGGCCGGAGCAGGCGCCGAACCAATCGATCCGCGACGCCCTGCTGAATTTGATCGTCTATCAGGGCGATACCGAGTTCGCCTCGGTCGAGCAGCAGAAGAATCTGCTCGCCAACGCGCCGACGGACTACGACCGCCAATCTTTGATCCGCGTCAACAGCGAGGAGATGCGCCACGGCTGGCAAATGTGCTATCTGTTGGTAAAGTACTTCGGCGACTCGGGCAAGCTCGAGGCGCAGAAGCTGCTCGAGCGGCGCGCGTTCGAGGGCGATCGCCTGCTGGGCTCGTTTAACGCGCCGGTCAACAACTGGCTCGACTTCTTTACCTACACCCAGTTCGTCGACCGCGACGGCAAGTTCCAGCTCACGATGTTGAGCCATTCCGCTTTCGCGCCGCTCGCGCAAAGCGTGACGGCGATGCTGAAGGAAGAATTCTTCCATATGTTCACGGGCAATACCGGTCTGACGCGCATCGTGCGCGCGAACAAGATTCCGATTCCGATCATCCAGAAATATTTCAACAAATGGCTGTCCACCGCATATGATCTTTTCGGCACCGACAATTCCTCGTCGGCGCAGTGGGCGTATGTCTGGGGCTTGAAAGGACGCTACGACGAGCATGAAGCGGCGGGTCCGGCCGACAAGCAGAAGCTCAACCAGGAATCGCGCGATCATTACATGGCGGAAAGCCGCAGCCTGATCGACGCGCTGAACCGGTTCGTGCCCGCGGGCGAGCCAAAGCTCTACGCGCCGGATCTCAGGTTCAACCGGACGATCGGCGACTTCGCCGGCAAACCCTACAGCGTCACCGGCGACCTTCTCTCGGAAGAAGCCTACCGCAAGCACATCGCCGAGACGCTGCCGGGCGCGGCGGACGAGCCGAAGCTGAACGCCATTTTCAAGGAGAAAGACTGGGTGCTGCAGATGAATTAGCCTCGCGCCCGGCGCTAAAGGAGAATTGAGTGAAGCGAGTTTGTCTGGTTTGCCAAAACGTCGACTGCAAGAATCGCGGCTCCGAGGAGATCATGAAGGAGCTGCAGCAGCGGGCGAGCGACAAAGGCCTCGACGACTGGGAAGTGAAGCCGTATATGTGCTTCGGCGCCTGCCAGGAGGGGCCGAATGTCGTGCTCTACCCCGAGAAAACCTGGTATGCGGGGGTGAAGAAAGACGACGTCGGCGACATCGCCGAGCACATGGCCGGCGGCCCGGACGTAAAGCGGCTCGACACGATCGACGCCTCGCTGAAAGACCTCATCTACCAGCTTCTCGACACCGGAGTTTTTTAGAAGATGGAAGGCATTCTTTTTCCGCGCGGCGTTGTCGAGGGCAAAGAAAGCCTCGACGCCTACCGCGCGCGCGGCGGCTATCAAGCGCTCGATAAAGCGCTCAAGCAGATGTCGCCGCGCGATGTCCTAGAGGAGATCGACGCCTCGGGGCTGCGCGGCCGCGGCGGCGCGGGCTTTCCCACAGGCAAGAAATGGACCTTCACCGCGGACACGCCCGAGACGCCGCGGTACGTTATTTTAAACGGCGGTGAGGACGAGCCCGGCAGCAAGAAAGACCGCTTGCTGATGGAGAACGTCCCGCATCTCATCCTCGAAGGCGTGGTTCTCGCCGCCTACGCCGTCGGTGCTTCCAAAGCCTACCTCTACATCAACGCCGACTATAAAGACGCGATCCAGGCGATGGAGGAAGCCGTCGCCGAGGCGAAAAAATCGGGCTACGTCGGCGATCGCATCGGCGGCAAGGATTTTAGCCTCGAGATCGAATTTTTTCCCGCGCCGCACGATTACGTCGCGGGCGAAGACAGCGCCGTCATCGAAGTCATCGAGGGAAAAAAGCCGCTGCCGCGGCAGAAACCGCCGTTTCCGGCGACCGCCGGTCTCTACGCGAAGCCGACGGCGGTCAACAACGTCGAGACGCTCGCGAACGTCGCGCCGATCATTTTGCGCGGCGCATCGTGGTATCGCGGCATCGGCACCGCCGAGAGCGCCGGCACGATGGTCTTTTCGCTCAACGAAGAAGTAAAGCGGCCCGGAGTGTATGAGCTGCCGTTCGGCACGCCGCTGCGTCATCTGATCGAAAATTGCGGCGGCGGCACGCGCGACGGAAAGAAGATCAAAGCCGTGCTGCCGGGCGGCCCCTCGTCGGCGTTTTTGTCCGGCGACCAGCTCGACGTCGCGCTCGATCACAACTCCGTGCGCGCGGCCGGCTCGTCGATCGGCTGCGGCGTCATCGGCATCGTGACAGAGGATCAATGCATCGTCGAGGAGGCTTTGCGGATTGCGGAGTTCTTCGCGAAAGAATCCTGCGGGCAGTGCCCGGCCTGCCGCATGGAGACAAATACGCTCGCGATGCTGCTGAGAAAAATTCAGCAGGGCCAGGGGCAGGCGGCGATGCTGGATCAGTTCGGCAAGGTGATCGCGTTCAACAAAGGCAAGGGATTTTGCAGCTTGATCAATATGCCCGGCCCGCCGATCGAGAGCGCGGTCCGGCTATTTCGCGCTGATTTCGACGCGCATTTGGCGGGGAAGTGCCCGAGCACTTCGTGATAGCAAATCTCAGATTTCAGATAATAAAACCGCAGAACCTGAGCGTCGTAAGGAGCCATCGCGGCGCGCGTATAATGATCCCTCCTCCTCGATCTCGGATCTGAGATTTGAGATATGCGATCTGAGATTCCGAGCGAAGCGAGGATCAGCCGATATATTTTTTCGGCACATTAAACACCTGGTT
>DASWZY010000490.1:0-2228 GCA_036407055.1 Binatia bacterium
GCTTGCCGAGCAGCGTGTAGAAATTGCCGAGCTCCATGAAATGGGGCTGGTAGAGGAACGCAAGCAGGCGGCACGGCTTATCCGGATCTGTGTTGAACTGCTGGTGCTCGACGCCGCCAGCCTGGATCGGCAGAATGATCAGGTCGCCTTCTTCCCAGTCGTAGCGCTTCCCGTCCATGACCGTGTAGCCGCTGCCTTCGAGTGCGTAGAGCACGACGCCGCCCTGGTGAATGTGCTTGCCCGAATGCGTGTGCTGCCTCTCCTCAAAAACTACCCAGGTTTGCACGGTGGTGTCGGGATACGCGTACGGGCTTAAATAAAATTTGATCTGCCCCATCTTCCCCCGCTCCCACGGACATTCGTCGCCTTTGATGACGACAGTGCCGTTGAGCGCGCGCTGGCGCTGCTTCGCCCAAAAGTGAATACTCGCCTCGTCGGCTGTGTCGCCCTCATCGACTTTGATCTGAAAATCAGGCTTTCGCATTATTTTCCTCCTCGGTAATGGGTTCTTTCTCCGGTTGATAAAAACTCGTGCTTGCTTTCGCCGATCCGTTGTTTCCCGCTCCGTTTCTCAATCTCGCCGTCTCCGCGCGATCGACGGCGCGCGACGTCGCTTCCACGGCCACGCCGTAGTCGCGCCGCGCGGACTCCGCGCTCACGATACCCTCGACCACGTCCTGCAAGACCGCTTGGGGATCGCGCGCGTGCGCGTCGCCGAATCCCCCGCCGCCGTTGGCGAGAATTTCCACGACGTCGCCATGGTTGAGCACATAGCGGCGATTGACGTCGAGCCGCTCGGGCGCGCCGCCCGCGCGTTCGAGCGTCAAAATAGATAAAGGCGCCGGCCTGCCGCCGGCCGCGCCGAAGGTGGCGGTTTCTTGCCGCAGCCCGCCGCCGGCCGCTACGAACTGGACATTGTCCGCGAGCACGCGGAAGCGATACCTGACGCCGAGGCCGCCGCGCCACTTTCCCGGCCCGCCGCTGTCGCGGAGATACTCGTAGGCTTCGAGAAAGTAAGGGCAGGTCATCTCATGGCGCTCGGGATCGGGCGCGCGCGCGCCGCCCATCGAGCTGATCGGGCCGACGTGGTTCCAGCCGTCGATGCCCTCGGTCGCGCCGCCGCCGCCCTTGCAGAAATGATGGATGCTGACGAACCGCCGCCGCGTCCGCGGGTTGAAACCCTCGGTATGCGGTCCGCACCATTTTCCCCAACACGCCTGGATGCGGTCGGGAATCGCATGGGCGAGTGCGAGCCACGTCGCCTCGACGATCGCCGCGCACGTAACGACCGTACAGGCGGCCGTCGGCGCCGGGTCGCGCGCGTTGACGAGCGTTCCTTCCGGAGCCGCGACGCTGATCGCTTCGTACGAGCCGTGATTCATGCGCACGTCTTTTCCGAGCGCGCCGAGCAGCGCCTGCCACGACGACGAAACCGTATTGGCGTACGAGCTGTTGAGAAAGCCCGGCACTTCGGCGTCGGTGCCGGAATAATCGAACGCCGCGTGCTTATTCTTGACGGTGATTTTGAGACGGATTCGCGGCTGCGGCATCGACGGATCGCGAAAGTCGAGCGCTCGCTCGGCGCTGTACCTGCCGTCGGGGATCAGAGCGATCGCTTTCTCCATCTGCGTCCGCGTCGCGTCGAGCTCGAGCGCGATCGCGTGCTCCACCTCGCGGTAGTCGTAGCGCTCCACGAGCTGGCGCAGCGCCAGCTCGCCTATGCGCGTCGCGCCGATCTGGCAGAGCAGGTCGCCCTGCACCAGCTCGCGGTTGCGCACGTT
Organism: Binatia bacterium; assembly: GCA_036407055.1. Taxonomy (GTDB): domain Bacteria; phylum Desulfobacterota; class Binatia; order UBA9968; family UBA9968; genus JAJPJQ01. Next base: position 1,782 of record DASWZY010000490.1, read on the forward strand.
CGAGAGGAGAAGATTCCACACCTCGTCGATCCGCTTGCCGCGGCTGAAAAGCCGCGTCGGCGGCAAACGCAGCCCTTCATCGAACACAGTCCGCGCGTCGGGGTTGTAGCCGGCGATGCCGGCGCCGCCGAGGTCGGCGTGATGGCCTTTGTTGACGACCCAGAAGATGAGCTTTCCTCGGTGGAACACCGGCTTCAGCACCGTCAAATCCGGAATGTGCGTATTGCCGACGTAAGGGTCGTTGAGCAGAAATAAATCGCCTTCGCAGGCGTCTTTGTATCGTGCGGTGACGGCGTCCATCGCGCAGGGGAGCGAGCCGAGCAGGACGGGAATATAGGTCGACTGCGCGATCAGCCGGTTTCGCGGATCGAACACCGCGGTGACGAAGTCGCGCGATTCGCTGAAGATCGGGGAGCGCGACGTCCGGAGCATCGTCTCGCCCATCTC
>DASWZY010000491.1:0-8257 GCA_036407055.1 Binatia bacterium
GAGATAGTGCGGCGGACGTTTGAGCGTGGCAAGAAATTCGCGCGCGGCTTTTTCGTCGCGGCTCGTCACCGCCGCGACGCGCGCGGTTAACTTACCCGCGTCCGCGGCCTTGAGAATGGCGCGGCCGATCGCGCCCACGCCGACGATGCCGATCGAGGTCACAGACAAGTTTTAACGTGAAGGGCTTTAAGGTGTCAATGAAGAAAGCCCCAACAACTGAGTATCTAAGCTCGGCGTGATCGGCGTATTCTTAAATGAAATGGTTCGATCTCAACGGAATGCCAACCGCGATTGCGACCTTTCCGAATTCGAAATGAGAGCTCAACGAATCCGTATGGGTTGAATCCTGCGACTCGTTTATATTTACCGACTAGATAGCGGAAGATCGGCAGGGACTCTTTGATTCCGCCGGCGCTCATGCCGGAAAGATCAGGAACACCGACGATATGCACGACTGCGCCCTTGCGAATGCGGGCACCGGCAATGTCGACAGGCTTGTGCTTGCGAATACTTCTAATCCCCCGCAAGTTGGTAAAACCGCATCGCGTTCTTGTAGAGGATCGCGTCCTTATCCTCGACGCTGAGGCTCGTATTCTCGTCGAGCTCTTCGAGCTCGTGGCGGCAGGTTTCCGCGTCGACCTCGTGGGGATAGTCGGAGGAATAGACGAACGGCTTGTTGCCGACGACGCGGATCGCCTCGGCGATCGTGAGCTCGTTGCCCTCGACGCCGATGAAGATGCGTCCTTCGTCGACGTGGCGCGCGATGTAGTCGCCGACGCTCTCGCCGTCGCGCAATTTTAAAAAGCGCCCGCGCGGGTCGTACTGCACATGGCTCGCCCACGAGCGCGTGAAGCGCTCGGCGGCGGTCAAGAGCCAGCCGCAGCCGGCCTCGAGGAAGCCGATGCGCACGCCGGGATATCTGTCGAAGATGCCGTTGAAGACGATCGCGGCGAAGGCGACCATCTGGCCGATGGGATGGCCGAGCGCGTTCACCGCCGCGTACGGGCTCATGTCGTCCATGAGCATGCCTTCGTGCGCTCCGCCGTGGATGCCGAGCGCGCAGCCGAGCCGCTCCGCCTCGGCGTAGATCGGCGCGTAGCGCTCGTCGCCCAGCTGCGCCATGTTCGCCCCGGTCGACGGCAGCATCGCGCCGACGAAGCCGAGCTCGCTTACGATGCGCTTGAGCTCCGCGGCGGCCTCCTTGGGATCCTGCAATGGAATCAATCCCATCGCGCGGAAGCGGCGGTTCTTCGAGAGATAGGTCTCGTAAATCCAGTTGTTGTAGGCGCGCGCGAGCTCGATCGCCCAGTCCTTGCTCACGAGCTTGCCGAACGAGAGACCCGCGCTCGTGTAGAGCACCGTCGAGTGGATGCCGATGGCGTCGAGAAACTCCTGCCAGCCCTCGGGGCCGACGTTGGCGAAGGCGCCGCGCGGCGTGAAGTGGCGATTCGCCGAGTGGAGATGATCGAGCGGCGGAAACGGGCTCTTGCCGCGTATGTCGGAAAAGCTTTTCCCGACGTAGTCCGGCGGCATAAGCTTCCAGATCGCCGCGATGTCCTCCATCACGTGCCCGTCGCCGTCGATGATGCGCCTGGTTGAAGCCATGGTTTTCTCCTTACTCGCTTCTCGCTAGCCGATCAGGCCGATGGAGTCAAGGTTCGCTAAAGCCGGTAGAGCATCCAGTAGACGATAACGCCGGTGACCGAGACGTAAAACCACAGCGGCAGCGTCCAGCGCGCGATGCGGCGGTGGCGGACGAAGTCCCCGCGCAGCGCGCGCATGAGCGTCACCAGCACGAGCGGCACGATGACGGCCGCGAGGATCGTGTGCGTGATCAGAATGGAGAAATAAACGACGCGGATCCAGCCGCGGCCCGTGAACGGCACCGAGCCGACGTTATAGTGATAAATCAGGTACGAGGTCAGGAAAAGCGCCGAGGTGACGAGCGCCGCGACCATGCAGCGGCGGTGCGCCGCGACGTTGCCTCGGCGAATGAAAAAATAGCCGGCCGCCAGCAGCAGCGCGCTCGCGCTGTTCAGCGTCGCGTTGACGGCCGGCAGGTCGGAAAGCGCGAGCAAGCAATTAGGATATGTCGGGCAGCAGCATCAGGGCGAGAAAGACGCACAGGATGAGCGGCGTCAGCGCGATCAGCATGAGCGTCGAGCGCTCGTACTTGAGGTGCATGAAGTAAAGCGCGACCATCGACGCCTTCGTGAACGCCATGCCGACGAGCAGGACGATCATGATCAGCCTGGGCATCGGCGTGTACGCGACCGCCACCTCGGCGATCGTCAGCCCGAGGAGCCACCAGAAAACGCCCATGTAGTTGGTCTGGTGCGCGTGAGCTTCGGCATGAACAGCAGTCGCCATCGTTACTTCTCCTAACTAGATCAGATAGACGAAAGTGAAAATGAGAATCCAGACGAGATCGACGAAGTGCCAGTAGAGGCCGGCGATCTCGACGTGCTTCGCACCGTAGCGGCCGCGCGAGACCGCCGCCAGCACGCAGCTGTTGTAAATAACGCCGCCGGTCACGTGCATGCCGTGAAAGCCGGTGAGGACGAAAAATGTCGTGGCGAAAAGGTGCGTGGTGAAAGATATGCCGGCCTCGGGCAGGCGCTCGGTGATCAGATGCGTCCACTCGTAAGCCTGGCAGCCGAGGAAGATCAGCCCGCCCAGAATCGTCAGCATGAGAAACTTCTTGAACGCCTTCTTGTCGCCGCGCTGGATCGCCGAGAGCGACAGCACCATCGTGACGCTGCTGACGATCAGCAGGAAAGTCATGAACGCGGTCAGGTTGATGCCCAGCGTGTGCGCCGGGTTCGGCCACTGCGCGCTCGCGTGGCGCAGCAGCGCGTAGCCGACGATCAGGCCGCCGAACGACATCGCGTCCGCGGCGAGAAAGATCCACATGCCGAGCTTGCCCCAGCTCTCGGGCGTAAGGGGCGATTCCGCCGCTTCGGCGGCGGAATGCATCGCGACTGCTTCGCTCATTCTCGAGTCTCCTTAGGATAAATCGGAAGCCGGGATCAAAACCGGCGCTTCTTCTGCGCGCCGCTCCTCTGCGCGAGCTTTTTTCGCGGCCCGCCGGTATGCGTAGACGAAAAACCCGAGGACGGAAAAGACGATCGCATAAGGCATCGCCATCAGAAAAAAGACGCTCCAGTTGAAGGCGTCGATCAGCCGCTCGCCGCCCGGGCCGGTGATGCCGCTGATGCAGGTCGAGCACGCGTGCGCGGCGCCGGCTTGCGCCGATATCGCTGCGGCTGCCGCCGCCTGGAAAATAAATCGTGTTTTCATGATTAAGCCGAGAATTACCTTATCGTTTTCTCACTGTCAAACGTCATAAATAAACCAGCGCGTAGAGCGCGGGCCAGAGCGCGACGACGAACGTCCAGTAGATGCCGCAGATCTCGACGCCTTCGGAGCCAAGCGCGTACCGGCCGCGCCGCGCGCGCGCGAGCACCACGCCGAGCCACGTGACCGCGCCGAGCACGTGCGCGCCGTGGCAGCCGATCAGCGTATAGAACGTCCCGCCGTAGACACCGCTCGAAAGCGTGAGGCCGTAGCCGATAAGGCGAATCCACTCGCAGCCCTGCACGACCAGAAATACGACTCCGAGCAGCGCCGCAATCGTAAGCCAGCGGACGAGCGCCGCCGTCGCCTCTCTTCGCCTGGCGGCGCGCATCGCGAGCTGCATCGCGACGCCGCTTGCGAGCAAAATCGCCGTGTTCACGCCCGTGACCGCGACCGGAAGGCGCGGCTGAAATGCCGGCGGCCACAGCGGCGCCGCCAGCTTGAAGACGATGAACGCGCCGATCAGACCGGCAAAGAACATCAGCTCGGCGGCGATGAACATCAAAATCGCGAGCCGCGCGTTGCTGACGACCGGCGCGCGCGCTTTCGGCGGAGCCGGCGGATCGCCGCCGCCGAAGGCGGGAATGTGCGCCGCCCCCGGCTCGACATATTTTCTCAGAGTAGCTTCGCGCGCCATAAAGCCTATCGTAGAACCATGTATCCGATCAGCGCGGCGATGTAGACCACAACGACGCCGGCGAGCAGCATGCCCGTGCGGAGCGTCTTGGCTCTACGGCTCTCGTCGATCTTCACAGGGGTATCCGATCCACGGCCATCGCGACGAGGACCGCCGGTAAATAGATAAGCGAAGCGTACAACAGCCGCCGCGCCGCCGTAGCGCCGGGCTGGAGCGCCAGGCGCACGCCGCAGGCGAGAAAGCCCGCGCCGAGCAGCAGCGCTGCGACAAAATAGATCGACCCGGCCAGCCCGATCACCGTCGGCATCAGGCTCACGCCGAGCAGAGCGAACGAGTGCGCGACGATCTGGCGGCCGGTGCTGCGCCCGTCGGGTTCGACGATCGGCAGAAAACGAATTCCCGCGCGGCTGAAATCTTCGCGATAGATGTAGGCGATCGCGAGCGTGTGCGGGATTTGCCAGAGAAAAAGAATCGCGAACAGCACCCATGCGGCGAGGTCGAGCTCGCCGCGCGCGGCCGCCCAGCCGATCACCGGCGGCAGCGCGCCCGGCACGGCGCCGACGATACCGCAGAAGGCGCTCCGCGATTTGAGCGGCGTATAAGCCAAAAGATAGCTGACGGTGATCGCCGCGGTGACGCAGGCGCTCAAGACATTGACCGCCAGCGCGAGCAGCGCGATGCCGGCGGCGGCGAGGACGATGCCGAAGAAGAGCGCCTCCTGCGGCAGAATGCGGCCGTCCGGCAGCGGCCGGCGGCGCGTCCGCTCCATCAACGCGTCGGAGCGCCGCTCCATATATTGATTGAGCGCCAGCGTGCCGCCGGAGGCGAGCGCGGTGCCGATGAGCGTCGCGATGAGGGTCGCGTGGCCGGCGGTCGAATCCGCGGCCAGATAATAGCCGACGAACGTCGTCACGAGAACCATCAGCGTCACGCGCGGCTTGGTGAGCTCGAAAAAATCCGCCGCGCGGCGATAGCCGCTGGCGAGCACGAGCGATTCGGTGCGCGCCGTGAGGCTCATGCCGACACCCCCGAGCGGCGCTCGGAAAGCGCGATCGCCGCTGCGCCGCCGGTAAGCGCCGGCGCGAAGAATTTAAAGAGCCTCAGCGTCAGCACGAGGCTCGCCGCGAGCATCAGCGCGCCGACGACGACATGGCCGGTTCTGAGCGCGACCGCCGCCGGAGCGGGCAAAGCGACGACGAATTTTGCGACATAGGCGCCGAAGCCGAGCGATAACTGGAAAAGCAAAAGCGCGGTGAGATAAACCACGGGACGCGCGAGCTCCGGCCGGCCGCCTTGCTTCATCAAAACGTGCCTGATCAGGAAAATCACGTGCAGGGTCACGGCGGCGGCGAAGAAAAGATGCAGCCACAAAAACTCGCCGCTGTGGCGCAGGAAAGCGCCGAAAACGATCTGGCAATAAATAAGCGCCGTGGTCACGAGCGCGAGGCGCTGGAGCCGCGCCGTGCCGGGAATCTCTTCTTTGCCAGGGGCCTCGCGCCAGCCGTCCGACGTGAAAAGCGCGAGCGCCACGGCGAGGCCGAAAAACGCCTGCGCGAGGCACGCGTGGAGGATCGCGAGCGTCTGCTCGAGCAGCACGACGCGGAGACCGCCGACGACGCCCTGCGCGACGACGAGCGCGACGGCGGCGGCGCCGAGGCCGCGCACCCAGGCGCGCGGCTCCTTGAGGTAAAGCGCGACGCCGAGGACGACCGTCGTGAGGCCGATCGCGGAAGCGATCAGGCGGTGGCTGTGCTCGTAGAAAATATTTCCCACCATCAGCGACCAGGGATAGAGAAACGGATTGTAGCCGAAGGTAGTCGGCCAGTCCGGCACGGCGAGGCCGGCCCCTTTGCTGGTGACGAGTCCCCCGGCGACGAGCAGCAGCACCGTCGCCGCCGCATTGAAGACGGCGAGGCGGTGAATGACCTTGAAAGAAGCGCCTTTCACCCTAAGTTCGTGTCACATTCAGTGGGATCTGGCAACGCCGCCGCTCACCTGGCGGTTCTGCGGCAGCCAGTCCTCGGAAACCTCGGGCGAGCTGTACTCGTACGCGCCGCGATAGACGACCGGCGTGGTCTCGTAGTTACCGTGCGGCGGCGGCGATTCCGCGCTCCACTCGAGCGAGTTGGCGTGCCATGGATTGCGCTCCGCGTCGCGCTTTTTCGCCAGGCTGGCGATGAAATTATAGACGAAGAAGATCTGCGCGGCGCCGAGGATGAAAGCGCTGATGGTAATGAAGTGGTTGATGCCTTGAAGCGGCTGGAGGAACTCGTACTGCGTCGGGTTGTAGATGCGGCGCATGTGGCCGCCGATGCCCAGGATGTGCATCGGGAAGAAAGTCAGGTTGAAGAAGATGTACGTGAGAATGAAATGGATCTTCCCGAGCGGCTCGCTCATCTTTTTGCCGAACATCTTCGGGAACCAGTAATAGATCGCCGCGAAGAGCGCGAAGATGATCCCCGCGACGACGTAGTGGAAGTGCGCCACGATGTAATAGGTGTCGTGGATGTAGATATCGACCGGGGTCGATGCCATGAAAATGCCGCTGAGCCCGCCGATCACGAAGTTCGACACGAAGCCGAGCGCGAAGAGCATCGGCGCGGTGAAGCGGATCGACCCGCCCCACAGCGTCCCGAGCCAGTTAAAAGTCTTGATCGCCGACGGGATCGCGATCACCATCGTCGACATCATGAAGGCCGTGCCCAGCAGCGGGTTCATGCCGCTGACGAACATGTGATGGCCCCAGACGACCCACGAGAGAAACGCGATCGCGATCATCGAAAACGCCATCGCGTGATAGCCGAAGATCGGCTTGCGCGAAAAGGTCGAGAGGATGTCCGAGGTTACGCCCATCGCCGGGAGCACGAGCACGTAGACTTCGGGATGGCCGAAGAACCAGAAGAGATGCTGCCAGAGGAGCGGCTCGCCGCCGCCCGCCGGCAGGAAGAAGCTCGTGCCGAACATGCGGTCGAACAGCAGCATCGCGAGCGCCGCGGTCAGAACCGGCAGCGCCAGCAGCAGGAGGATCGCCGTGATGAACAGCGACCAGACCGTGAGCGGCATGCGGAAGTAGGTCATGCCGGGCGCGCGCATGTTGACGACGGTCGTGATGTAGTTGATCGAGCCCATCAACGACCCGATGCCGAGAATGATCAGGCTGATGATCCAGAGGTGCTGTCCCCATTCGACGCCCGTGTACTGCGCGGCGGCGGAGAGCGGCGCGTAGGAAGTCCAGCCGCCGGCGGCCGGGCCGCCGGGAACGAAAAAGCTCGAAAGCATCACGATACCGGAGACGAGGCCGACCCAGAACGAGAGCATGTTGAGCTTGGGAAACGCCATGTCGCCGGCGCCGATCATGAGCGGGATTAAAAAATTGCCGAAGCCGCCGACCATGATCGGCATGACAACGAAGAAGATCATGATCGTCGCGTGCATCGTGAAGAACGCGTTGTAGGTCTGCGGCGGAAGAATGCCGCCGTACATATAAGGTTCCGGCACCCAGCCCATCAGCGGGATGTTGGTCTCCGGCCAGGCGAGCTCCCAGCGCATCATCATCGCAAGCAGGCCGCCGATGATCAGCATGAAGAGCCCGAGGAACAGGAACTGCCGGCCGATCATCTTGTGATCGGTCGAGAATAGATATGTGCGCACGAAGCCGAGCTCGTGATGAGCCGCCGCGTGCGCCGAATGCGCCGTCGCCGATTCAGTCATCGATTTTCACCTCTTGGTTCCGATTTCAATTGCTTGCTGAAGCTATTTCGCCGGCCATGTCGCCTGCTGCCACTTGGCGTAATCTTCCGGGGTGTCGACATAGAGCCAGCCCTTCATGCCCGAATGGCCGAAACCGCAGAGCTCCGCGCAGGGCAGCTCGTACTTGCCGGGCTTCACCGCTTCGAACCACACGAGGATGTCTTTGCCCGGCACCGCGTCCTGCTTGAGCCGGAGGTTGGGAAGGAAGAAGCTGTGGATCACGTCCTTGGATTTGAGCATTACGTGGACGACTTTCTTCAGCGGCACGTGAATGTCGTTGTCCACCTGAAAGTCGTCCTCGGTGCCGAACTTTCCATCGGGGCCGGGATAGACGACTTCCCAATTGAATTGCTTCGCCGTCACCTGTAGCACCGCCTCGGGCGCCGGCGGATGCCCGCCTTTTATTTTTCCCCAGGTCGAGACGCTCGCGAACGAGAGCCCGATGAAGACGATCGCCGGGATCACCGTCCAGGTGATCTCGAGCGCGGTGTTGCCGTGCGTGTAGGTGGCTTT
>DASWZY010000492.1:0-10863 GCA_036407055.1 Binatia bacterium
TCACGAGCGGGTCGTCGAGCACGTAGTAGCGATGGTTGTGCTTCTCGATCTCCTCGCGAAGATGAAGAATTTCTTTTCTTACGGATTCCTTGGACATGAGCCGGCCCGAGACGTTGGCGCCGTAAACTTCAAAAAAATAACATAAAAGCGCGCGCGGCGGAAAGCGAACGAGCCGCCTTTACATTGACCCCTTGAGCTCAGTGTGTTAACTAAGTTCCGATGAGAAGCTCCATTATTGGAGTCGTTTCTCTAGCCTTGCTCGCCGCCTGTTCGTCGAAGCTCGCCAAGGTCCAAGAAGCGCCCAAACAGGTCATTGTACAACCGGAAGCGCCATTCCAGCGCGAGCCCAAAGTGGAAGTGCCCGCCGAAGCGGCGGGATTGGCCCATTTCGTCAAGGGACAGTATCTGCTCTTCGAGGGCGATTTCGATCAGGCGCTGGCCGAATTCGCCGCGGCCGCGGCGGCCGACCCCGGCAACGCCTTTCTGCGTTTTCGGGTCGCCAGCCTCTACGTCCGCAAAGGGGACCTGAAGAAGGCGCTCAGCGAAGCCGAAGAGGGTGTCCGCTTGGCGCCCGACGCCGCCGAAGGCCATCTGTTGCTCGCCGGGCTCTACTCGGCTCTCGGCGAGGATGCCCGGGGCCTCAAGGAATACGAGGCGACGCTGCGCGGCGACCCCGACAACCAGGAGGCTCTGCTCTATCTCGGCGCCCTGCAGCTCAAGATCGGCGATTACGACAAGGCGACCAAGACGCTCGAGAAACTTCTAGCGGTCAACCCGAATTCCGTCCTCGGGTATTATTATCTCGGCCGGGTGCGCGCCAAAAGCCAGCTTTATCTCGCGGCGGAAGAGAGCTATCGCAAAGCACTGGAGCTGAATCCGAAAGCTCAGGAAGTGCTAATGGACCTCGCGCTCGTCTATGAGCTCGAGGGCAAGACGGAGGAGGCGGCGCAGACGTATCAAAAAGTGCTGCAGGTCGATCCCAGCAACGTGTGGGCGACCAAGCGCCTCGGCGATCTCTACGTCGGACAGAACAAGCTCGACGATGCGCTGTCGCAGTTCCAGACGCTGGAGCGCGTCGAGGCCGACCCGCGCGAGGCGCGCACCAAGATCGGGCTGATCTATTTCGAGCGCGGCGATTTCGACCGCGCGATCACGGAATTCAACCTCGTCCTCGCGACCGACCCCGACAACGACCGGGTCCGATACTATCTCGGCAGCACGTACGCCGAGATGAAGGCGTCCGACCGGGCGCTCGAGGAATTCCAGCGGATTCCCGACAAGAGCGAATACTTCGCCGATGCGCGATTGCAGCTGGCGTTCATTTACGATCAGAAAAATGAGCTACCGAGCGCAATCGAGGCGGTTAAGGACGCCTTGGCTAGAAAAAAAGAGCCGAAGGAGCAGAGAGACGTTCTCAATCTGCTGGCGTCTTTTTACCGCAAGGGCAAAGATTACCCGAAGGCGATCGACACGCTGCAAAGCCTCATCAAGCTCGACCCCAAGAACGACCAGGCTCATTTCCAGCTCGGGGCGGTGTACGATGAAAGTAACAACAAGGACAAGATGCTCGAGCAGATGAAGCTCGCCATCGATTTGAATCCGCAGAACGCTCAGGCGCTGAATTACCTCGGTTACAGCCTGGCCGAGCGGGGCGTGCGTTTGGATGAGGCGGAGAGTCTGATTCTCCGCGCGCTCAAGGTCGAGCCGAACGAAGGGGCATACATCGACAGCCTCGGCTGGGTCTACTATCAGAGGGGTGACTATCAACGTGCCGCCGAGAATCTGGAGCGCGCGAGCGAGCTGATCAACGACGATCCCGTCGTCACTGAGCATTTGGGCGACGCCTACGACAAGCTCGGAAAAACCGACTCAGCGCTCGTCCGCTACCGCGAGGTCGTGAAGCGCTCCAAGGAAGAGGAGCAATTGCGCAGGGTAAAGGAAAAAATCAAGCTCCTCGAGCGGAGAATCTGAGGCCGGTTGCTTTCCGATCCCGCCTTTCACTTCCGTCTGCTGTTTCCATGCTTTTGCAACGTCGACTCGGACAGATAATCTTCTGCGGCGTCGCCGCGGCGGTGCTGGCAAGCTGCTCGACCGCGCGTCCGCCACTGCTGCCGGAGAAGCTCCCGGAGGAGCGCCGGCCGGTCGACGATTTGCTCCAGCCGCTCGCGCGCCGAAACAGCGAGCTCCAGTCGCTGCGATCGCTTGCGAGCGTCTACTACTCGGCCGCCGACGGCAAACATAATTTCCAGGAGATCGTCCTCGTCCGCCGGCCCGACCGCCTGCGTCTGGAGACGCTTTATCCGCTGGGCGTGCTCATGATCGTGACCGCTTCGCCCGAAGGCCTCACGGGCTATGCCACGCGCGAGGGGGTTTTTTACCGCGGGCAGAGCTCGCGCGAAAACCTCTGGCGCTTTACGCAGATTCCGTTGAGCGTTTCCGAGGCGGCCTCGCTGTTGATGGGCCTGCCGCCTAGGATCACCGGCGAGTGGCGCCGCGAGTGACCTTCGCTGATTCAAGACGCCGGCGGCGGATGGAAGGAGGCGCTGACCTTCGATCAAGTGCAGCCGCTGCCGATCCGGTGGCAGCTCTTCAATCCGGACGGTAAGATCGAGCTCTCGGCCGAGTTCGGCGATTACGCGCAGAGCACCGCCGGAACTTTTCCCATGCGTATCGCGCTCGAAAGCCCGCCGCAGAAGCGCCGCGTCGAGATCGTGTATAAAGAGCCCGAGGTGAACGCCGCGCTCGGTCCGGAGCTTTTCGTGCAGAAAAAGCCCGACAACGCCCGCGAGGTGGCGCTGGATTCCGTCGGCAGGTGATCACGTGCGGCTCTCGGTTCTTCTCGCACTCGTTCTGTCCCTGACGCTCACATTCCGCGGCGACGGCTTCGGCCAGGGCGGTGAGCAGCCCGTCACCGGCGACTGGCTGCTGACGCACGCGCTCAGCGACCCCGAGCAGCTGAACCCGCTCACCAGCAACGACGCGTCTGCGAGCGAGGTTCTGGGCTACATTTTCGAAAGCTTTCTCCAGCTCGACCCGCGCACGCTGCAGCTAAAGCCGCTGCTCGCGGAGTCGCGGCCGGAGATCTCCAAGGACAAGCTCTCCTATACATTCAAGCTGCGCCGCGACGCGCACTTTTCCGACGGTCGGCCGATCACGGCCGAAGACGTGTTGTTCAGCATCAAGGCGATCAAGTGCCCGCTCGTCGACGCCCCGTTTCTGCGCGTCTACTTCGATTCGATCGTCGACGCGCAGCTCATCGACCCTCACACGATCCGGTTCACAACCAAAGAACCCTACTTTATGAACGAGGAGCAGCTCGGCTCTTTTCTTATTCTGCCGAGTCACATCTACGATCCGGAAAATCTACTTAAAAACATCGGCGTGCGCGACCTGCTCGGCAATCCGGCGAAGCTCCCGGAACAGGTAAGGCGTTTCGCGAATAATTTCAACAAAAATTTCAGCCGCAATCCCGTAGGCAGCGGGCCGTATAAATTCGTATTTTGGAAGACCGGACAGGAAGTGCAGCTCGTGCGCGATCCGAGCTACTGGGGCTACGGCAAGCCCGGCATCGATCAACCCCACATCGATCGCGTGCGTTTTCGCGTCATCAATAATCCCGATGCGGCGTTGATCCAGCTCAAAAGCGGCGATCTCGATACCATGGACCTGACGCCGATCCAGGCGACGCGCGGGACGAGCAGCGACCGCTTCAAGCGCCAATTCGCGAAATATGAATTTTACGGCGCCGCCTACTCGTATATCGGGTGGAACAACGCGAGCCCGATCTTCCGCGACAAGCGCGTGCGCCAGGCGATGACCTACTTCACCGACCGCGAGCAAATGGTGAAGGCGATTCTCTTCGGCCTGGGAAGGATCGTCGAGAGTCCGATCTATTTTAACCGCCCCGAATACTACCAGAACCTTTACCGCTATCCTTTCGATCCGAAGAAGGCGCTCGCGCTGCTTGCCGAGGCCGGCTGGAAGGACACCGACGGCGACGGCATACTCGACAAGGTGATCGACGGGAAAAAAGTGCCGCTGCGCTTCGAGATCAAAGTGAATTACGGCAACGACGTGCGCGAGGCGGTGGCGCTGACGCTGCAGGACGAGCTCAAAAAACACGGCATCGCCGCGTCCGTAAGGCGTCTCGACTGGACGATCTTTTTGGACGACGTCAAGAACCATAAATTCGATGCCGTGATTCTCGGCTGGCAGATGTCGTTCACCGAAGGCGACAACTTTCAGGTCTGGCATTCGTCGCAGGCGGCGAACAAAGGCTCGAACGCGATCAGCTTCAAAAACGCGCGCGTCGACCAGATCCTCGAAGCCTACCGGCGCGAGTTCGACGAAAAGAAGCGCTTTGAGATGGCGAAGGAGTTCCAGCGCATCTTAAACGACGAGCAGCCGTATACGTTTCTGTTCGCGAGAAAAACGGTGAGCGCCGTCGATCGGCGGTTCCGCGGCGTAGAGGTTCTGTCCACATCCACGGGATTTAATCCATTCGAGTGGTGGGTGCCGCGGCCGCTGCAAAAATACGGCACGCGCCAGACCGTAAGCCAGACGGCGAACTGAAGTGATCGCTTACCTTGTCCGGCGCTTTCTTCTCATGATCCCGACGTTCATCGGGATTACCATCCTTTGTTTTTTGGTCGTTCATCTCGCGCCGGGCGATCCGGCGGAGCTGATGGCCGGCGGCGGCCTCGCCGCCGCGGGCGGCGCCGGCATCTCACAGGTGAAGCGCGGCGCCGTCGATCAGGCGCTCGCCGAATGGCGCGCCCTATATGGACTCGACAAGCCGCTCCACGTTCAGTATTTCGTCTGGCTTAAAAATCTCGCGCGGCTCGACCTCGGCAGCTCGTTCAAGGACAACCGATCGGTTTGGGAAAAAATTCGCGAGCGCCTCCCGGTGACGCTGAAGCTCGAGTTCTTCTCGCTGCTGCTCGTCTATGCGGTCGCGATACCGCTCGGCGTCTACTCGGCGACGCACCGCGATACCTTCGGCGATTACGTGACGACGGTCGCGGCGTTTGTCCTTTTCGCCGTGCCGGTCGTCTGGGCGGCGACCATGGCGCTCGTCTTCATCTGCGGCGGCGATTTTTTGTATCTCTTTCCCCCGGGCGGGATAACCTCGATCGACTACGCGCGTGAGTGGCCGTTGTGGGAGCGCATAAAGGATCAGACCTGGCATTTGTTTCTGCCTGTCGTTTTACTCTCCTACGCGGGCTTTGCCGGCCTGTCGCGCTACATGCGCTCCAGCATGCTCGAAGTCTTGCGGCAGGATTACGTTCAGGTCGCGCGCGCTAAAGGGCTCACCGAGCGTATCGTGGTCTACAAGCACGCAGTCAGAAACTCGCTGATTCCGCAGGTGACGATTTTAGCCGAGCTCCTACCCGCGCTTATCGGCGGCAGCGTCATCATCGAGACCGTTTTTTCTCTACCCGGTATGGGTCAGCTCGGCTACGAAGCGGTGCTGGCGCGCGATTATCCCGTCGTACTGGCGCTGCTGACGATCACAGCGGTTTTGACGCTGATCGGTATTCTGCTCTCCGACATCTTGCTTGCCGCTGTCGATCCGCGCATCGCTTTCGGCCGGAGGTCGGAATAGTGGCGGCGAAGAGCTCCGCGGCGGCCGCCGCCGCTCCGGCAGCCGGAGTTGCGCCGACTGAGATTCCGAGCGCCGAAGGGCAATGGAGCGCCGTCTGGAAGAGCCTCAGGCACAACGGTCTGGCGCTCGTCGGTCTTTACACGATCCTGCTGCTTTTTACGATCGCCGCCGGCGCGGACTTTCTCGCCAACAACAAGCCTTTGTATATGGTCTATCAGGGGCGGAGCTACTTCCCACTCGTCCGTAGCGGACTTGTGCGCTTCGGTCTGGCGAAGTGGCAGCCCGAGCTGCTCAACATGGACTTCAAGACGGTCAACGCCGAGCGCAAAATCTTTCCACCGATTCCGCACCTGGCGACCGACATCGATCTCACCGCGCCGTTCGATTCTCCTTCTGCCGCGCATTTTCTCGGCACCGACAAGCTCGGCCGCGACGTCCTCGCCGGCGTGATCCACGGCTCGCGCATCTCGCTCTCGATCGGCTTCGTCGCGGTCGGCATCGCCCTCGTGGTCGGCGTTATGCTCGGCGCGCTCGCGGGTTATTTCGGCTCGTGGGTCGACCTGCTGATCTCGCGAATCTTCGAGGTCATGCTGACGGTGCCGACATTTTTTCTTTTGATCGCGATCGCCGCGATGTTCCCGCCGAGCATTTTTCTCACGATGGCGATCATCGGCCTCACGAGCTGGGTGGGCATGGCGCGCTTCACCCGCAGCGAGTTTTTAAGGATCCGCGGCCTGGATTACGTGACGGCGGCGCTTGCGCTGGGCGTCTCGACGCGCAAGATCATGTTCCGCCACATTCTGCCGAACGCCCTCGCGCCCGTGCTCGTGTCGGTCGTGCTCGGCGTCGCCGGCGCGATTCTCACCGAATCGTATCTAAGCTTTCTCGGCATAGGCGTGCCGCTCGAAGCGGTGACCTGGGGGTCGATCCTGAACGAGGCGCGGAGCGCGACCTTCGCCTGGTGGCTGGCGATCTTCCCAGGCGCGGCGATTTTTATTACAGTGCTTGCGTATTATTTGCTCGGCGAGGGGCTGCGCGACGCGCTCGACCCCCGGCTCAAAGGCACGAGGTAAGGAGGTTCCCATGAAGCGGCTTCTGCTCGGGCTCGGCTTACTACTGCTGGCAGCGCCCGCCGCCGCGCAGATCACGAAGCCGGTCTATATCTCGCTGCCGAGCGCGGGAAACATCCAGCACTTGGCCCTCACCACCGCGAAGTATAAAAAATTCTACGAGGAAGCGGGCGTGGCGGATGCGCGCGTCGTTTATCTGCGCGGCAACTCCATCAACGTACAGGCGATCCTTTCCGGCAGCGTTCAGTTTGCGTCGGCTTTCGGGCCGTCGATGCACGCGATGTTCCGCGGCGAGCAGCTGCGTGTCCTGGTGCAAATTTTCAATCAAATCCCGATGGCGCTGATCACGCGCCCCGAAGTGAAAAAACTCGAGGAGCTGAAAGGGCAGAAGATCGCCGTAACGTTTGGCGGCTCGACCTACAGCGTGCTGATCGCGATGCTCGGCCACTTCGGCCTGCCGCAGAACTTCGGAGAATATTTGAACATGCCCGGCGATCAGGCGAAGGCCGCCGCGCTCATGCAGGGCAAGGTCGCCGCCGCCTTGATGGCTCCTCCCGCCGACGGGCCGGTCTTGAAAGCCGGATTCAAGCGGCTTGTTTACATGGGCGACGTCTTCAAAGGCGTGCCGTTCAGCGCGATGTTGACGACGGCGAAGATCATTCAGGAGGAGCCGGATTTGGTCGAGCGCACTGTGCGCGCCGTGGTGAAGGCGATGCTTTTCCTACGGCAGAATCGCGAGGGCGGTATCGAGATGGTCATGAAGCACGGCCAGGTCGACCGCGATATCGCCACCGCGCTCTACGATCTCTCGCGCGACGCGTTCGTGCCCGCGCTCACCGCCGACGGGATCATGAAGCGCGCCGAGCTCGAGATCGCGACGTTGAAAGAGCGCCCCAACTTCGACCCGAAGCAGTTCATGGACGACCGCTTTCTCAAGAAAGCGCTCGCCGCCGAAGGACAAAAGTAAGCAAGGCCATGCGCGAGCTGAATTACGCCGACATCATACAGGAGATTCTCCGGCGCGCCGGCAGGGTGAACCCATTCGAGCGCGTCAAGCGCGAAGACGTCGAGGAAGTGCTGTCGCACTTGAGCAGCCTCGATGCCGACGCGTGGGGCAGGGAATGGGGCCGCGTCGCCGCCCGCTACGAGGCGCATGCCGAAGAAGCGGAGAAAAAAGGCGCGCGCGAGGCGGGCGAAGTGTATTACCTCGCCTACGAATATTTTCGCATCGGCCGCTACCCGGTGCCGAGCAGCCCGGAGAAGATGAACTGTTATCGCGGCGTGATGCGAACCTATCTCAAAGCCGGCCGCTATTTCGCAGCGCCCGTCGAGCGGATCGAAATTCCTTTCGAAGGCAAAAAGGTCGTGATCTATCTCCAGGTCCCGCGCGGCGTCGCGCGGCCGCCCGTCGTCATGCACTGGGGCGGCGTCGACGGCTGGAAGGAGGATTCGCGCGGCCAGAGCGAGGCGCTGCATAGCCTTGGGCTCGCGACGGCCACGATCGACATGCCGGGGACCGGCGAGAACCCGCTGCTCGGCCAGGAGCCGAATGCCGAGCGCACGTTTTCCACCGCCATCGATTATCTCGAAACGCGATCCGATATCGACGGCAAGCGCGTCGCCGTCATGGGGCGGAGCTTCGGCGGCTACTGGGCGGCGAAGCTCGCCTATGTGGAGGCGAAACGGCTGAGAGGCGCGGTCAACTGGGGCGCCGGGCTACATTACACCTTTCAGCCGGAGTGGCTGCGGCCCGCGCTTACCGAGACGGCATCGCAGTACCTCATGGGCCCGGCGAGTCTGCTGGACTCGCGCTCGTATATTTTCCGCGCCAAGACCCTCGATGAGGTCTTGGAGATCGCGCCGCGGTTGTCGTTAGTGACGCAAGGCTGGATCGACAAGCCGAGCGCGCCACTGCTCTTCGTCAACGGCAAGCACGACGATCAGCACCCGGTCGCGGATATTTACTTAGCCATGGAGCATGGTATTCCCAAAGAAGCGCGGATCTTCGCCGACGGCGGCCATATGGGACGCGTGCCGGGTCAGCGCAACGACGAAGCGCTTCGAGTCGCGACCGAATGGCTCAAGCGGAGGTTAACCGAAGACCATTGACGAGGGACGAAGGGAGGCTAGCTGTATGGTCATCACGGCGGCGCATATCAGCCCGATACTTTCGCTCGTGTTCGGGATACTCATTCTGATCTTCCCGCGCATTTTGAATATACTCGTGGCGATCTGGCTCATCCTAAACGGCTTGCTCGGTCTGGGATTCATCCATTTCCATTAGTTTCCGTTTCAGCCAGCGCACGATCGTCGGCAGCGTCTCGGGCGTCTGTCCCATGTGGCCGCCGGGGAAGATGCGCGCCGATTTCGGCGCGCCGTGCTCCAACAGAATATACAAATCTTCGATCGGCGTCTGCTTATCGTCTTTGCCGTTGACGATGAGCATGGGGCAGGAAGGCTTGTCGAGCCAGCCCTGGTCTTTGAGCGACATGGCGGGGAATTTTTCCGCCAGCTCGTCGAGAGTTTTGACGCCGAAGACCGAGCAGCGCGCGATATCGTGATCCAATAGATAGCTGTCCGCATGCGTCGATTCCCTGAGCCATTCTTCCTGAAAGAAATAATGTACGCCGCCGCCCCAGACGACGGCGGCGCGGAGCCGCTGCGCCTCGACATGCGCCATCTTCGCCGCCCAGTAGCCGCCGAAGCTGCGGCCCACGATCGCGATGCGCTCCGGATCGACCTCGGCGCGTTTCTCCAAATAATCGATGACCGCACTGAAAAGGCGGTCGGCCGTCGGCGACGCCTTGATCGGACTCTCGCCGACGCCGGGCATATCGACCGCGAGGGTGCCGAAGCCGGCGGCTAGCAGCGCTTCGTCGTACTCGAAGCACTCCGCTTTGAAGGAATCGATGCCGCCGAAGTTGATGACGACGGGTCTCTTGCCGTTGCCGTGAGGAATCCGCAGATAAGCGGGAGCGGTCTGCCCGCTGAATGGTATCTCGACGCGCATGAGCGGCGGCGTGAAATAATACCCCGCCTTCTCGTAGAGCTCGAGGCTTTTCTCGAAGCAGAGTTTTTTGCCCGCCGTGTGCGGCACCGGGTAGCGGCCGATCGTGTAGTAGGTATACGCCATCAAGTACGCTTCCATCGCTTCGCGATGTTGCCCGCGCCGCTCGCGCTCGATGCCGGTATTTTCGTAATCGGCGGCGACGCGCGACCACTCCGCAGCCCAGCGCTCCGGATCTTTCTCCGCGAGCCGCTCTAGGACGGACTCGACGTCGGCCTGTTTCGCGCGCCGGAAGACGTTCCGCTTCCCCGTGCGCGCGCGGATCATTGTTTTGATTTCCTCAAGCGTTTTCACCTGGCCCATAATGGCTCTCGCGTACCGCAAGCCGACGCCGAGATCAAGCTTTGGAAACGGCTTCCGCCTATGATATTTACCATTACATTGTGCCGCCGCTGATTCAGGTCAAGGAGCTTCGCACCTCTTTCTTCACCCCCGAAGGCGAAGTCAAAGCGGTCGACGGCGTGAGCTACGAGATCGCCGAAGGCCGGACGCTCGGCCTCGTCGGGGAGTCGGGCTGCGGCAAGAGCGTCACGGCGCTCTCGATCATGCGCCTCGTCCAGCCGCCGGGAAAGATCGTCGGCGGCGAGATTCTCTATCGGGGAAGCGATCTCCTAAAACTCGACAGCGAGGCGATGCGCAAGATCCGCGGCAATGAGATCTCGATGATTTTCCAGGAGCCGATGACGTCGCTGAATCCCGTCTTCACCGTCGGCGACCAGATCGGCGAGGCGGTGCGCCTGCACCAGAAGGTCGGCCGGCGCGACGCGCGGCAGAAAACGATCGAGATGCTCAGGCTCGCGCGCATCGCCGACCCGCGGCGGCGGCTGCACGAATACCCGCACCAGATGTCCGGCGGCATGCGCCAGCGCGTGATGATCGCGATGGCGCTCTCGTGCAATCCGAAGCTACTCATCGCCGACGAGCCGACGACCGCGCTGGACGTGACGATCCAGGCCCAGATCCTCGAATTGCTCCGCAAGATCCAGCGCGAGCGTGACATGGCGATCCTGCTCATCACCCACGACCTCGGCGTCGTCGCCGAGAATGCGGATGTCGTGAACGTCATGTACGCCAGCCGGATCGTCGAGAGTGCGCCGGTCGAGGAGCTGTTCGATCATCCG
>DASWZY010000493.1:0-4898 GCA_036407055.1 Binatia bacterium
GCGGAGCTGATCAAGATCACGATCGGCTCCGCCTATCCGGGCGACGAGATCCAGACGATGGAAATCAAGGGCCGCGACCTGGTCTCCGGCGTGCCCAAGACGGTGGTGATAACCGATAAGGAGATCCGCGACTCGCTCGTCGAGCCGCTGAACCAGATCGTCGAGGCGGTGCAGATCTCGCTCGAGCGCACGCCGCCGGAGCTCGCTTCCGACATCGTCGACCGCGGCATCGTGCTCGCGGGCGGCGGCTCGCTGCTCCGCAACCTTGATATGCTGATTCGCGAAGAAACCGGCCTGCCGGTGGTGCTGGCCGACGACCCTCTGACTGCGGTGGTGATGGGCGCGGGCAAGGCGCTGGATGAGATCTCCTTGCTCAAGGAGGTCGCCACGTCGTAGGCGGCGCCCCGTATGCTCGGTCTTGCAGCATGAGCGGGGGGTTAGATTTCCATGCTTTCTTTCCTTCGCCGCAATCAGGTTCTCTTTAGCGCTTTTCTCTCGGTTATCCTCTCCCTCTATATCATCGCCCCGGCTGCCAAGGGGCAGCATCGCGCCGATCCGATCGGGCCGCTGCTGATGGCCGTCATGCGGCCGCTGCAGACGGCGATTCAGTCCACTTTTTTCGGCGTGCGCGATTTCTTCGGCAACTATGTCGCGCTACGCGGCGTCGCGACGGAAAATGAGCGGCTGAAGGCGCGCGTCCGCCAACTCGAAGGCGAAAAAAGCCGCCTGCTCGAAGAGGAAGCGACGAACAAGCGGCTGCACGAGCTGATGGACTTCCGCACCGAGTCGGCGCCCAAGGCGGTCACGGCCACTGTCATCGCCAACAGCGCGAGCGCCTACTTTCATACGCTGATCATCGACAAGGGAAAGGCGAACGGCGTCGAGAAAGGCATGGCCGCCGTCTCGCCGCTCGGGGTGGTCGGCCAGGTTGTCTCCGTCACCAACCGCAACGCGAAAGTGCTGCTCGTCACCGATTCGCACAGCGGCGTCGACGCCATGGTGCAGCGAACCCGCGCCCGCGGCCTCGTTTCCGGATCGCTCGATAACGGCACGGTGATGAAGTACGTCAAACGTAGCGACGATCTGAAAGAAGGCGACCGCCTCGTCACCTCGGGCCTCGACGGCGTCTTTCCCAAGGGGCTGCTCATCGGGACCGTCTCGAAGGTGAATAAGAAAAATCTCGGCCTCTTCCAGCAAATCGAAGTCGCCCTGGCGCTCGACCCCGCGCGCGTCGAAGAAGTGCTCGTGGTGCGCGGCAACACCCCCGAAATCAAAGACTGAATGTTATGAAGGTCTCGCTGCTGTTTTTCATCGCCGGCTTCGTACTGTTGTTGTTTCAAACGACGCTGCCGCGGCTCGTGCCGCTCGGGCCGTATGTGCCCGACCTCGCGCTCGTGCTGTGCGTGTACCTGGGCCTCAACCATCCGACGGTCGGCGCCGTCATCGGAACCTTTCTTTTGGGCTATTCCGTCGACGTATTCTCGAGCAACGTCCTCGGCCTCAACGCCTTCGCGCTGTCGCTCGTTTTCATCACGGCCTACCTCAGCTCGCGGGCCATCTGGGTGCACAGCCCGCTGCTCAGCGCGTCGGTGGTCTTCCTCGCGTCATGGGTCAAAGGGGCGTCGCTCATGCTATTATGGGCGACTTTCCTCACCATGGAGCGCTACGGTATCGGCAGCCTACACTATATACTTGTCGACGCGACCATGGCGGCCGTACTCGCGCCGGCCCTATTCTGGGCGTTGAAGCGCGGCCAGAATTATCTCGAGCAGGTAAAGATACCGCAATGATCTCGCTGTCTTCGCAAAAGGAGGTTCCGCCGGAATTTCGCCGCCGCACGCAGCTGCTCGTGGCGCTGGTGTGCCTCGTCTTCGTATTTCTTTCCGTCCGGCTTCTGTATCTGCAAGTTTTAGACGGCGAGCGCTACACCTACCTTTCCGAAAACAACCGGATCCGGCTGAAAAAAGTCCCGGGCACGCGCGGCATGGTGCGCGACCGCCGCGGCCAGCTCATGGTCGACAGCCGTCCGTCGTTCGATCTGCTCTTCGTGCCCGAAGATTCCGATCAGCCGGAACAGACGCTCAGGCGCCTCGCGCGCTATCTCGGCCGTCCGGAAGACGAGCTGGTCAAGCCGTTTAAAGACGACAAGTATCGCTCTCCGTTCGACGAGATCGTTCTGGGAAGAGATATCGACTGGCGCTCGGTAGTCGTCGTCGAGTCGCACCAGCTCGATTTACCGGGAGTGTCGCTGCGCACGCGGCCGCGGCGCAACTATCTCGATACCGGCATGGCGGCGCACCTGATCGGCTACCTAGGCGAGATCGGCCCGCGGCAGCTGAAGACGCAGAAGGCCAACGGCTACAGCATGGGCGATGAGATCGGCCAGGCGGGCCTGGAGCGGCGCTGGGAGGAATATCTGCGCGGGCAGGCCGGCGGGCAGCAAGTCGAGGTCGACGCGCTCGGCCGACGCGTGCGCGTCCTTCACGAGGTCGAAGACGTGCCCGGTTACAATGTCGTCCTGACCGTCGACCGCGACGTGCAAAATGCCGCGCAGGAGGCGATGAAGGGCAAGGAAGGCGCGATCGTCGCGCTCGACGTGCGCACCGGCGCGGTGCTCGCGATGGTGAGCGCGCCGCAGTTCGATCCCAACATCTTCGCCCGCGGTGTCACCGCCGACGAATGGCGCGGCTACATGAACGACCGCGCGCATCCGATGAACAACCGCGCGATCCAGGGACAGTACCCGCCCGGCTCGACCTTCAAGATCGTCCTCGGCCTCGCCGCGCTGGAAGAAGGCGCGGTCCAGCCGGACACGCACCTCGGCTGCGCCGGCTCGTTCCCCTTCGGCAACCACGTCTTCCGCGACTGGAAGAAAGAGGGCCACGGCTCGGTCGATCTCCGCCGCGGCATCGTGCAGTCGTGCGACGTTTACTTCTATCAGGTCGGCAACAAATTGGGCGTCGACAAGATCGCGAAATGGGCGCGCGCGCTCGGCCTTGGCGAAAAGACCGGCATCGATCTCGACGACGAGAAGTCCGGGCTGATTCCCGATACGGAGTGGAAACTCAAAAGATTCAAGCAGCCGTGGTTTCCCGGCGAGACGCCGTCGATCGCCATCGGCCAGGGCTACGTGACCGTCACGCCGCTGCAGATGGCGGTGATGATGTCGGCGGTCGCCAACGGCGGCACGGTCTACAAGCCGTGGTTCGTCAAGCGCGTGGAATCGCTCGACGGCGCCGTCGTGCGCGAGTACGGCCCCGAGCAGGTCCGCACGGTGACGTTCAAGCCGGGCACGCTTGATAGCGTGCGCAACGCGCTCGCCGATGTCGTCGCGAGCCCCGAAGGCACGGGCGGCGCGGCGAAGACGCCGCTCGTCCGCATCGCCGGCAAAACCGGCACGGCGCAAGTCACCGAAATGAAGGGCGCGACTGTGAAAAGCGAGAACCTGGCCTATCTCGTCCGCGATCACGCCTGGTTCGTCTCCTACGCCCCGGCGGAGAATCCTGAGATCGCGGTTGCGGTCATCGTCGAGCACGGCGGCCATGGCGGATCGGCGGCGGCGCCGCTGGCGAAAAAAGTCATCGAGACCTATCTGGCTGCGCAGGGCGAGATACAGTTGCCCCCGGAAAAAGAGGTCGCAGGGCAGAAACTCGCCCGCGCGCCGGTGGTGGACGACCGTGCCGATTGATCGACGTCTTATTTCCCACTTCGACTGGCCGCTCGTCGTGCTGGCCGTCGCGCTCGTGTGCGTCGGCGTGCTGACGATCTACAGCGCCACCTACAGCATCACCGAGCACCGCGCGAGCGGCCTCGCGATGAAGCAATTCTACTGGTTCCTCTTCGGCCTCGCGGTGATGATCACCGCGGCGGTGCTGGACTATCATCACGTCGACAACATCGCGTACCCGATTTACGGCGTGACGCTCGTGCTGCTCGCGGTGGTTTATTTCATCGGCCACTCCGGCGGCGGGTCGCAGCGCTGGATTCACCTGGGATTTTTTACTCTGCAGCCGTCCGAGCTCGCCAAGCTCGCGATCGTGCTTGCGCTCACGAAATTTTTGCAATACGACGAGCCCGCCGGCGGCTACAGCCTGCGGAATCTCTGGATGCCATTTCTGCTCGTCGGTCCCCTGGCGGTTTTAACGCTGATTCAGCCCGATCTCGGCACCGCGATCATCATCGTCGTCGTCTTTTTCAGCATCATTCTGATGGGCGGGCTTCGCGTCCGGTCGTTTTTAGGTTTGGCCGCCGCGGGCATCGCGCTCATGCCGATCGCCTATCATTTCCTGAAGCCTTACCAGCGCAACCGTATCTGGACTTTCTTGAATCCCGATCTCGATCCCCTCGGCGCCGGCTACCACGTGATCCAGTCGAAGATCGCCGTCGGCTCCGGGCGGTTTCTTGGCAAGGGCTTTCTCAATGGGACGCAGAACCGGCTCGACTTTCTGCCCGCGCAGCATACCGATTTTATCTTTGCCGTCTTCGCGGAGGAATGGGGTTTTATCGGCTGCCTGATTCTGCTGGTGCTCTACTTCGCGTTCATGATCGCGGGGCTGCGCGTGGTCGCACGCGCCAAGGACCGCCTCGGGGCGATCCTCGCCTTCGGCGTCGTGAGCATGTTTCTCTGGCAGGCGGTGATCAACGTCGCGATGGTGACGGGCCTTTTGCCCGTCGTAGGGGTTCCGCTGCCGCTCTTGAGCTACGGCGGCTCTTCGATGGTCACGATGATGGTAGCGGTGGGATTTCTCCTCAGTGTTAGCATGCGCCGCTTCACGTTCTAAAAAAAGGGGCGGTTCGCGAACCGCCCCTACGCGCCTAAACGTTCTCCGACCAAGCTTAAAGCACGTTGCCGATCGCCTGGACCAGCCGCGCCTTCTGGCACGCGCCGACGATCTGAT
>DASWZY010000494.1:0-8746 GCA_036407055.1 Binatia bacterium
CGGCTGCCCGCGCGAGGATTCGACTTGAGGACGAAAACGCGGCCGTCTTTGTCGACGAGATTCACGCCGCGGAACCACCAGAATCCGCCGAGCCACGGCGATGTCCAGCGCCTGAGCGGCGAGGTGCGCGCGCGCCGGATACGATCGACCAGCGCACCGAACGGCCCCGGCGCGGCGATCATGTCGCCGTCCCACTTGGCGCACACGCGGCGCGTCGCCTTGCTGAGCGCGAAATTGTAATAGTGCACCAGACTGCTCGGATGATCGGCTGGCAGCCGCCTGTGCATCTCGCTTCCCTGCGGAAAAACCTCCGGCACATAACGGTACGCCTTCACGCGCTCCGGCTCCGCCGCCGCGAAGCGCGCGACGATCTCCGGCGTGCGGTCCGTGCAGCCGTTGTAGACGACGACGATCTCGTCGAAAAACGGCGCGATCGACTGAAGCGCGCGCTCGGCGAAATCCTCCTCGTTCTTAAGCCGCACGATCGCCGACAGGCCCGGCTTCTTCCCCGCGCGGTCGAAGTCCTCGGGCCTGAACGAAGGCTTCTCGACCACCTCCACCATGCAGGAATCATTAGCCGGACTTGAAGATGAAAGTCCAACGCGGCGCGCGTCACTTATTCATTGACAAAGCCCGCCCAGCCGCGGTACACGCTCGCGCAGAGAGCGCGATCGTTTTTCTTCGCGATATTGCGATGAAGCTCACCCCCGCAGCGCGCCGCTGGCACTACTGGGCCGGCGTCGCCGTTTTCATCGTCCTCGGAATGCTTTTTTCCGATTGGGCGGCGCGGCAGGATTTCTGGCCCGCGGCGCGCTATGTCACCTATCAATTTTTAACCGGCTTGAGCTGGCGCAAAGCGCTCCCGCAAAACACCGTGGTCGTCCTCGTCGACGACGACGAGTACTGGCGCGGCGAGCCCGCGCGTCGCGTACCGATCAAGCGGACCTATCTCGCGAAGCTCGTCCGCGCGATCGACGCCGCCGATCCGGCCGTGATCGCGGTCGACTTCGACCTCTCCTCGCCGACGCCGGACGGCAGCATCGTCGAGCATCCGGATTACGCCGGGGAGACGCAGACGCTGCTGAATACGATTCGCGAGCTTGCGGCGCGGCGGAAGATCGTGCTCGCGCAGACGATCAGGTTCGACGCCAACCGGGACTACGTCCTCGCTTCGGATATCTACAGCGGCTTCGACTTTGGCGCCGCGCCCAACGTCCGCAAAGGCTACATCGCGCTGCCGTACGAAGTGAGCCGCGTGCCGCTGGCGCTGCCGCTCGCCGGCGGCGGCAGCGTCGATTCCTTCGCGCTCGCGATCGTGAAGGCCTACAACGCCGACGCGCTCCAGCGCCTGCCGGACGGCTCGGCGCATTTCCCGCTCGGCGGCTTCATCGCGGCGAAAAAGTTTCACACCGTCGCCGCGGGTTCCGTGCTGAAAAACGATCCCGCCGCGATGGATTTGCTCGCGCACCGCGCCGTCATCCTCGGCGCAGGCTGGCACCGGCTCGCCTACGGCGCCGGCGCGCCGGTCGATCTGCATTTCAGCCCCGTCGGCGAGATCGCGGGCGCGCTGCTACACGCAAATTTCGTCGAGGCGATGGTCGACGGCCGGATCTTCTCCCCCGCCGGCGAGAAGTTTTTGAAGGCGCTCGAGATCCTCCTCGCGCTCGGCGGCGCGCTCCTCTTCGCGCTGCACATGCGCGCCGGGCGCAAATGGGGCATCGTCGCCGGCGCGACTGTGCTGTTATTCGTCGGCAGCTATATCGCGCTCCAGAACCTCGGCGTCTTTTTCGAGAGCTTTCTCCCGATCGTCTTCGTCTGGCTGCATGCGTTCGGGCACCGCATGGTATTCGAAAAGACATTTTTCGGAGGTGGAAAATGAAGCGAGCCTTCTACGCGATCGGCCTGCTCGCCTGGTGCTTCCATAGCGCGCTCAACGCCGGCGAAGTCGATCCCGAAAAACGCGGCGGCACCGCCAATCAAGAGCAGCGCAGCGGTAGCGCCACCGGCAGCGCATCGACGGGAACCGGCGCCGCGGCCGGGCCGAAGAAAGAGGCGAAAGCGATGAGCCTGCGGCAGATCACCGGCACCGTCGTCGACAAGTCGGGCAGCGAAATAAAAATCAAAACCGGCGCTTCTGAAAAAATTCTCATCACCGACTTCAAGACCAAGGGGCTCGACAACGCCAAGAACGGCGCCAAAGTCGCCGTCCGCTATTACGAAGACGACGGCAAGCTCCGCGCCGCCGAAATCGCGCCGCGCTGACGCCGTCGAGCTCCCAAGGCTGAATCCGCACGGCCGCGAAGGGTCAGGCGGGCGAAAGAATTATAGAGACGCCGCCGCCAGGATGAACCTCAATCGAATTCGAATCAAGAAAAATCCGCGCCGCCATGTCGCAGTGTGACGCGGTGTGACCCACAATTTTGGCTAAACCGGGCACGGCACGCCGTGCCCCTACGAAAAGCACCCTGCATCTCCCCTTCGCCCTTTTCCTTACGCCCGCCCGGCGTCCGACTCCCTTCCTCCGCTACTTCCTTCCCGCCGCTTTCTATCCGGAGATCATGCCGGGTCGGCGCCGGCCGCGAAAGCGAAATCTCCGCGGCTCTACCGGCAGGTCACGGCAAAATCTCTTCTCGCGCCGGGATAGCCCCACTGCTGCGTCGCCATGCAGTTGAGCTTCGGCGGCGGCCCCAGCGTCTGAACGACGACCGGGCGGCTCGCCGCGAGCCTCGCCGCTCTTTCCGCCGCCGCCGCCGCGCGCTCCGACTGCACGGCGGCATAGGCCGACAGCGCCGCGTTCGCCGCCTCGGCGAATCCGAGCGCGATCTGCCCGGCCGTCTGCCAGGTCTTCTGATCCTCGGCCCGCGCCTCCGTGATGTTGCTAAGCAGCAGCGTGTACTCGCTTTTCGCCGCCTCGAACATGAACTTCCAGCCCGCGTTGAAAGCGGCCTCCATCGCCTCGGGCGCGATCTCGCCGCCGTCGGCCTTCTCCGCGAGTATGCGGCTCAGCGCCAGCATGTATTCGACATACGGCTTTAGCTGGCCGCGGCGCCTGAGCTCGGCCTCGTGCACCTGAATGATGGTCCGATAGCCGGGCATCGTCTCCCACGCCCAATCCTTCGTGTCCGGCATCGCCGTGAGCTTCACGTACCGCGGCGCGCAGCCGTCGCCGGCCTTCGCTCCGGCCGAGGATGCGCCGCACATCGCCCGCAGCTTCGCCATCGCGTCGAGCCACGCCTCGGAATTCGGGTAGGTGTCCTTTAGATAATTGTCGAAAGCCTGCTTCGATCGATACACGGCGCAGCCGGACACGAGCGTGAGAAGGAGTAGAAGAACGGCGGCGCTCAATCCTTCGACATAACTCGATCGTTCGCTGCCTATACACCGAATGGTTTTTCGCTGTCAAATCTGCCCGCCGGTTTGACGCGCGCGCTCCGGCTGTATTATCTACTCCCGGTATGCGTAGTGGAAAAGCGCTTCGGGTTTGCGCCTTGCTGATGGCCGCGGCGCTCGCCGGCTGCTCATCGGCCGGATTCGGCCGGACCGGCGTCGCCCCCGGCTTTCAACAGACCGCGGCCCAGGCCCACGCGCAATGCAAGCAGCTCTTCGCCGATCCCGCGATCGACCCGATCCGGCAAAAGGCTGCCGTCGCGTCGATCGAGCAGGACACCACGAGCGAGATGAAAATGAATCGGGAATTTCCGACTTCAAGCGACAAGCCGGCCATCGCTCGCTGGCTCCGCGCGCGTGGTCAATGCAACCAGCTGATGGTAGCGGTCCGCATGATGATCGGCCCGCAAGAGCGATTCATCGTCGAGACCCATGAGAAGACCGTCGATCTCCTCATCGCCGAGCTCTATCTCGGGCGCATCGATTACGGCACCTTCGCGACCCGGTATATGCGCGTCTATTTCGAGATGAAGTGGGCGGTTCAGACCCAGATCGCCGCGCGTGTTATCAACGAGCCGCACGCCGCGGAGCACGCGCAGCAGATCTCCACCCGGATCCTGGTCGGCTGGACGACGCTCGC
This sequence comes from Binatia bacterium, assembly GCA_036407055.1. Taxonomy (GTDB): domain Bacteria; phylum Desulfobacterota; class Binatia; order UBA9968; family UBA9968; genus JAJPJQ01. The sequence continues at coordinate 4,028 of DASWZY010000494.1, forward strand.
CGCGCCCGATGCGCTGGAGCGGATGCGCGCGCAAACGACCGGGCTGTGAGGATTTGGAGAAAGATCCCCGGCTAGCGCCTGCTGCCTGCTGCCTTTGAAGCCTTGCGGCGGTCGATTTCCGCGCGTACCAGCTCGATCCGCTCCTTCGCCTCTTCGATCCTGATTCTTCCGCACTCGACCACGTTCTGAGAATCGATTAAAAGCCGGTTCGACTCTTGAATCAATTCCTCGCGCGAACGCCGCCCCGGGTACATGAATAAAAGCTATCGTCCCGGGTATTCGATTCAATGCGGGTAACTACCCTAGGCGCCGCGCAAGCGGCCCTCGCGCCTCATGCCGCTTGCACTACGCACTGCGCACGACTCGCTACTCGCCGTTGTCGACCAGCGCGGCGATCTCCACGTAGCGGATCGCCGGGCGCACGCCGTAGAGCCCGGTCACGCGCTCGAGCAGCGCGTCGGTGAAGAACGCTTTCGCCGCCGCTTCGGACTCCCAGACGTAGAAGTTGACGGCCTCCTTGCTCGGCGCGTCCAGAGTGAATGCCTTCGAGCGCAGGCCGGGCATGCCTTCGAAGGCGGGCTTCGCGCCCTCGGCGATCTTGCGGATCGCCGCCGGGTTGAAATCGCCGCCGTAGCGAAACGTCACGAACGTGCCGATCATCGTCGTTCTCCTATCCGTAGAATATTTTTGCGCTGCGCCGCGCGCCGGGATCGGATCAGGCTAGGTTAGGAGCGGGCGGAAAAAACTCTTTTCTTAATCGCAGGTCAAGTTAGCGCTTCCGCGCTTCTTTCACCTTCTGACCGAGCCAGCGGTTCACGAGGGTATCTGAGCGCACGCCCTGCTTGCGAGCGACGGACTGGATTTTAGCGGATAACTGCTGGTCCACCGGATAGTAAGTCGCCTCCGGTTCGAGCACGACCTCGAACTTCACCTTTCTCGTCTTGCCCCAAAAGTCGCTCAGATCGTGCTCGTCCCAGAACTCGCCCATCTCGGCGTACGAGCGCGCCTTCGATATCGCGCTTTTATTTTTTTTCATATCTTTTTCTCTCGCTAAAGCTCATGTCGCGCGCCGAGATCGGCAAAGCCTGACCGGTCGTCTTGCGCACGAAGAATACGATCAGATAGCGTCCCGCATCCGTTCGCCCAAGAGCTGAATAAACGTTCTCTCCCCGACGATGGCCCTTCTCCACGAACCTAAAATGCGCCGTACTCCGTAGAACTTCACGCACCTCGTTCTGCGTTACGTGGTGCTTGCGCGCGATCTTATCAACTATTTCTTCGAGCCAGACGACCCCCGAGATTTTCAATCACAAGCTCCACGGCCTTCGGCAACATCCGCTAATCCGAGTAGATACATCCGGTACAGTATAATCAATCCTGTCAGTTGCCGCCACCGGGAGACAGCGCCACCATCGGAGCTCACCCTGAGACTTCCCCTTCCACCATCCGTCAAATCCTTTATACCGAAAGCAGGAGGACTCGCCCATGAGATTCGGCCGGCGGTTAGTTATCGCAGCGTTCTTTGTCCTCGTCTTCGCCGTGAGCGCGGAGGCTCAGGTCGGCGTCAATATCGGCATCAATCTACCCGCATACCCGCGGCTCACCGTGGTGCCCGGCTATCCCGTCTACTACGCGCCCGACGTGCGCGGGAACTATTTTTTCTACGACGGGCTCTATTGGGTCTTCAACGTGGACGACGGCTATTGGTATTCCAGCTCGTGGTACAACGGCCCGTGGGTCGTCGTCGAGCCGGACTACGTGCCGCAGCCGCTCCTCGTCGTCCCCTACCGCTACTATCGCGTGCGGCCGCGCTATTGGAGCGGGTGGGCGCTCGACCGCCCGCCGCGCTGGGGCGACTACTGGGGGCCGCAATGGTACGACCGCCACCGCGACTGGGACCGCTGGGACCGAAAGGCGAAGCATCCCGCCGCGCCGCTGCCGAGCTATCAAAGGAAATACTCGGGCAACCGCTACCCGGCGCCGTCGGAGCACGCGACGATTCACAACGGACAATACAAGTATCAGCCTCGGGACGACCGCGTCCGCGAGTCGCAGCCGAAGATCGTCGAGCGCGAGGGCCGCGGCGGCGAGAAGGCGGGCGGCCGGGCCGAGTATATCGAGAAGAATCGCGGCGGAGAGCAGAAGGGCGGCGGCGGACAGAAAGGATCGCGCGATGAAAGACCGGGCAAAGGGCGCGATTAGAGATTGACGCGCGGCGCGCCGTTAAAAGATTATCGAGATCAGAAGGTGTGACTCCGGAACTCGCGCGGGCTAGCTGCGCGGCGGGCGCGAGGACTCCGTTTCACTGGAGCCTCCGGGCCCTTTTTTCCGCTCCCCTTTTTCGCCCGCCTCGCGATTCCGGTCGATCAATTCCCGCGTTTCTTCGAGCGCGATTCTCACGTTCTCGGCCACGCGCCGGGTTATCGCCAAGCGACGGTTCGACATCTCGATCAATTCATCGCTCGTAAATCGTCGCCAAGGGTCCATAAATTAAAGTTAACCGCCCGCACATTCGATTCAATGCGGGTGAACACCCTACGGGCAAGCGGCCCGGACCGCCGGGAACGGGTCTTAAGTCCCGGAAGCGCATAGAGATTTGAAACCGCAATCTTGGCCATGATTGGCCGGTGTTCGCGGTCCAAGTCCGCGGCGAAAACCGAAAACTTGACACAGAGGCGGCATGCATATTTGAGAGCTGGACGCACAGCGCCGCGGGCGCGGCGGGGAAAGATTGGCGAGATTGGAAAGTTGGATGCCGGGGTTCCCCAGGTCGAAGGTTCACAAGGCGCGAAATACGGGAAATTCAAGAAACAAGACCTGACCCCGAAACTATCCCCGGGAAAGCGTCTCCTGCGTGCTTCGTCAGCTCCTCTTTCCACTTGTAGAGTTGATTACGGCGAACGCCGAGTTCGCGCGCGAGATCGGCCGCGGGCTTCTCTCCCGCATCCAGCAATCGAACGGCTTCCCGTTTGAACTCCGGGCTGAAGTCTTTCCGCTTCCTCATCGAACACCTCCCGGGGCGATGTTGCCCCCTTGATGTTGCCCCCTTGTTAGGTGTCCGTCAAACCCGGGCTAGCTCATCCCGACCCCGAATCTGTCCCCATTCGATTTTATTGCAATAAAAGAGGTAACCGCACACCGATATATGTCTTCCCATTCGGAAAGGAGCGCCTCAAATTTCCCAAACTCTTGCTGATACTGGACTTGCCTCTGATCCGCCATTTGTTTGAAGAAACCGCCTCTTTATTCCCTTTTTCTGCGTCCAAACCCAATTAATCGACGATACCGATAAATTCTGCCACTATACGGAAATCACCGGCTGGGACATCTTTAAGAACGATAGGCTCAAAATCTTTGTTATCAGGCGACAGTGTAATTACTTTGTGCCTCCATGTCCCGTCATCAAAGATTTCTTTCTCGCTATGGTAGCGCTTCACGCTGTATTTACCCGTTAGTTCGGGATCAATTATTCGACTGGATTCGACAAGCACAACTAAATTGTCTCTAGTACCTCCTCGGTCAAATCGAAAGATACAAAAACTGTTTTCGGGAATCGTCGGCTCCATCGATTTTCCAATAACTTTTGCCACGAACATAGTCTCGGTTAGTCTTCGGCCTGCGTTGATTTTCACCCAGCCAATTTCCTCGACCTGTTCTTCTTTTCCAAAACGGGTTGCAGCGGCTTCAAGTGAGAACACCGGTAGATATTCCCGATATTTTAGTTTTGCGTCGACTTCCTTTTCGATTTGTGTCTCACGATATTCAGTTATGCTAGCAGGTTTCTTGAAATCCATCCGGCTTTTAAAGAAATTTTTCGTTTCTGGGTCCAAGAAATGAACATAGCAGCCCTTGATTCCTCTGCTCAGTAGTACCCGGTATGTGTTCTTGACGAGTGACATGAATTGCTCGTCTGTCTTTGCTTTTTTGACATTGGGATCCGCGGAAAGTGACCGCCTCCCCTTCCATGTAGCCTCGTCAGGCTCATAATAAAGATCGCGCCCGAAAATTACGCCAACGTAGTCGAATTCGAAGCCCTGCGCCGTGTATACGCAACCTATCTGGTTGATCCCGTTTGGGTCGTATGCCCAGAAAGAGGCTTTAGGGATTCCAGGAGCTAATTTTTTTGCGTCATGTTTGGCATCCCAAGGTCGCTTAAAACTTCCTATAACTACATCGTCGACCAGCGTGCCGTCTGGATTAGGATCGGACCACTTCCAACAAAAACCGGCCGCCACCCGTGCAGTGGCACCGCTAGCGACCTTATTTTTAATCGCATTCTCTAAATCAAACGGAGAATCAAAAATTTTGAATTCAAAATTTTCATCGATGTCCCAGATAACATTAGCCGTTTTGCGAACATCGAGTGTATTATTGATCCAATTTACAAATGCCTCAGAGCCTTGGCAACGGAATTGGGCCTCTAATTCATAATCGAAAATCTTGCAATTATGCCTCGTCGCGAAGTCTGCAATATATGACACTGAACCGATTTCATCAGGTTTTACAACCTGCAAATCGTCAATGAAAAAGACAGAAACTTTTGCTGCTTTCAGAAGTTCTTCGATTTGTGCCAGGCCACTTCGCTTATCCTTAGGGGTGTATCGAGATGCCGTTGTCGCCCGTATTCTGTGCGCTTCGTCCATGATAAGTACGTCGATACAGTCTTCTTCTGCTTGACCATAACTAAGAAAATATTTGAATTGTGCTGCCGCCCTGGTA
>DASWZY010000495.1:0-3380 GCA_036407055.1 Binatia bacterium
TTTCTTTAATTTCTGCCCGACGATCTCCGCCACGCGGCCGCCGATGCCGGCGTCGACCTCGTCGAAGAGCAGCGTCGGGATCTCGCCGCGCGCGAGCGCGAGCGATTTGATCGCGAGCATGAGGCGCGAGAGCTCGCCGCCCGACGCGATCTTGGCGAGCGGCTTCACCGGCTCGCCGGGATTGGGCGAGAAATAAAACTCGACCTGATCGATGCCGCGCTCGGTCAATCTCTTCCCGCCCGCGGCGAACGGCGGCGCATCCGCCGCTTCGGCGTCGTCGGCGAAGCGCGCCTCGAAGCTCGTGCCCGCCATGCCGAGCGCGGCGAGCTCCTTTTCCATTTCCTTCTTGAATTTCGCCGCGGCTTTGCGGCGCTCGCGCGCGAGCGCCTCCGCCGCTTCCCAGGCAGAGCGCCGCGCCGTCTCGACGGCGCGCTCCAGCGCCGGAATCTCCTCCGCGCCGCGGTCGAGGCTCTTTAGCTGCGCGGCGAGCTCCTCGCCGCGCCGGATAATGTCGTCGACCGTCCCGGAATATTTCCGCTTCAGCCGGCCGATCTCCGCGAGGCGCGCTTCCATCTGCTCCTGCTCCGCGGGATCGAAGCGTACTTGACCTGTATGCCGACGTAATAGAGCCGCCGCCTCTTCGAGCTGCGCCGCGGCGGCATCGAGCAGCTCGACCGCCGGGGTCAGCGCGCTGTCGATGCGCGCCAGCTCCCGCAAGCGCGACGCGTAGCGCCCGACGCGCCCGGCGACCGCCTCGTCGCCTTCGTACAGCAGCTCCTCGCCCTCCTGGCAGCCCTGGTAGAGCTTCTCGGCGTGCATGAGAATGTTTCTTTTTTCTTTGAGCTTCTCCTCTTCGCCCGGCTCCAACGCGGCGCGCGCGATCTCTTCCATCTGGGACCGGAGCCATTCCTCCTCGCGCCGCGTTTTTTCCAGCGCTTCGCGCGCGCTGCTGAGCTCGCTCCACGCCGACGCAAGCGCCGCGTGCCTGCGCGCCATCTCAGACGCCTTTTCTTCCAAGCCTGCATAGCTGTCGAGCAATTCCAGATGGCTCTCGGGCTTCAGCAGCGCCTGGTGCTCGTGCTGGCCGTAGATATGAATCAGCCCCGGACCGATGTCGGATAAAATCGCAAGCGGGCACAAGCCGCCGTTCAAGTAAACGCGATTTTTTCCCGAGCGGCTGACGATGCGCTTGACGACGAGCTCGCCGTCGACATCGTATCCGGCCTCTTTGAGTTTATCCGCGAGCGCCGGGGGAAAGGATTCAAACAGCGCTTCGACGCTCGCTTCGTCTTCGCCGTGGCGGATGAGGTCGGTCGAGGCGCGCGCGCCGGCGGCAATGCCGAGCGCGCCGAGCACGATCGTCTTCCCCGCGCCCGTTTCGCCGGTGAGCGCGACGAGGCCCGGCTCGAGCTCGAGCGCCGCTTCGTCGATGACCGCGAAGTTCTTGATTCTCAGCTCGCGCAGCACGGAAAAACCGGGTGATCGAAAAATGGTAACGAGCCGTTCGTGCCGAGGTACGTCAATTTACCGATCACCGCTCGCCCCACTTGAGCTTGTTGCGCAGAATTTCGAAGTAGCCGCGCGACGGCATGCGCACGAGCGATACCGGTACGCCGTAGTCGAGGACCTCGACGACGTCGCCGTCGTGGAGCTGCATGCCCTGCTGGCCGTCGGGGCTTAGAAAGACCGTGTCGCCGGCCGAGCGCAGCGTCACGCGGATCGTCGATTTGCTGGAGACGACGATCGGGCGGTTCGTGAGCGTGTGCGGGCAGATCGGGCAGAGCAGAATCGCGCCGAGCGACGGATAAAGGATCGGGCCGCCGGCGGCGAGCGAGTAAGCCGTCGAGCCGGTCGGCGTCGAGATGATCAGGCCGTCGGCGCGGTAGGTGCAGAGGTATTCCTTGCCGACGTAGGTCTCGAGGTCGATGATGTGCGAGCGCGCGCCTTTGGTGATGACGGCGTCGTTCAGGACGCGGAACTTCTTCGGCTTGTTGCGCTTGCGGTAGAGATTCACCGCGAGCGTCATGCGCTTCTCGAGGGTGAAATGGCCGTCGAGGGTTTCTTCCAGAACGGTCTCGAGCTCGTCGACGGCGACTTCGGTGATGAAGCCGAGGCCGCCCATATTGACGCCGAGGATCGGCACGTTGGGCCGCTCGACGAGGCGGGCGACGCTGAGCAGCGTGCCGTCGCCGCCGAGCACGACGATGAGATCGGCCCTTTTCGCCATCTCCTGCTGGCTGCACGAGCGCGCGCCGTTTTTATACAGGCCGGTCTCGACCAGCACGTGGCGCTTTTTTTCCTTGAGCCACGGCACGAGCCAGCGGACCATCTCGGCGGCTTTCGGCTCTTCGTATTTGGCGACCAGGCCGACGACGCGGATCATTGAACGAAACCCCGCTCGACCTTACCACAGCGAAGAAAATAATGTCTACGATTATAGCGACGGGAGAACGGAGGTTCTTACGCTCCAGACAGAATTCTTGTCACTCTTTTGGTATCCTAACGACAATGTCCGTTCCGCCTTTTAGAGCGTGAGTGAATTCGACATCCCAGGCAACAGGTGTTCCACAACGATCGATGAGCCAGCGTTCCTTCCATTTGCCATCTGCATCCAAGGGATTGACGACTTCGGTATTCTTAACGCCGTAATTTTTACATTGCTGATGTCGGGCGCCGTCTATCCCCAAAATCGTATTGACAACGTCCTCTTGGAGACCCGGACTCGCGATCGTCGCACCCGGTACCGGGATCGGCGGACGCTTAATACGCAGGTAATCCACGACACCAGCAACTTGGGAATTGGATTGAGAGCAACTACTGAGCAATAAAAGCCAACCGACCACCAAAAGGGTATGTCGATTTCGCAGCATCATCGCGGCAGTCTTTTGAGACAAACGGTCTACGCCGCCGGCTTGACCGACTTGAGCGCGAAGTAAATCTTCTCCGACGTCAGCGGCAGGTCCATGACCCGCACGCCGGCCGCCGCGTCGAGCGCATTGGCGACCGCCGCAGCGGTCGCGATGATGCCGTTCTCGCCGATCTGCTTCGCGGCGAACGGACCGGGCCCGGCCGGGTCCTCGATCAGCACCGTTTCAAGCTGCGGGATGTCGGCGATCGCCGGGATGCGGTAATCGCCGAAACTCGCGGTGAGGACCTTGCCGTTCTCGGTAACGACCTCTTCCATGAGCGCATAACCCAAGCCCTGGACGAGACCGCCCTCGATCTGCCCCTGATGCGTGAGCGGGTTGATCACCGTGCCGACGTCGTGCGCCGTGATCATTCTTTTGACTTCCGTCTTGCCGGTCTCGCAGTCGACGTGGACCTCGGCGATCTGCGCGACGAAGGCGGCGACGGGGGAGCGGCCGGCGACCTCGTAGCTC
>DASWZY010000496.1:0-3363 GCA_036407055.1 Binatia bacterium
CGGTGGAACCGACGAAGGCCGCGCCATGCTGCAGATCGTCCACGATATCGCCCCCGGCGCGTCGCTTGCCTTCGCCACTGCATTCGTTAGCGAAGCCTCATTCGCGAACAACATCATCGCGCTGAAAAACGCCGGCGCGGATGTGATCGTCGACGACGTCTTCTATTTCGACGAGCCGATGTTTCAGGACGGCATCGTCGCCCAGGCGGTGGACAGTGTCGTAGCCGGCGGTGCGGCGTACTTCTCCGCCGCGGGCAACGAGGCAAAACAGAGCTACCAGCATGCCTTCAACCCGGGGAGCACCTTTACCGACGGGCAGTTCCCGTCGGCCGGCGGAGCGCCGCACTTTTTCGGCGGCGTTGCGCACAACTTCGCTCCAGGCGATCCTTTTCAGAGCCTCACGATCCCGGCGCATGGGACCGTTACATTCAGCATGCAGTGGGATACGCCCTCGTTTTCCGTGAGCGGCTCCCCCGGAGCGCGCAACGATCTAGACATTTATCTTCTCAACAGCTCGGCGACGCAGGTTATCGAGGGCAGCACCTTCGACAACGTCGGCGCCGACCCGGTGGAAATCTTCTCGTACACGAACAACAGCGGTTTGCCGCAGAACGTCAATCTCATGATCGTGAAGTTCGCGGGCGCGACAAATCCGAACATCGTGAAATACATCTATTTCGGCTCGATGACCGTGAACGAATTCGACACGCAGAGCAGCACGATCTACGGCCACTCGAACGCGAACGGGGCCGAGGCGGTCGGCGCGGCCTGGTATAAGCAGACGCCGGCTTTCGGCGTCTCTCCGCCGGTCCTGGAATCCTATTCGTCTGCCGGAGGCACCGCCGTCCTGTTCGACACAGATGGAAATTCCATAAGCGACGCGCGCGCGGACAAACCCGAGATCACCGCGCCCGACGGCGCCAATACGACGTTCTTTTTCGCCGGCGACGATCCCGAATCGGACGGACATCCCAACTTTTTCGGCACCTCCGCCGCGGCGCCGCACGCTGGCGGCGTCGCGGCGTTGTTGCTTCAGGCGAAGCCGACGCTGACCCCTTCGGACGTTTACGCGGCGCTGGAGAGTTCGGCCATCAACATGGGCGCGGCGGGATTCGACAACGGCAGCGGCTTTGGCCTGATACAGGCTGACGCTTCTCTTGATCTGCTGGATCAGCTCGATATTGGCATCACGCAGATCGACTCATCCGATCCTGTCGCGATCGGCAATAACGTTACATACACTCTGACTGTCATAAATCACCGCTTCATCGATGCTACCGGTGTTACGGTGACGGACACATTGCCGGCGGGCCTTGGCTTCGTCTCGGCAACGCCGAGCCAGGGCAGCTGCGTCGGCACGACCACGATCACATGCAATCTCGGCGGCATCCTCAATCGCGGAAGCGCGACTGTCGCAGTAGTTGCCACGACTGCAAGCCTAGGACAGGTGACGAACATCGCGAGTGTCTCGGCCAATGAAACCGATTTTAATCCCACCAACAATACGAGCAACCAGACGACAACTATAACGGGACCGCCGCTCACCGTCGGCGCCAATTCTCTGCCGAACACCGCCGCGGGATTGAACTACAATACCAACTTACAAATCACGGGAGGCGCCGCGCCCTACCACGCGACGGTTATTTCCGGCGCGCTGCCGGTCGGTCTGAGCCTCAATGCATCGACTGGTGTGATCAGCGGCGTACCGACCAAGGCCAACAACAAGAAGCCGCCGAGCTTTACGGTGCGCATAACCGACAACGCGAGCGGATCGGTGTCGAAGCAATTCTCGATCGTCGTTTATCCGGCGCTGGTGAGCAAAACGAAGAGCTTGAAACGAGGCGCGGTGGGCAAATCCTACGCCGCGACGCTCAAAGCATCCGGCGGAAAACTGCCCTACAATTGGTCGCTGATCGCCGGGAGCCTGCCTGCGGGCTTGGCGGCGAGCCCGTCGGGCGCCATCACCGGCATGCCGAGCGGCGGCGATCAGGGGACTTACCCCCTGACGTTTCGGGTCACCGACTCCGGAGGCAATTTTAAAGACATACCGCTGTCGCTAGTGATTCAGTAGAGTCGCAGGCGTTATTTTCCCGCCGCGACTTTTCCCGGCGCGGCTTCGGCGAGCTCGGCATAGAGGTCGTCGAAGTTTTGCAACGTCGCGTTGATCTTGAACGGCTTCTCCACGCTCGCGACGACCGACTCCAGACATTTGTAGCCTTTACCGGTGACGCTGATCACGATCGATTCGTCGCGCGGGATTTTGCCCTGCTGGATGAGCTTCTTCGCGACGGCGACTTCCGTGCCGCCCGCGGGCTCGGTGAAAATTCCTTCCGTGCGCGCGAGCAGCTTGATGCCGTCGATAATTTCCTCGTCCGTGACGCTCTCGCCCCAGCCGCCCGATTCGCGCACCGCCTGGAGCACGTAGTAGCCGTCGGCAGGATTGCCGATCGCGATCGAGCTCGCGATCGTGTTGGGCTTCACCGGGCTGATGAGATCCGTGCCTTTTTTCAGCGCCTGGACCATCGGCGCGCAGCCCGTCGCCTGCGCCGTGTAAATTTTGCACTCGCTCGATTCGATAAGCCCCACCTGCTCGAGCTCTTTAAACGCCTTGTGCAACTTCGGGAGAATCGTGCCGCCGGCCGAGGCGACGACGATGTGCTTCGGCAGCTTCCAGCCCAATTGCTCGGCGACTTCGAAGGCGTGTGTCTTGGCGCCCTCGGCGTAATATGGACGGAGATTCACGTTGACAAACGCCCAGCCGTATTTATCGCCGATCTCGCTGCAAAGACGGTTGACGTCGTCGTAGTTCCCCTGGATCGAGACCGTCTTCGGGCCGTAGATCGCCGATCCGATGATTTTCCCCTGCTCGAGGCCATCGGGGATGAAGACATAGCAGTTGAGCCCGGCCTTGGCCGCGTGCGCCGCGACGGAGTTCGCGAGGTTGCCGGTTGAAGCGCACGAGACGGTTTCGAAGCCGAACTCGATCGCCTTCGAGATCGCGACCGAGACGACGCGGTCTTTGTAGGAGAAGGTCGGGTGGTTGACCGAGTCGTCCTTGATGTAGAGCTCCTTGACGCCCAGCACTTCACCCAGACGATGGGCGCGCACGAGCGGCGTAAACCCGGAGTAGAGGCCGGCGCGCGGCTCGCCGTCGATCGGCAGCAGCTCGCGGTAACGCCAGAGGTTTTTCGCCCGCTCCGCGATCTTCTCGCGTGAGAGCGCCTTCTTGATCGCGTCGTAGTCGTAGACGACCTCCAGCGGACCGAAGCAGGTCTCGCACACGTGGAGCGGCTCTTTGGGATAATCCTGGCCGCACTCGCGGCACTTCAACCCTTTAACGTAGCTCATGGCTTCTCCTCTCCG
>DASWZY010000497.1:0-8091 GCA_036407055.1 Binatia bacterium
GACGTAAAAAAAAGAACCATGGTGCTGAGCACGCCACGGATGCACGCGTGGGTTCACTACTACCCGAATCCAGGCGACAAGGATGACATGCACTGCCACAATGCCGACCAGACATTTTACGTCATCGAGGGCGAATGCACGATGCGCTTTCCCGACGGCGGCAAGGCGGTGATGAAGCCGGGCATGGCGGCGCTCATCACCGGCGGCTCGTTTTATCAGCTAGAAAACAGCGGCGACGGGCCGATGGTCATGATGGGCAACCGCTCCGGCCCGCACGAGCAGCTGCAGCACATCAACTACGAGCTGCGGAAAGACATCAAGCAGCTCCCGCCGGACGAAATGGAGCACATCCGCGGCGGCGGCGTTCGTTAGCGCGAAGCCAACTTAGTCTTTCGTCCCCGGCCGTACATACCACGCGCCCAGACTCGCGAGAATAAGCGCGCCGCCGGCGAGCGTCGCCGGTCCCGGCACTTCGCCGTACGCCGCCGCAACCCAGATCGGATTCAACACCGGCTCGACGAGAACAATCAGAGAGGCTTCCTGCAGCGGAATTTTCTCCAGTCCCTTCGAGAAAAGGAAATAAGGTATTCCGAGCTGAACAATTCCCATAACGAGTAGAATTGCAGCGTTCGAAGAGTCGATCGCGAGAGCGCCGGCGATCCACGGAAGGAGCAAGAGACTGCATGCCACGTTGTTTGCGAACGTCAGCCAGCGCGCGTCGGTATCTGTCAAAAAACGCAGGTTGGTCATGTAGATCGCGAAGCAGACACCGGAGAATAAAGCGACGCCGACACCCTGGATGTCGCGCTCACCGGCGCTGCCCAAGTAGATGATCGCAACGCCGAGCGTACAGGCGGCGAGCGCAAGGAGATTGGGCCGCGAGATTTTCTCGCGAAAGAGAAACCGCGCGAAGATAAAAACGAAAATCGGCGCAGTGTATTGCAGCACAATGGCGTTCGCGGCACTTGTGAGTTTGTTCGCGGCAACGAAAGCGCTGACCGCCGCCGTGTAGCTGAGGGCGGAGACTACAAGCGGCGCCGAGAATTTCCAACTCCTCACTCTGACGAGCGGCGCAAAAAACACAGCGGCGAAAAGACTGCGGTAGAAGACGATCGCGAGCGGATTCAGCGCGAGCGATTTGATGAAAACGCCCGCCAGGCTCCAGAGCGTCGCCGCACCGAGAATGAAGAGGCGCGCCCGCCGCGCGGCTGGCTCTGCGCCGTTTTTTTCTTCGATTGACATCCTATCGGCACCTGACTACGACCTTTTAACATGGCGCCGGACAAAAAAGAATTTATCCCCGCGATTGTCGCGATTCCCGCCAACACTTTTCTCATGGGCGCCGAAGACGGCATGGACAACGAGAAGCCGGCGCATCGTGTCTATGTCGACGCGTTTGCGATCGGGAAATTTCCCGTCACGAACCGCGAATATGAAATTTATCTCGCCGCGGCCAATGCGGCATCGCCGCCGTTTTGGCACGATAGCATGTTCGCCGACCCGGAGAAGCCCGTTGTCGGCGTCTCATGGCACGATGCGGCGGCGTATTGTGCGTGGCTCGCCGTCGAGAGCGGCCTACACTATCGTCTGCCGACGGAGGCGGAGTGGGAATGCGCCGCGCGCGGCGGATTGCGAGGACAAAAATATCCCTGGGGCGACGCGCTTCCCGATGAAAGCGCGTGCTCCGGCGTGGACACGCTGAACGGCGGACCGCCGCGCGTCGGCATCTATAGACCGAATGGCTTTGGACTCTATGACATGTGCGCGAGCGTGCACGAATGGTGCAGTGATTTTTACGCTCAAGACTATTACCGTATCTCGCCCGAGCGCAACCCTTCCGGGCCGCGCTTCGGGGCGCGCAAATCCTCGCGCGGCGGCTCCTGGCGCCACCACGTGAAATTCAGCCGGTGCTCGGCGCGGAGCTCGTTGAACCCGATATTTCAATATGCGGACTACGGTTTTCGCGTTGCGAGCGACGGCTGAGCGCGCAGGATTACTTCTGGATCAGCTTCGGCGGCTCCTCAAGCAATGCGTAACCATGCCCGTGGCATTTCACGTTGGGATTGGTCGGGCTGAAGAGCCCTGCGGGATTTTCTTTCCACAGCCACACATGTAAATCGTAGTGGCGCAACTCTTTGGGCATTGACGGCTCGTGGCCGTCCATAGGCCCGTCGAACGGGCGGCCGAAGAGATTCGGCCGTTCCTTGACTCCGGTCGAGAGCGGAATGAACCACTCCACGCCCACCAGACGGAGTTTGTCCCCGTTCGGCTCGTACAAAAGAATCTGCGGCCGCTGGGGATCGGGCGTCGGGCCGATTGCAGCGGGATTGAGGAAATGAATTCCCATGCCCCCGGATTGCGCATACCCCGGGACCTCACCGCCGCGAGCGGCGCGCGAGTACGCGACGCACGAGAGCGTCGAAAAATAGCCGTCATGTATGGCGCGCACCGGGTCCTGATATTTCTCCAACGCCGCGCGCACCTTTTCCAATTCGGAAGGAACTTTAGGCAGGCTTTTCGGGGCCTCGGCGGAAAAAGCCGCCGCCGCGGACAGCAAAAACACAAACGAGGTCAACCGCGCAATCGCAGATCGATTGGCAAAAACAAAGTGCATGTGAAAAATCTCCTTGTGAGAAATTCGGAAGAAAGACAAATAAAGTATCGCGCGGCAGAGATCAATCGCACCGGATGAAAAAAGCCCGGGCTCTCTCGGAGCATCGGGCTTTTTAAACCGCGAAATTTATCGTCCCGTTTATTTTCCTTCTTCGGCTACGACGGAAACTTTGATATTCGCCTGCACGTCGGCCGTGAGCCGGACCGGCACCTCGTACTCGCCGAGCGCCTTGATCGGTTCGGCGAGATGAATGCGCCGGCGCTCGACCTCGAGCCCCTTGGCCTTAAGCGCCTTCTCGATATCGATGTTGGTCACCGAGCCGAAGAGCTTTCCCTCCTCGCCCGCGCGCGCCGGAATGACCAGCGCGACTCCAGCAAGCTTTTCCGCCGTACCGTGCGCCTGCTTTTGCACGCGCGCCTTCTGAGACTCGACGACGCGTTTTTGGTGCTCGTAAGTCTTCAGGTTTTTCTTGTTCGCGATGAGCACGAGCCCGCGCGGCAAAAGATAGTTCCGCGCATAGCCGTCGCGCACGCGTACCACTTCGCCCATCTTCCCGACGTTCGGAATATCCTCTTTCAAAATGACTTCCATGATTCGCTCCTTGCTTCCGCTGCTAAGCCGCGGGATTGGGATTCAGATTTTTCTTCTTCAGCCGGCGGAAATCGCCCCAGAGATCGAACAGCCCGAGTACCACGACCGCGATCGTCAGGATCTGCTCGAAAAAAATCGCCAGGTAAATGAAGCCCCGCAGAAGGCGCGGCACGCGCTTGTAATGAAAATAGTACGCGATGATCGAAAGGCCGTGAAAGAAATAAACCACCGATGTCGCCAGCAAAACGTTGAGTGCGATCACCCGCCCAGGATTAACGCCGGGCACCAAAAGCGTGAAGCCGCCGGCGAGAAAAGGCCAGACAAGCCATTCCGGCGCGCGCCACTCGCGCAAGTCTGGGGCGCCGGCGATGCTGTCCCGCTGCTCGGGAAAGCGCCGAAGAAGAAAAAATATATTGATCAAGATAAGCGTGACGAAGCCGCCGAACGCGAGCGCCGGAAGGATCGCGACGATCGTTGCGACAATCTGGGGCGACTGCTGCCTGATTCGGTCGACTGTTTCGGCGGAAAAGCCGGCGCCGGCGTACAGGTCGAGCGTGAGCTTTAGATTCTCCTGCAGAAATATCTGCACTCCACGAAAAACCTCGGATGCCGACCCGAAAGAAAGTATCAGGCATACGGCGAGCCCGGCGAGCATCGCCGCAGCCGCGGCCGCGACGGCGGCCTCGATCGACCACCGCCGCCTGAACGCATAAAGAAGGACGAGCACCATGAGCGCGATGAGCACGTACGCGGCGCCGACTTCGGCGCCGGCGGCAAAGACAATGAGGCCGGTCGCAACCGCCAGCAGCACCACCGTCGACGGCATCCCATATGTCAAGCCGAACGCCAGCGCCGGCTGAGGCGCAAGGGGAAGGAACAGCATGCCGGCGAACGGAACCGCCGCGGCTAGGAGCGTGAGCAAAACCGTCGCGGCCAAAGCCGCCGCAAAACTCTTGGCGTTTTTGAGTTCCATGACAGCCCGGCGGCCGAAAGCGTCAGCTTTTAACTGTGGTGAAAGGCAGGAGGGCGATGCTGCGCGCGCGCTTGATCGCGGTCGTCAGCAGGCGCTGGTGCCGCGCGCACGTGCCGGTGATCCGGCTCGGCGTGATCTTTCCGCGCTCCGTCACGAAGCCGGTCAGGAGCCGGATATCTTTGTAGTCGATGCGCACCGATTTGTCGGCGCAAAAGCGGCAGACCTTCCGCCGCATCATCGGGCGGCGCCGGCCGCCTCCGCCTTTGTCTTCGTCCGAGCGCTCTCTGCCCTGTCTAGAAGAGGATGCTGGTTGAGCCATAATTTCTCTTTACCTCGCTAAATCGGTAGATCGTCCTCGTGGCCGGATGCCGGCGCACCGCCGGCGTCGAAGAACTGGACCGTCGCGGCGACCACTTCGTACTTGCTTCGTTTCTGCCCTTCCGGAGTTTCCCAACGGCGCTGCGTAAGGCGACCGTCGACCAACGCGCGTGCGCCGCGGCGCAGGTGTTCTTTGACAGGTTCCGCGCTGCGGCCGAAAACCACGACGTCGATGTAGCACACCTCTTCTTTGACTTCGTCGTGGACGCGGTATTTATGCGTGACGGCGAGAGGGAATTCGCAAACGGCGAGACCTGCGGGCGTATAGCGGAGGTCGGGATCGCGGGTCAGGTTCCCCAAGAGGATAACCTTGTTGTACTCCGCCATCGACGCCCGATCCGGTTACGCGGTTAGGTCTGCGGACCGGGTTTCGCCTCCTCTTCGGCCTTTCTCGCCGCCGCGTGACTCTCTTTGGCTGCTTGCGCGGCGGCTTCGGCGGCTTCGTCGACGCGCACGGTAAGATAACGGAGCACGCCGTCGGTAAGCCGCATGGTCCGCTCGAGCTCGTCGACGGCCCGCGCTTCGGAGCGGTATTGCAGCAGCGTGTAGTAGCCCTTGCCCTGCTTATCGATGCGATACGCCATGTCGCGCAGGCCCCACTCTTCGAGATGGGCCACGCTTCCGCCCTGCTCTTCGACGACTTTTTTAAACCGCTCGATGTAATCTTTTACGGCGCCGCCCTTCTCAGGGTTGATAATGAACATGGTTTCGTAAAGAGTCACGTCGATTCTATCTCCATTCTATTGATCTTTGAACGCTTATCATACGAGTCTGGCCATTACAATTGAGCGAATTTCACCCGGCACGATTGAATTTTTCCATCGTCCGCCGGGGGCCTTCGTCGAGCACTGCCTCGACTGCAGCGGTCGCACGGCCGACAATCTCCGCAAGCGCGGCCTTTTCTTCCGGTGTAAACCGCTGGAGCACGAAATCGGCGGGGTCGACGCCCGGCGGCGGCCTGCCGATCCCGATCCTTACGCGGACAAAGGGAACTTCCCCCAGCGCCTGCAGCACTGAAACCATGCCGCGGTTGCCGCCGGCGCTTCCCTGCTCGCGGATGCGGAGGCGTCCGAACGGGAGATCGAGATCGTCGTGAACGACGATAACGTCGCCGGCCTCAACCGGATGATAGCGGAAAAGCGTCGCGAGCGCCTGGCCGCTGAGATTCATGAAGGTCTGGGGCTTGACGAGCAGAACGGTCTCACCGCCGCGTCTCCATTCGCCGACCAGCGCCTGCGCCTTGCTCTTATCGATCGAGACAGCGCCTCTTTCGGCCAGCCGGTCGAGCACCATGAAGCCGAGATTATGCCGCGTGCGCTCGTATTTTTTTCCAGGATTGCCCAGGCCGACGATGAGCTTCACGGAATAAGTTTCGAGTTTCGGGTTACGGGTTTCGAGCAGAATATTCGGAGCAAGTGAAAATTTCCGATTCCCGTTTTGAACTCGAAACGCGAAACTCGAAACCCGAAACGGTTATTTCTTTTCTTCCTTTTTCTCTTCCTTCTTCGCCGCCGCCGGAGCCGCTTCCGCTCCCTCGACCGCGGGGGCCGCTTCCGCGCCTTCGACCGCCGGGGCCGCGGCCTCCGCAGGCGTCGGCGCCTCTTCGATGCTCGGCGGCACGACGGTGACAAGCGTCAGATCGGATTCCGACGCCGCCGTGACCCCCGCCGGCATTGTGAGCTCCGTTACGTGGAGCGAATCGCCGATGTCAAGCGCGGAAACCTCGACATCGAAAAATTCGGGAATGTCCATCGGAAGACATTCGACCTCGATCTCGCGCACGACCGGCTGCAAGATGCCGCCGCGAACCACGCCGGCCGCCTTGCCGACGAAGTGAAGCGGCACTTTGACTCGGATCTTCTCGGTCAGATCGACCTCGTAAAAGTCCGCGTGAATGACTTCGCCTGTGATCGGATGATATTGCAGCTCTTTCACCAACGCGACCTTGTCGGCGAGCGCGGGGGAGCCGGATTTGATGCGAATGAGATGCGATCCCTCCAGGTGCGCGACCCGGGTGAGAAAATCTTTGCGATCGAGCTCGAGCGCCACCGCGGCCGATTTCGGGCCATAGAAAACGCCCGGGAGCTTGCCTGCGCGGCGCGCGCGCCGCGCGCGGCCCTTGCCGTCGCTCTCACGCGGCTCGATTTGTATTTCAACGGTTTCCAACGAAGTACCTCCTAGCGAATTTTAAGACGGATACGAAAATTTAATCGAACAACGAGCTGATCGAGCGCTCCTCGTGCGTGCGGCGGATCGCCTCGGCGATCAGGTGCGCCACGGAAAGGACTTTGATTTTCTCGCAGGCGCCGGCGTTGCCGCCGAGCGGAACGGTGTTCGTCGCGATCAGTTCCTCGAGCGGCGATTCGACGATTTTCTGGATCGCCGGACCGGAGAGCACCGCGTGCGTGCAGCAGCCGAGGATGCGCTTCGCGCCTTCGCGCTTGAGCGCCGCGGCGGCCATCGTGAGCGTCCCGGCGGTGTCGACCATGTCGTCTAGCAGGACCGCCGTCTGGCCCTTCACCTCGCCGATGATGTTCATTTCGGCAACGACGTTCGGCCCGGAGCGGCGCTTGTCGATGATCGCGAGCGAAGCGTTGAGCCGCGTCGCGAAGTCGCGCGCGCGCTCGACGCCACCGGCGTCGGGCGAGATGATCGTGACCTCGTTGTGATTGAGCCGCTGCTTGACGTACTGGAGCAACACCGGCGTCGCATAGAGGTTGTCGACGGGGATGTTGAAAAATCCCTGAATCTGACCCGAATGCAGATCCATCGTCAGAATCCGCGACGCGCCCGCCGTCGTGATGAGATCGGCGACGAGCTTTGCGCTGATCGGCACGCGCGGCGACACCTTTCGGTCCTGGCGCGCATAGCCGTAGTAGGGAATCACCGCCGTGATGCGCTTGGCCGACGCGCGCTTGAAGGCGTCGAGCATCAGCAGCAGCTCCATCAAATTGTTGTTCCCCGGCGAGCAGGTCGATTGCACGACGAAGACGTCGCCGCCGCGCACGTTCTCCTTGACTTCGACCTTGCTCTCGCCGTCGCTGAACGTCTCGACGACGGCCTTGCCGAGCGGGACCTTCAAATAATCGCAGATCTCGCGCGCGAGCGCCGGGTTCGAGTTGCCGGCGAAAATTTTCAGATCGTCCTGATGTTGTCCCATAAGCGCAACAGTGAATTTTTATAAATAGAACAGCCAGAGCGGCAAAGCAACTCCGGCTCTCGCGCTCGCTTTTTCAGGAAACTGGCTGGGCGGGAAGGATTCGAACCTTCGATACCGGATCCAAAGTCCGGGGCCTTACCGCTTGGCGACCGCCCATCCGCAAGTGCTTGATTTTACAAGAGAATTACAGCACTTTATTGGTCGCCCAACGCCTGCTCGCCGCCGCTTTCGGCAACCCTGTGATACTCGGCGATGATCTTCTCTTCGATCATTCTGCGCGTCTCGTTGTTGATCGGATGAGCGATGTCGCGATACGTTCCGTCCTTGCGTTTTTTGCTCGGCATGGAGACAAACAGCCCGGTCGCGCCCTGGATG
>DASWZY010000498.1:0-11495 GCA_036407055.1 Binatia bacterium
TGCCCTGGTATTTCATTTTGAACGCTTCTTTGACCTTGGCCATTCAGTCCCTCCGCTGATCGATTTCAGCCGCCGAGCATAGCAGATTTTCAGCCGCTTTCCACGTTCCAGCTGCCGCGGACCGTCGGCAGCTCGAGCGCCGCGTCGAGCTGTTTGAGAAAAACTTTCCGCGAAATCTCCTTCGCCCCCAAGCTCAGCATATGCCGCGTCGTCACCTGCGCGTCGAGCAGTCGGAAGTCCCACTGCGTCAGGCGCTGGACGAGCGCCGCGATCGCCGTCTTCGACGCGTTGCTCTCGTACGAGAACATCGACTCGCCGAAAAAACATTTGCCGAGCGATACGCCGTAGATTCCGCCGACGAGATTGCCGTCGAGCCAGCTCTCGACGGAATGCGCGTAGCCGAGCTGGTGCAGGCGGATATAGGCGCGCCGCATCGCGGGAACGATCCAGGTGCCGTCCTGGCCGTGCCGCGGCACCGTCGCGCACGCGGAAATAACGGCGGAAAACGCGACGTCGAACGTGATCTTGAAGCGGCCTTGCTTGATCGTCTGCGCGAGACGGCGCGAGACGTGGAAATCGCGCGGCGCGAGCACGAGCCGCGGATCGGGCGACCACCAGAGAATCGGCAGACCCTCGCCGTACCAGGGAAAAATCCCCGACTGATAGGCGAGCAGAAGCCGGTCGCTCGACAGATCGCCGCCGACCGCGAGCAGCCCGTCGGGCTCGGCGTTTTCCGCCGGCGGAAACAGCAGCTCTTTCGTCAGGCGATAGATCGGCATCGCGCGATCATCTTACGGCTGCGGCGCTTGCGCGGCAAGACGGTTTCCCTTGCAAACGGTCGAAGCAAGGGCATATGCTTAATCGGTTGTCTGGGAGAACTCTGTGTTCCGGAGAATCGACCACGTCGCAATCCATGTGAGCGACCTCGACCGCTCGGTCGCATTTTACGAGGCGCGCTTCGGCTTCAAAAAATATTTTCAGCACGCCGCAGGCGGCGGTATGCAGATCGCCTATCTCAAGCTCGGCGATACGGTCCTGGAGCTGACGCACCGGGCCGAGCCGATCAAAGGCTTTCATTTCTGTCTCGAAGCGGACAATTTCGATGAGGCCGTCGCGCGGCTGCAAAAAGAGGGCGTCGAGATGGCGCGCGCGCCGCACGACACGCCCGCGCGGGAGCCGCGAGAGCGCGGCTGGCGCCGCGTGGTCTTTTACGGGCCCGACGGCGAACAGATCGAGCTGCGCGGATAATTCGGAGGGAATTTATGGCCGATAACACTGCGTCAACGATCCAGGTTGTCTGTCCCTGCTGCGAATCTACGCTGACGATCGATCCCGCGCTCGCGGCGGTGTTGGAGCACAAGCTGCCGGCGAAGCCGCCGCCGGTCGCACATTTGAAGGACGCCGTGCAGCTCGTCAAAGACGAGGCGGCGCGACGCGACGAAAAATACCAGCAGATCGCCGAAGCGGAGAAGAACAAGGGCAAAGTCCTCGACCGGAAATTTCAGGAATTGCTCAAGAAGGCCCAGGAAGAGCCGATCACAAAGCCGATCAAAGACATCGACCTCGATTGATCCGCCCGCCGCCACCTCGTCCGCGCTCGATATATCGCCTGTGCGCGATATTTCTCGCCGCGCTCTTTCTCTGCGCCGCGTCCGTCTCCGAAGCCGCCGAGCGCGCGCAGCCGATCCGCCGCGTCATTATCGTCTCGATCGACGGCCTGATGCCGGCGACCTATGTCGCGCCGGACACGCACGGCCTCGGGATTCCGACGCTGCGCGAGATCGTGAAAAACGGCGCCTGGAGCGACGGCGCGCGCTCGGTGTTTCCGAGCGTCACCTATCCCGCGCACGCCTCGATCGCCACCGGCGTCAATCCCGGCGTCCACGGCATCGTAGCCAACGGGACGTTCGATCCTCTGGGAAAAAATCAGCAGGGCTGGCGCTGGTACGCGGAGGATATCCGCGCGCCGACGCTCTGGGACGCGGCGCGCTCGCGCGGTCTTACCGCCGCGCTCATCTGGTGGCCGACGACGGTCGGCGCGCGCGCCGCCGCCGTCGTGCCCGAATACTGGCGCGCCGGCAGCGAGGACGATGTCAAATTGGTTCGCGCGCTGGCGACGCCCGGGCTGCTCGAGGCCGTCGCCGCGCGCTTTCCGAAGTTTACCGAAAACTTTACACCGCCGGCGCTGCAGGACGAAGCCCTCGCCGACATCGCCGTGCATACGATCGCGGCGGTGAAGCCGAACCTGCTCATGCTTCATCTGCCGCGCGTCGACCACGAGGAGCACGAGGGCGGACCGTTCAGCGAGAAGGCCAAGGCGGCGATCGAAGTCGCCGACCGCCAGCTCGCACGCATCATCGCCGCGGCAAAGGACGCAGGCACGTGGAGCGAGACCGCGCTCGTCGTCCTCTCCGATCACGGCTTCGCGCGCATCTCAAGGCGCGTCCGCCCCGGGACGCTGCTGCTGGAGAAAAATCTCGTCACGTACGATCAGAGCCGCATGACCGATTGGAAGGCTTCCATTCTTTCCACGGCCGCGTTCGCGTACGTTTACGTGAAGGACCCCGCCGACGCGGCGACACGCAAAACGCTGCTGGAGATTTTTCCGCCGCTCGAGCACAAGCCGGACAGCGGCATCCGCCGCGTCTACCGCCAGGAGGAAATCCGCGCCAAGGGCGGCGATCCGGCGGCGTTTCTCGCGCTCGAAGCGGCCGAAGGCTACGAGATGGCCGGCGGCTACCGCGGCGCGCATTTCCTGCCGTCATTCTACGCGGGCACGCACGGCTACGATCCCGAGCGTCCGGAGATGCTCGCGTCGTTCTTGATCTATGGTCCGGCGATCGCGCCGGGAAAAATCAAGCAGGCGCGGCTGATCGACGTCGCGCCGACGGTCGCGCGCTGGCTGGGATTGAGTCTTGAGAAGGCGCAAGGGAAGGCGCTGCCGGTCACGCTTCGCGACAGGCCTCAGTAAATCGGGAGCTTCGACGGGCTCAGCACGAACGGAAAATAATCGACAGTTAAAGTTACCGTTCGCCCTGAGCTTGTCGAAGGGCTCCTTCACCTTCTGCCGATTTACCTCTCATAGAGCTTCTTGATGAAGCCGCTTTTGTCGAGTTCCTCGACGAAGCTCGCGTCGACGAACTCCTCCGGCTTGTGGCTCCAGACGTCGGGGCGCGTGAGCGCGACGTAATCGTAGCTTGTCTTCATGCCTTTGACGTTCGGATAGGGCGCGGGGATGCGGTATTTCGCGAACAGCTCCCACGATTCCTGCGCGAGCGAATCGTCGTCGACGCGCAGCGTTTTCTTAATCACCTTTTTTGCAAACTCCGGATCTTTCTTGAACTGCGCGATGCCTTCGATGTGCGCGCGCATGTAGCGCATCACGAGGTCGCGATCTTTGGCGATCAGCGATCGGGTCGAGGCGATCTCGCTCCAGGGATAGTCCACCTCTTTGAAAAAATCCCACAGCGTCGCGAAGCCCGCGCGCGCCGCGAGGATGAATGCCGGATGCGACAGCGTTGCAGCCTGGATTTTCCCCTGCTTGAGGGCGATCAGCCGCTCGTTGTCGGCGCCGATCTGGAGCAGCGCGAAATCCTTATCGGGATTGAGTCCTTTTTTCTTCGCGAGATAGCGCACGAGAAAATCGGTCAGCGACCCGAACGTCGTCACGCCGATCGTTTTGCCTTTGAGATCTTCCGGGCGCTTGATATCGGGCCGCACCATGAGCGACTGCACCACGCCGGGCATCGTGTGCGCGAGAATCACCATGTCCGAGCCGGCGAGCACGGCGCTCATGACCGACGGGGTGGCGACGGAGGAAATCACGACGCTGCCCGCTATCAGCGCGCGCGAGGCGATGCCCGATCCCTGCATGACGACGACGTCGGCGTCGAGTCCGTGCTTCTCGAAGAGCTTCGCCTCCTTGGTGAAAAAGATAATCATGTTCCCCATGCTGACGGAGGGCACACCGACATGAATCTTGCGCAGATTCGTTTGCGCGAAGGCGCCGGCGGGTGCGAGCAGAAATACGGCGAGAAGCAGCGGGAGCGATCGGCGGATCATGCGCACCTCCCGAACAAGTGACTATGTCCGGGTATAGTCTCCGCCCGCGGCGGCTGTCAATCGGATGGTAAAAAGAGAATCGTGCTCAGGGTCTCTGGTACAAGCCTTTGATGAAGCCGCTCTTGTCGAGCTCCTCGACGAAGCTCGAATCGACGTACTCCTCCGGCTTGTGGCGCCAGATATCGGGATGGGTCTGCGCGACGTATTCGAAGCTCGTCCGCATGCCGGCAATATTAGGATACGGCGCGGGGATGAATAATTTCGCGAACAGCAGGTAGGCGTCGCCGACGAGGCCTTCGTCGTCGACTTTCAATGTCCTTTTGATCTCGCGGCGGCCGAAGGTCGCATTGCTTTTGAACAGCGCGATGCCTGCGAGATGCGCCTTGATGTAATTCAGCACGAAGTCGCGCTCGCGCTGGATCGTCGCGCGCCGCGTGACGATCTCGATGCCGGGATAGCGGATCTCTTTCGACGAATCCCACACCATCGAATAGCCGAGCTTCTGCGCCTTCGCGTATCCCGGGAACGAGAGCGCCGCCGCGTCGACCGTGCCGCGGCTCAGCGCCGTGAGCCGCTCGGCGTCGCCGCCGATCTGCACCAGCGTCACATCGCGCTCGGGGTTGAGCCCCTTCTGGCGCAGGATGTGGCGCACCAGAAAATCGGTCAGCGAGCCGAAGCTCGAGATCGCGATCTTCTTTCCCCTGAGATCGTCGGCGCGCCGGATCTCGGGGCGCGCCATCAGCGCGTGCGTGACGCTCTCCAGCGTATGCGCGAGGATCGTGAGATCGGCGCCCGCCAAATCCGCCTCGATCGCCGTCGGCGTCGCGATCGGCGCGAAGTCGATGTGGCCCGCGGTCATCGCCTTGGCGGCGGCGGCCGAGCCCTGCATCTGAATAATCTCGGCGTCGAGGCCGTTTCTCTCGAACAGCTTCGCGTCGCGCGCGACGTAGGTGATGATGTTGCCGACGGTCACGGACGTGACGCCGACACGGACCTTGCGGAGCGGCCGCGCCTGCGGGAACGCGGCGGAGGTGAAAATCAGCGAGAGTATAAAGCCGAAAACGGCGCGGCAGGCGAGCTTGCTCATTCGGTCCCTGGTGAAAAATGTTGAGCAAAATGCCGCATACTGTTGCGCGTGTCAACGCCCTCTGTGGGCCATCGGTTCAAATGCCGCGCGCCCATTTTCTCATATTTTTGACGAGCCCGCGAACGGAACATTCACGAGCTAAAGGCCGGGGGCATAGAGATCCGGAGACAGACGGTCGATGTACTCGATCGTCTCCCGCAGCGACACCACGTCCGCGTATTTCATGTTCATGTCGAAGAGATTGATCTTGTGCGAAGCCTGCCCGCGGTCGAAGACGCACTCCTCGACGACCGCGACTTTGAAGTTGTAGGAGAACGCGTCGAGCACGCTTGCGCGCACGCAGCCGCCCGTCGTGCAACCGGTGACGAGCACGGTGTCGGCCTTGACCTCGTTCAGCATGCTCATCAGCGCCGTGCCGAAGAACGCGCTCGGCTTCTGCTTGCGCACGAGCACATCGCCCGCCTGGGGCGCGATCTCGGTGACGATCTCGTTCCCCTGTTTCCACTGGCTGCCGAGGTCTTCGCCGCCGCGGCTGTTCTTGCCGTGCCAGCGGCCGTACGCGACCGCGCTGCCGCCCTCGTGGCCGGTCGTGTAAAAGGTCGGCAGGTGTTTCTTCCGCGCCGCCGCGAGCAGGTCGCGGATGCGATAGACGCTCTCCCAGCCTTCCTCGCCGCAGCTGTTGCGGAAGCGCTCGATCGATTTGAGGATCGGCTCGGGCTTGTCGCCGACGAAGTTGTAGTTCATGTCGATGATCAGCACCGCCGGCCGCACGCCGAAGCCCGCGCGCTTGCCGTAGCCCGACTTCGCGAAGACTTCTTTATCGCGCGGCGTTAAAATGTCATCCCAGATAGCCATGGCGCCCCCCTCGGACCATTTAAATAGGCGGACAATGACAAAAGAGTCAAGAGTTTCGCCTCAGTGACGTACGCGCTGCGAAAAATTACATCATTGACAGCTGTCACGCATTGCGTTACACTCGATCAGTGATCAAGACATTCGCCGATAAGCATACGGCGGAATTGTATGAGACTGGAAAATCGAAACGATTTCTTTCGGAAGTGTGGAAACGAGCGGTGCGTAAGTTGGAATATCTCGACGCGTCAGCGTATTTGGAAGACTTACGGATGCCTCCGAGCAATCGGTTGCACAAACTCGAGAGAGACCGCATTCGTCAGTATTCCATTTCGGTCAATGATCAGTGGAGGATCTGCTTTCGGTTCGTCAATGGAGACGCGTACGAGGTAGAGTTGACGGACTGCCACTGAACAAGGAGAAAGATGAGCATTCCGAATATGAGAAGAAGAAAAGTACGGCCCACGCATCCCGGGAAGATGCTTCGGGAAGATTTCTTGCCGGAATACCGCCTGACCGTGTCGGGGTTCGCTAAAGCGCTTGGTGTGTCGCGGCAAACTGTAAACGAGCTGGTGCGTGAGAGACGTGCGGTAAGCCCGGAGATGGCGCTGCGTTTATCGCGCCTGTTCGGCAATAGCCCGGAGTTTTGGTTAAACGCGCAGCGCGCCGTCGATCTCTGGGACGCCGCGCGGAACATAGAGCGGAAGATCAATCGCATCTCACCGCTAAACGCCGCATAGATCGCGTAGGCGATGAAAGCATTCTCGTTCGTTGCGCTCGCGCTCGGCACTCTAATCTTCTCCGCCTGCTCCGGCCTCCCCGGCTACACCGCCGGCGAGGTGCCGTTCGTGCCAACGCCGCCGGAGGTGGTGAACCGGATGCTCGAGCTCGCCGACATCAAGCCCGGCGACGTGGTGTACGACGTCGGCAGCGGCGACGGCCGCATCGTCATCGCGGCGGCGAAGAAATACGGCGTGCGCGCGGTCGGCATCGAGATCGACGGCGATCTCATCGACAAGGCGCGGAGCCGCGCGCGCAGCGAAGGGGTGGCGGATATAGCGGAGTTCCGCGAGCAGGACGCGCTCGCGGCGGACATCTCGGAAGCGACGGTGGTGACGATCTATATGCTGCCGGAGTTCAACTACAAGCTAAAACCCAAGCTCGAGGCGCTGAAGCCCGGAACGCGCGTCGTCTGCCACGACTTCGGCGTCGAGGGCTGGACGCCCACGCGGAGCGAAAAGTTCCCCGACCGGACCATCCTGCACACGCACACGGTCTATTTCTACAAGCGGTAGAGCCCTAGCGGATTTTTCTCCAGGATCGCGCTCTTCGCGGATTCGCCGACATCCTCCCGCTTCAACAGCTCGCGCGCGGCGAAGCGCTCGCGGTCGCCGTGCGGCATATCGGAGCCGAAGACGATCTGCTTTTCCCCGATGAGATCGAGCACCTGCGGCAAAAGTTTATCCTCGACCTCGGCGCTGAAGTAGAGATTGCCGCGCCGCACGTATTCCATCGCCGGCAGCTTTTGGATCGGCGCAGTGTCGGAGACGACCTGCGAGAGATTTTTCGCCGAGTGCTGGAAGCGGTGGTCGAGGCGGTCGATGATGAAGTGAATCCACTGGCAGCCCGCTTCCAGAAAAACCACGCGGAGATTCGGAAAGCGGTCGAGCACGCCGCCGCTCATGAGCGAGACGAAGCCCATCAGCACCGGCATGAGGAACGCGATGACGCCCGACGGATAGATGTGGGTGAAAAGATTGTTGATCGACGGCGCCGCCCAGCCGACGTGGACCGCGAGCGCGAGGTCCTCGGCCGTGACCGCCTCGTAGAACGGCAGCAGCCGCGTATTGTCGAGCAGGTCGTCGCCCGCGGTGCCGAGCACCATCATGCCGACCGCGCCCAACTTCTTGCATTCGCGCGCCTGCGCGATCGAAGCGGGAATGTCGTCGAGGTTCACGACGCCGACCCATTTGAGCCGCTCGTGTTTTCCGAGCCGGTCGCCGAGCCAGCGGTTGTACGACGCGCACATCGCGGTCACGAGCGCGGGATTCGAGCTCAGCGGATAGGCGAGAAACAGCGTCGGGTAGAGCACCTGCACCGCGAGCTCTTCCTCAGTCATGATGTTCAAGCGCGCGCTCAAGTCGCTCAGCTCCATGCTCTCGAGGCTGTCGGGCTTGCGCGCGGCGTGCTTGGTCGGCTTGCCGTTGTAGCTGACCGGCGTGCCGAGATTGTGGCAGCCGCGGCCGACGCGCCGCGGATAGAGCTTCTCCTCGATCATCCAGTAGGCGAGGCCGTCCATGCCGATGATGCTCGGCCGGTCGGCGCGCCACTTCGGATCGAAGTAGGCGTCGCTGAAGGTTACCGGATTTTCTTCTACATGCCCGTCGGCGTCGATAATGCGCATGGTAAATCCTCTCGAGTTTTTATTTCCCGTACAGCCGGCCGATGAAGCCGCTCGTTTCGAGCCGGCGCACGATCGTATCGTCGTAAAATTTCTTCGGGTCCTCGCTCTGCGCCTTGGGATTGCGCGGCGCGAGCTCATCCAGCACTGCCTTCACCGCTTCGGGCGTCGGCAGCGGCACCGACTGGAGATATTTCTGTACGTAGACGTCGTAGGCTTCGCTCAGCAGCTCGGGATCGTTGATGCGCAGATATTTGCGCATCACCGTGGTCGCGAACGGCTTGTCCTGCTTCATGCGCGCGATCGCCTCGATCAGCGCCGTCACGTAGCGGCGCGCGAGGTCGGGATCGCTGCGCAGCAGCTTGCCGGTGGTCGTGATTCCCGTCGAGGCGTAGGGAATCCCGAGCGCGGCGACGTCGAGCAGCACGCGGTTGCCCAGCTTCAACGCGCGGTTGATCGTCGGATAAGAAAGAATCCCACCCTGCACGCGATTGCCCTGCATCGCGGCAACGATCGACTCGACCGCGCCGACCTGCACGATCGCCACGTCTTTCTCCGGGACGAGACCGAGATGGCGCAGCGCGACGCGCGCGCCGGTATCTATCGAGGTGCCGAAGCGGCTGATGCCGATCGCTTTCCCGCGGAGCTGCTCGGCGCGCTCGATCTCGGGCCGGACGACCAGACTCTGCACGAACGTATTGATGGTCGTCGCGAGGATCATGACGTCGGCGCCGCCGACCGCGGCGCTGACCGTCGTGCCGCCCGCGATGTGGAGGAACTGGACTTCGCCGGCGATGAGGGCATTCATGCCTTCGACGCCGCTCGGCATCGCGATGACCTCGACGTCGAGCCCCTGCTTGGCGAAGTAGCCGCCCTCGCGGGCGAGCCACGGCGGCGCCATCGATCCCGATAGCGACGTGAACGCCATGCGGAGCTTGTGCGGCTGCTCCGCCGCGTTCGCGAGCGACGCCGAACAAAGAGCCAGCAGCGCCGCGAGGCACGCGCCGGCGAATCTCATCCGCGCTCCCAACCGTAGAAGCGCGCGGCATTGCCGCCGAGAATTTTTTCCTTGGCGTTGTCGGAAAGATCTTTGCGCCCGCGGATCGTCGCCGTGACTTTCGGGAACATGCCGTCCCAGTGCGGATAGTCCGACGCGAAAAGGATTTTGTCCTCGCCGATGCGCTCGATCACGTAGGGCAGCATCTCCTCTTCCGGTTCGGTCGCGAAGAACCAGTTGCCTTGCTTGATGTAATCGCTCGGCTTTTTCTTGCACAGCGGCGCTTCCACTTTGCCGCGCTTCTCCCATTCCTCGTCCATGCGCTCCAGCCAGTACGGCACCCAGCCCACGCCGCATTCGAGGAAGCCGATGCGCAGCCGCGGGAAGCGCTCCGCGACGCCGCCGTACATGAGGCCGACGAACTGGATGAAGGTCTCGACCGGCCGGCCGATCGTATGCATGTGGATGAAGCTCTCGTAGCGGTCGTCGCCGGCGGGCGCGGCGCGGCGGTTGTGCACGCAGAGCGGCACGTTAAGCCGCTGGATCTCGTCGTAGAGCGGCCAGAAGCGCTGGCTGCCGAGATGCTCTTTCATGCCCTGGGTCGCGACGGCGACCGAGGCGAGGCCGAGTTTCGTGACCGCGCGCTCGAGCTCCTCGACCGAAGCGTCGAGGTCCTGGAGCGGCAGCAGCGCGATGCCCTTGAGCCGCGGGCTCTCCTTGCAGATATCCGCGATGAAATCGTTGTAGGCGCGCGCGTACGCGACCGCGTAGTCGCGCTCCATGAAGCGCGTCACGGAAAAGCTGCCGGTGGGAAACAGCACGGAGGTGTCGATGCCTTCCGTGTCCATGTCTTTCAGGCGCGTCGGGACATCGACGTGCTCGCGCCCGCCGACGAGGCCGCCCATGCTCGTGTCGAGGCCGTCGCCGGGCAAGAGCGCGCCCGAGCGGTCGCAGTAGGGCCGCGGCAGATAGGCGCGGATGTCGCGCTCTTTCTCGACGATGTGGCCGTCGGCGTCGATGATTTTCATAAAGCCTCCTTCCGATAGCGGGCCGTGAACGTGCAGTTCATTGAAACTCCTTGTCTAATTCGGTGGGGCGATCGTCAAAAACTGGAAGCTGTCGTTTCGTTTTTGCAAGTTTTCTGATGGCACCCATGCGCATCAAGCCTCGTCCTGTCCAAAGAATCTCCGCTCCGTCTTCGATATCTTCATAAACGGGCAAGAGCATTGAGATGCCTGCGGTGTACCACTTGCCTCCCTTAGTGGTCTTGGAGGGATGTCCGGCGCGAGCCATCCTCAATGCTTTCCGATACGCCTCCTCACGGTTCCTGGCACGAATCAGCCTCGTATTCTCCCAAACAAGACACCGGCTAGTCGGCAAGAGTTTCTTCTGTCGGTTCGAGACCCAATATTGAACCTCTTGGAAG
Organism: Binatia bacterium; assembly: GCA_036407055.1. GTDB lineage: Bacteria > Desulfobacterota > Binatia > UBA9968 > UBA9968 > JAJPJQ01. The sequence goes on from DASWZY010000498.1 coordinate 10,826, forward strand.
ATCCACCAGCCCGTCTGGTTCCGGTTCCGAAAAGGAATTTTAGAGCGTGGAGGCATAGCATAAACCCACTATTCACTTTCGCCGCGGCCTGTCAACGACGATGCACGCGCTAGATCATCTGGATGATCACGTCGACCAGCGCCGGGCGGCGCTCGTTCTTGATCAGCTTGATCGCGCGCTCGATCGCGGGGCGGATCTGCTCCGGCTCGGTGATCGGCCCCTCGCCGGCGACGCCGAACGAGCGCGCGAGCGCCGCGAAGTCGACCGACGGGTTTTCCATCTGCATGCCGATCAATTTATTTTCCGGCGGCCGGCCGCGCGCGATCGCGACCTTCTCCTGGTGCTCGACGTCGTTATAGTAAACGCGGTTGTTGGTCATGATCGTGAGCAGCGGCACGCGCGTGTTCGCTGCGGTCCAGAGCGCGCTCGTCGTGTAGAGCATGTCGCCGTCGCGCTGGAGGTTGAGGCAGATCGTGCCGTCGCCGCGATGCGTCAGCGCGGCGCCGATCGACGCGCCGGGCGCATAGCCGAGCCCGCCGCCGCCGTAGCCGCCGAGATAGAGTCCCGGCTTGTCGAAATCCCACAGGCGGTTCGGCCAGCTCCTGAAGCCGCCGGCCGCGAGCAGCCACTTCTCGTGCTTGATCGCCTCCCAAATCTCATACGCGAGGCG
>DASWZY010000499.1:0-24933 GCA_036407055.1 Binatia bacterium
CGCAAGGTCGTGCTGGTAAATATCATTGGCGAAAGCGACTTGGGCCGTACAGAACCTACATTGGACATAATATCGCCAGCATCGCCGTAAATGTCCGCGGCGAAGTTATGGCGTTCGACTTCAACCACAATGATCTTTTCAACAGTTCCGTAGAACATGCAGAGGCACGCTTAATACGTCATGTATTTAGTTTATCGGGTTTAGATAAAGCTGAGATGCTCAACTTGCCTCGTCTTCCAGTACAGGGCGGATTGTTAAATGCATTGTCCAAAATGGTCAATATAGTAGAAACAATCATTGAAAATATGGATGACAGCTATCGAAGCAAGCGAAACAAATACAACACGTCATTGCGAGACGTCACTATTTATACCTCATTAGAGTCTTGTGCCCAATGTTCGGGAATTATGGCTCTCGCTTATGTGAAACAGGTTGTCTTTTTGCAGGAAGATCCAGATCAACACTGCATTGGCAACATACTTTACAACTTGATGGACAAAGCCGAGTATCCTGCCCCACTGCCCATTCCCGCTGGACAAATTGGGTTAACTGCCTTCGCTAATTTGAATAAGAAATACAAATACTTCACAGACCACGTATCGAAACGTCCGTTCTTCACCCATAGGAATGGCAAGAAGGATTGCAAACCGTCTATTACTTCTTTTCTGTGCACAGACGAGGCTTATCGAATTTTCGCTAATGGTGGGAGTAAACTAAACAACATGTCATGTAAGTTCCCGACTTGGAAACCGTCTGCCAAGTCTCTAACAAATAAAGAAGTTCTCGATCATGTGCGAAACTACTTCAGATATGCCATCGCTCTAGGCAATCGGGGCACACCATTTCGCTAGAGCATTGGTGCGACAAAGCCGACACCAGACGTCAAAGTTTGCGAAAAGTTAGTTAGCCTTAATCGGCTTACGGTAACGCGTGTTGCTTGTTCTGGTACCCGGAATTTGCTCGATCATTCCAGCTTCTTCCATGCGTTTAAAAATATTTTTCATTTGATGATCGGCTTTGACGTGGGTAATATCTCGTCCCTCGGCGTTATTAATTGAGGCGTGAGTTTCAAGATAATCTCTAATAGCTTCCTCGGGAGACGCTAAAGGTTCATGCCGAATTACAACGAGGACATTGTTCTCTTTCTCTGTGATTTTAGGTTCTTTTAAACCTAGTTTGTGCATTGCTGCAAAAGCTGTATTTAGCCCCTCGCCGACATCTTAGTTCGGCGGGTCAGGAAATTTATTTAGGATACGTGTAATTTGTCCGTTCCGCGCGAACCTTTCCTCTAAGATATTCTTCACGGTCACATGTGCTGGCAGGCGACCGGGGCTCTGAACCTCAATTCGATCATCAAATATTCGGATGTGAACATCATCGGCAATGCTATAATCCCGATGAATAAGAGCGTTTGTAATAATTTCGTGTAATGTTTGTGGGGGATAGGAAATTTTTTCAAGAGACTTGTCCCCCATTTTAGGAATCCGTTCTACAATATCGATTGCTAATCTCACTGATTCTTTAATTTGCTGATAGAGGCAGCCCTCAACTGTTTTCGGCGTAAATTCTAGTACTTCACGAAATCCTTCGGCTTCTTTAGTTCGATAACGATATATTTTTACTCCGCAATGCTTCGGTATGAGTGCCTGTGGTTCATCCGAAAACAAAACCGCGCCAGCGACCGTCGGCTTGTTGTCTCGAAGTAATATTTGCTTTTTTAACCATGGTTCAGGAGTTGTAGATGGAACGACTTGCTCGATAAATTTCTTAATTGTTTCTGATTCTGCAACAGTCTCTTTCGAGACGTTAATAACCTCGGATTCAAAAGTGGCCACTCCCTTTGCATACTCTAGTCGCTTGATAAGCTCAGGAGTTTTTTGTGGCAAACTCTGTGCACCGCGCCTTAGATAAGCTATTCCGTTAGATGCTTTTACGATGCCCCGTGTTTTATTGATTTGAACATGTAATACTAACCCTCTTCGCTGATCGCAGCTAAGAAACTCATATTGGAAATCCGTTCCGAGCGGGAATAACTCCTCGAAGATTTGAAGATGACCGTTTGCTGCCTCGGCATCTGCAAATCCCTCCCATGTTCGAATTTTTCTGTCCCCACTAGTTGTCTCGGCAATCCCGATGTAGAGGTCGCCGCCATCAGCATCAGCCAGCGCGGAAATATGTTTAGTGAGGTTTGATGGTGGGATTAAGACCGACTTAACGTCAGAAAACTGTCCTTCACTCACAAGCCTTATTTTTTCAGCTTGTTCTTCGCTTATTTTTTCCGTGCTAATTGATGACATCGCGGGCAATTCCCTCCCGAGCTTATTAGGATGTTCCGATTCTAATTAACGCAGGTTCGAACACGCGCCTAAGCTATTGAAATCTCACGGTTAGGGCTAAGTATGGGGCTGACGCAGACAACCTTTTCCCGCTCGTCACAGCCCCCTCACTTCCCCGCCGGCTCCTCGTGCACCTTGCGCAGGAGCGGCGCGGCGGCCGGCGAGGTCATGAACTGGATCAGCGCCTGTGCGGCGGCGCGCTCCTTGGAGACAGTCAGCAGGCCGATGCTGTTCAGCAATATCTGGGGACATGCGCCCAAGCTTACCCCGATAGCGAGCCCTTTAGTGAGTTATTTGTTGGGCTGCCCTGTACCCGTACACTGATACTCGCGAGTCACTAACCACGAATTACAAGTGCCAGATGCAGTATTATTGCAAGCACGAGTCTGACCGCCAAAGGCCTCTGCACCGGTATATCCCCACACACCGCATCGCTTAATTGCAAGCTCTAGTCCTTGTTGCTGATCTGTTTGCGGACGCTCGAACGCTCGATATTCATAGGACAGTTTAACAATCCCATCCGAGCGACTGCCGCCGGTCGCAGTCCATTGTTTTTGTACCGCGCAACCGACTAAACCGGTCATAAGCAATGCTAATACGAAATATTTCAACTGCACAAATGTAGCACGCATGACTTCCTCCCCGGTGAAGCAGAGAATTTCATGCTGGCGAGCGATATGCAAACCTATTGGGGTCACACAATCGACCACATTTCAGTACCCGCCAGAAGCTTGAAAATAAGTTCTGGTCACGGTAGACCACGTTCGGAAAAATAGCTGAAAATGGAGCAACCATTAGGGAGTAAGCGGTAGAGTGAGCCGGAGGTGGCCAGTGATGTATGTAGACTCGAATGTGCTGCTAATTCGGTTTTTAAGTTCGTTATTTCTATTTACTGCCTGCAATTCATTCACCAATTCGGAACTGACATGCGATAAAGCGCTTGAGATCATGCGAGCCAAATTGCAGGCTGGCAAAGTTCAGGACAGCGAAGCAGGTGGACTTATAGTTGCTGCAAACACATGTGAAGCTATATCAATGGATTCAAAAACCGTCGCTCGAGCGCGTCTCAATCTTAAAAGTCGGGGCGGATTTTTTCGGAACGATGCGCCGGGCGATCGGGATTACATCGTACTTTATCGACTGTATGACAAAGGGTGGTTGATAGACGGAATCTTCGTGAGGCGCTAAGTTTTATCGGTGCAGTCTGTTTGGGTGTCAGACTTTCTATTCTCGACAATCTTCCTCACCTCCCCGCCGGCTCCTCGTGCGCCTTGCGCAGCAGCGGCGCGGCGGCCGGGGAAATCATGAACTGGATCAGCGCCTGCGCGGCGTCGCGCTCCTTGGAGACCGTGAGCAGGCCGATGCTGTTCGGACACGGCAGGTTGAGGTGTCCGGGCACGGGGCCGACGAAATCGGTCCCCGGCGCGCCGACCATGATGTTGGTCTGCTGGATGCCGAGCTCGAAGTCGCCGCGCGCGAGAAAGAAAGTCACCGGGCCGGTGCCGCTCCTGACCTATTTTAAAATCGCTCGGGTGTATTTAACAAGAAAAAATATCCTGGATTGCCCGGCGATCAGAACTTGATCCGCTTTCCCTGGTTAGGGTAATCTCCTATTCGCTCAATAGGCAAGCCGTTGTGCTGCCATTTGGGCGTTGGGGACAATGGGGCGAACATTCGTATCACTTTGGTTTATCCTCGCCTTGAGCCAGCCGCTTTTGGCCGATCAGGCCGAAGAGGTCTCCACCTGCTACGACGCGTGGAAGAGCGGCGATCTCGACCAAACGATAACGCAATGCACCCTGGCGGCGAACTCCGGCGACCTATCTAATCATGCCTTGGCAAGCGTTCTTTGGCTCCGCGCCGAGGCCCATTACTCGAAAGATAATTACGACGAGGCGATGCGGGACGTCACCCGCGCGCTGAAATTGGATTGGGATTTTGGCGTCGCGCATCGATTGCGGGGCAATTTGTATTTGCGACTGCATGATTATGATCGTGCGATAGATGATTATCACGAAACGGAAAGACTCGAGGCACCGGTTACGCCTTATTTGAACCTCGCCTACGCTTATGCCGCGAGGCGCAATTACAAGCAAGCTCTTCATTATTATGATTTGGCCGTGAAACAGGAGCCGGAAAACAGCGCGGCATATAGATTTCGCGGTGCGGTCTATATGAGGGAGAGAAAATTTGATCAGGCCTTCAACGATTTCAACAAAGCTTTGGAACTGGAGCCTCGCAACGCGGAGGCATACACCGACCGCGCACGCGCCTATACAATGACAGGAGATCACGCACGGGCAATAGGCGATTTCAGTCGAGCAATTGAGTTCGACCCAAAGCTAGCAAGGGCATACGCGCTGCGCGGCGGAGAATATGGCCAAATAGGTGACTATGACCGAGCGCTTGCAGATTTAGACCATGCGATTGAACTGGATCCAAACGCGGTCTTTGCGTATACAAATCGAAGCGGTGTCTATGCAATGAAAAAACGTTTTCTCCAAGCAATGGCCGATGCCGAGACAGCCATACTCATGAATTCCGATTCGCCGGTCGTGTATTTGGCGCGCAGCGCAGTCTATTGGGAGATGGGCGACTTCGATCGAGTGATTGAAGACATCGACCATGCGATCCGTATAAATCCTGAGTATCCTGGCATACAGGAGCTGCGGGAAAAAGCATGGGTGGAGAAGAAGAAAAAGGAGCAATTAGCTGCTCCGGATCCTAACATCGCGCAGTAAATAGTTTCACCCTCACGCTAATCCTCTCCCACAGGGAGAGGAAGAAAGCGGAAAATCACCGATGTGAGCCTCCCACCCCCTCGCCCGTCTGGGAGAGGGGGGTGAGGGTCACCAGTGCCAGACCTGCTCGTGCTCGTCGATGAGCTGGGGAATGCCCTGGCGCTTGATGCGGCGGAGCCCGGCGAGCAGATCGTCGTCGTTGAGGCCGCGCTCGCGCGCGTCTTCCTCGACGACGTAGATCGACACGCCCTTCTCGATCATCTTCTCGACGTCCTTGTCGATCTCGGGCGGGTGCGTCATTTTCGCCGCGCCGAAGGCGAGGCCGGAGGCGTCCTGCCCTTTGCAAGCGTAGTTGACGGCGTTGGCGCGGAGCAGCACGGAGATGTCCGCGCCGGCGTTTTTCAGCATGTGCGTGAGCCACAGCACCGTGTCGTCCTGCTCTTCGATGGTGCCGCGGTAGGCGGTTTCGACGATATTCAAAATTTTCGCCATGGCGTTCTCCCCTACTTGGTCGGAATCACGAGCGTCGCTTGGCTCGCGTTGGACGCGTCGAGAAAATCCTTGGGCCCGCCGCGCCGCGGCCCCTCGACCCAGTCGCCCGCGCCGCGCTCGTCGACGCACAGGCCGCAGTTCACCCAGTCGAGCTTGACCCCCTTGTCCTTCGCCAGCTTGAAGAGCGCCGCGACCCAGTCCTTGGTCGTCGGGTGCGCCTCCTGCTCGGCCGAGGTGCCCTTGACCGGATTGGGGTGCGGCGCCTGCGCCTTCATGGTCAGATTGACCGCGCCTTCGTAGGCGAAGACGTTGACGTTGTGCCCTTTGGCGAGCGCCGACTGCACGATGCGCAGCGCGGTCGTCGAGTTCGCCGACTCGTAGGGCGCGTCCATGATCGCGACGGTGATCGTTTTGCCTGCCATGTGATTTCTCCGATCGCTACAAAATTAATTCGCAACGTCCTTCCCTCTCCCGCCGCGGGAGAGGGCCGGGGTGAGGGCCGCCCTCACCTCTATCCTCTCCCTCCAAAGGAGGGCGAGGAAGTTAAACAGCAAAATCCGTTCATGCTGAGACTGCTCCATTTTCTTTTCAAGACCGATCAAAAAGGTCTCAGAGGCAAGGCGCGCGATGATCGACGAGCGCAGGCGTACTCTTTCCAGTACGTCGAGCGAGGCGATCGAAGCGCAACGCAGCATATGAGCCTTTTTCGTCGGCCGACCTAGTGCCAGATCGCTTTCGTGCCGGGCTCGACGAGCAAATCCACCAGACGGTCCGTGTCCGCCGTGTCGACGCCGTCGACGAGCTGGCGGATGCCGCGCTCTTTGAGCGAGAAGCGGTCGGCGACGACCTTGATCTTGCTCTTGACGAGATCGGCGATGACGGTGCTGTATTTCGAGCCTTTGCGCGCCGGCAGGACGCCGTTCTGCGCGAGAAACACCGTCGCCTCGTTGCCGCGCTTGGCGAGTCCCTGGACCAGCTCCGCGAAGTATTGCGAGTCGACGCTGTCGAAGGGGTCGCGCGATTCGATCAGCAGATACTTTGCCATCGTTCCTCCTCTAATTTCCGGGTAAAGACCGCCGAAGATTTCCTCTTATAACACGGCGCACGAGAGTCAAGGGCCGGAGGGGCCTCTTGCGTTCATTGTTAACACGGTTGAGGTATAATCCTGCATTGATCGGCGCGGCGCGCGCCGATTTAATTTCCTTGTAAACCCCCGCAATACGTTCGTGACGGCTTTCGCGTATGGTTACGACTTACCGGCGGCTAACGAGCAGCGATCGCTGGCATTTCTGCACGAACTGCTCGTCGTGGCCGGCGGGAAATTATGTCGAGCTGCAATATCCCGAGTACCTGCTGAAAGGGAGCCTCTGCCTCGAATGCATCACCAAGCGCCACTTCGGCGAGTGTGAGTCCAAGGACTAAGCTGCGCGGGATATTATTGCTCGCGGCGCGGGGGCTTTTCGCGCGCCAGCTCGACAATGGTGTGGGTGCGCCCCGCGCGCGTGGGATCGAACGGTGTCCATCCGGGCACATGACCGCAGTGGGCGCAGGCGCTTTCGTTCGGCGCTTGCGCCAGGCTCGTCGCGGCCATTCCTTTGATGGTAAAGAGCTTCTCGCAGCTTTGACACCGCATGACGACAATCCAGGTTGTGCCGACAACCGCCATCCGCCGCCTCCTCCGGTAAAAAGCGACTGGTAACGCGGCGGCAAAAATCCGTCAAGAAAAAAATCCGGCGGTCAGCCGAGCTCCAGCATGCGCGCGAGCGCGCGCTCGGCGCCGCGCTCACTGCGCTGCGGCCGCAGGACGGGAGTTGTCGGCAAGTCTCGCGATGATATTCTCGAAGTAGTCGAGCGGATAGGCGCCTCTGATGGGGATTCCATTCAAGAGGAACCCGGGAGTGGCGTTAAAGCCCATCTCTCCGGCCTCTTTAACGTCGGCGTTGATCGCCGCAGCGACCTTGTCGCTGTTGAGATCGGCCGCCAGCCGATCGAGATCGACACCGATGGACTTGGCGGTCTCCTGGTAGAAACTCTCGCTCAGCTTGCTTTGGTTCTTGAATACGATGTCGTAGAAGTTCCACGCCTTGTCCTCGGATTGCAGCGAGATCGCCTCCATGTAACGCGCCGCCGGCAGGGCCTGCGGATGGATCGATGAAAGCGGCAGGTGCTTGTAGACGAATCGCAGATCGTCACCGTATTTCGTCCTGAGCTTTTCGACCGTCGGATAACTGTTGCCGCAGTAAGGGCACTGGAAGTCCGCGTATTCGACCAGCGTATACTTCGCCGTTCTGTTGCCGCGTATCCTGGTCCGCTCCGAGATTTGTGGCTTATATGGATTTTTAAGCGAGTCCTCAAGCGAGCGCTGCTCTTGGGCGAGGCGCGATTCGCTGACTGCTTCGTTAATAATTTTCAGGACCTCGGATTTATGGACCTTGAGGAATTCGATGAGAACTTCAGGGTGCTCCCTCAGCGCGTTCCTCAGCGCCTCTTGCGTAATTTGCTGAGAATAGGCATTTGCAGTAAACAGCTGTAAGAATACGGCGAAAATCAATATCATGGCGTAGAACATTTAGTTAAAGGAACTGATTGATCGTCTTGCCCGTAGTTATTGTTTTCGATAAGGGTGCTGCCCACCGGAACCAAGCGTGATTTTGAACCATAGACGACCAGCCGATAGTTCCACAATGCCTGGGTTTTTACTGCGCCAATCTTTGTTTAAATGACCGAATCCATCAACTACTAACAAAAAGTTGTTAAATCGAACGTAACTATTTTGTGGGTCAAACTTCCACGTCCCAGAAATCGTAAGGGGAGCTTCCCCTTGTACTTCAACGCGCTGAATAAAACTACCGTCTGGATCCAGAGTTAACGTCTCACTACCGAATGGGTAAGAAGCGACATACGTTCCTCCTACCTTTTCGGGCGGTACAGAGTTTAAGCAACTCGCAATGAGCATACCAATTACAGTCAAAAAAATGATTTTGCGTGACATATTCATTGACAACCGCAGTTGTTCCGCAACGACTCCGTCCACTGAAAAGTCTGATAGATATTGCTCATCGCTCCTGTCGGGCTGCTACGATCTGGAGGTAAATGGAGGAAAAAGGAGTGCGTTCCGGCTGTATTTGGAATCATGAAGGTAGCTGTCCCATTTCCGTTATTTACTATGGAGGCTCCACCGAAGCCACCTACTTGCAAAGCCGTGCTCGACCAATCGGCGGTGCCAGGATTCCACCACGTGTCCCAATAAGCACGATACGTATCGTAACCAATGCTATTTATAGTTTGACAATTACCTCTGTAAAATTGATCTCGGATTGCCTGTACTCACCGGAGAGATCATCATCTCCTGAGTCTCAATTGCATTAGGCCCATAAAAGCGCTTTCTTTGGCCGTCTCCTAGTAGCCAATCCTGAAAGAAATTTGGTGCAACCTTGGGGTCAGGCATGGATATCTAAACAATCTCGCGCCAGGCGCTTCACTTCGGCTTGAAGCTCGGGGGCCTGCCGCTCCCTTTGGGAGAAACGGCTTAACAACGAGCTGATCGTGCTCTGATCTCTGCCGAAGTACGCCGCGACCGCTCCCACTTTATATCCGCCGTGCTTGACAAGAAGATACGCAATCATCGTTCGCAACCGCGACCGCTCCCAGCTGCGATCGGGCGTTGTCAGCTCCGCCGGATTCGTCTTTAACCGCTTTGCCAGCGCTTCTACCGCTCGGCCGAGCGCGGGCTTTTTTATGCGTCTCTCCGTTTCGCGTTCTGTTTCCGCGCGAACCTTTTCCCCAAACTCCTTGCGGCCCAGGAATCTCTGGTCCTCCGCTTCGTAGTATTCGTCTTTATGGCCGTCTCCCATTCCCTCTCTCACGAATCGGCCGTACGCCTTTCGCCCACCGAACAGATTCAACGCCGGCCGCGGATCGACGATTGCCGTAGCCTTGCCCGCGATATAAGTCCGGTGCCCGCTGTACACATAGTGTTCCGGCGTGCGAGCCATCCTGGCCCTCACCGGATTGAGATGAATGTAGCGGATCAGCTCCAACAGGTATTCATCCTTGTCGCAAATAATCGCTTTGTACCGCCCCTGAAAGAGATGGCCCGCCTGGCCGCGCCGGCGATTGAAGTATTGCGTGTAGGACTGCTGCAGCCCTTGCATAAACTTGCTTAGCGGCTCGCGCCCGCATTCCACCAGCAGGTGAACGTGGTTCGGCATCAGGCAGTACGCGCAAACCGCGACACCGTATTTCTCGCGATACCGGGCGAGCCGTTCGAGGTAGGCCTCGTAATCGCGCCGAGCCAGAAACGTCTTTTGCCTTTGATTGCCGCGCACGATGACATGGTAAAGAAGCCCGGGAGCGAAGAGCCGAGGACGGCGAGCCATGGCCGCTATCTAGCACACAGCCGGGGCAATCGTCAATATATCAATGCCTGACCCCAGCTCTCCGGCTGACCCCAGCTCTCCGGCGCATCAGACGGAGGAGCGGCGCTAACCGAGCTCGAGCATGCGCGCGAGCGCGCGCTCGGCGCGGCGCCGGACGTCTTCGTCGAGAACGATCTCGTGGCGCATGAGGCGGAGCGATGCGAGTGTGTCGGCGAGCGTGATCATCTTCATGTATCGGCAGAGCTTGCAGGCCTTGTAAAATTTTTTCTCCGGCAGCTCGAGCAGCAGCCGGTCGGAGAGGCCGCATTCGGTGACGACGAGGAATTCGGTGTCGGCGCTCTTCGCGGCGTAGTCGACCATGCCGCTCGTGCTCATGACCGCGTCGGCGAGCGCGAGCACGTCGGCGCGGCACTCGGGATGCGCGAGCACTTTCACATGCGGGAGCTTCGCCTTCACGGTGAGGATTTCCCCGGGCGTGATCTGGTGATGCACGTAGCAGTTGCCGTCCCATGCGACGATGGTCTTGTCGGTGTGCTGTTGGACGTAGCGCGCGAGGTTCTCGTCGGGCACGAACAGGATGTGGCGGTTCGGCAGCGCGCCCACGATCTTGACGGCGTTGGCCGAAGTGCAGCAGACGTCCGACTCCGCTTTGACGTCGGCGGTCGTGTTGACGTATGCGACGACGGCGAGGTCCGGATAAATTTTCTTGAGCTCGGCTTTGCGCTCCGCGAGCCGCTCGGCGGTGGCGCTCTCCGCGAGCGAGCAGCCGGCGCGCAGGTCCGGCAGGAGCACGGTCTTTTCGGGGTTGAGAATCTTCGCGCTCTCGGCCATGAAGTGGACGCCGCAGAAGACGATCGCGTCGGCGTCGACCTTCGCGGCCTTGCGCGCGAGCTCGAGCGAGTCGCCGATGAAATCGGCGACCTCGAAGATCTCCGCGCGCTGGTAATTGTGCGCGAGCACGACGGCGTTGCGCTCGCGCTTGAGCGCGCGGATCGCGGCGATATCGTCGGCGAATCCGGCGCACGCCTCGGGCGTGTAGGTGTGCGCGTCGCCGAGGCGGGCGAGGCGCCGGTAGAGACGGCGAGCATTGGTCGCTGCGCCTGTTTTGGACTCGATCAACATCGATTGCCCCTTTATTCGCACCGGGCTCCGCCAGGAAGCCGCGTCGTCGGGACAAAATTCTTCCAAGGCTGATTCCTCGCTTCCGCGGCGCCCCGTCGCCCGACTTTGCGTATTGGTTACGCTTATTATGCGTACACTTTACACGATGCCGGCGGCTTGTCAAGACGGTTGACGGGTGGTCTGCTAGTGGTCTACTTTCGGTAGCGTATGACCACGCTCTCGGTCGCGAACGTCTTCGGCTTGGGCGAGCTCGCCGCGGAGAAGCGCCGCGCGCTCACGATCGTCTACGCCTCCAGCATGGCGCTGATGATGGGCGTCAACTTCATCCAGCCGGCGCTCCCCGCGCTCACGGCGCCTTTCGGCGTGAGCGACTCCGAGCTCGCGCTCATCATGACCGTCTACACGGGGCCGGCGATCATTCTGTCTCCGATTTTCGGCGTCATCGCCGACCTCTACGGCCGGCGCCTGCTGCTCGCTTGGGGATTGATATTATTCGGCTTGAGCGGCGCCGCGATCGCGTTCGCGCCGACGTTCACCTGGCTGCTGATCTTGCGCGGCATTCAGGGAATCGGCTTCAGCGCCGTGATCCCGCTCACCATCGTGCTGATCGGCGATCTCCTCGAAGGCGACAAGGAGATCGGCGGCCAAGGCCTGAAAGTTTTTCTCGACCGCGTCGGCTACTTCGTGCTGCCGCCGCTCGGCGGCGTGCTGGCTGCGATCGCGTGGTTCTGGCCCTTTCTCGTCTATCTCATCGTCGTGCCGGTCGGCCTCGCCGCGCTTTTGTGGATGCCGGAGACCAGGGGCTCCGAGCATGACGACAGCTGGAAATATCTGAAGGACATCGCGCGGCTCACGCGCCATCCGCGCCTGATGGTGGCTTTCGCCGCAGGCTTCCTGCGCTTCTTCCTCGACTACGGCTTTCTCACATACTTCCCGCTGTTTCTGGTGCGCACGCATAATATCTCGACCGCGACGGCGGGCTTCCTTTACATTTTCTTCGCCGTCGGCGCGATGGTCACGTCGAGCCAGGCCGGCCGCATCGCCGCCGGCCGCGACAAGGCCCGTATTCTCTTCGCGGCTTTCGTCGTGAGCGGCGTAACGCTCGTCGCGGTGCCGTTTTTGCCGGGCGTTTGGATGGTCGGAGGCGCGCTGTTTTTCTACGGCATCGCAAACGGCGTGATCTCGCCGATGCAAAAAAGCCTGATGACGCAGAATGCGCCCGCGGAGCTTCGCGGCGGCATCATTTCCTTCGACCGCCTGATCCAGCAGGTGTCCAAAACCGTCTCGACGACGGTCGTCGGACTGTTGCTCGTCGCCACGACATTGCCGACGATCTTCTGGATGCTCGGCGTGGCCTCTCTCGTCAGCGTGCTGCTCATGGCCGTTCTCCTGCCGAAAAGAAGCGCCTGAGCCTTGCAACCGCCGATTTCGTAATTATCCTTTAATGTTGGCATGGCCGAACGCGACTTCTACAAAATCCTGGGCGTCAAGCGCGGCGCATCCGACGACGACATCCGAAAAGCGTACCGGAAGCTCGCGCGCAAATATCACCCCGACATCAATCCCGGCAACAAAGAGGCCGAAAACACATTCAAGGATATCTCGGTCGCCAACGACGTCCTGAGCGACCCGCAAAAGCGCAAGCTCTACGACGAATTCGGCGAGGCCGGCCTCGCGTCCGGCTTCGACGCCGACAAAGCGCGCAGCTACAAACAATGGCAGGAGCAGGCGTCGCGCGCCCGGCCGGGCGGCGCCGCCGCAGGTGGATTCGGCAGTGGCGGCTTCAACGCGCAGGAATTCGATTTCGACGATCTCGGCGATATTTTCGGCGGCCTCGGCGGCGCCTTCGGCACCGGTCGCGGGCGCGGACGCGCCGCGCGCACCGGACCGCAGCGCGGCAACGACATCGAAGCGGCGATGGACATCGACTTCCTCGACGCCGTGCGCGGCTTTCAGACCGCGTTCACGATCGACCGTCCCGTGGAATGCGAAACGTGCCACGGCTCGGGCGCGAAGCCCGGCTCGTCGCCGAAAACATGTCCGCAGTGCAAAGGCAGCGGCAGCATATCGATCGCCGAAGGTCCGATGCAGTTCCGCCAGACCTGCCCGACCTGCGGCGGCAGCGGGCATATTCCCGGCGATCCCTGCCCGACGTGCGGCGGCAGCGGCAGAGTCATGAAACAAGAGACGGTACGCGTCAATATTCCGCCCGGCGCCGAGCCCGGCAAGCGCATTCGCGTGCCCGGCAAGGGCGAGGCCGGCGCGCGCGGCGGCCCGGCCGGCGATCTCTACATTACGCCGCGCATCCGCCCGCATCCGTTTCTCACGCGCGACGGACGCGATCTGGAGATGGATCTGCCGATCACCGTCGGCGAAGCGGTACACGGCGCGTCGGTCGCGGTGCCGACGCCGAGCGGCTCGGTCAATGTCAAAATTCCTTCGGCCGCGCAGAGCGGGCAGCGTCTCCGCGTCAGAGGCAAAGGAGTCCCGGCGCACGGCAAAGCCGCGGCCGGCGATCTCTACCTGCGGCTGATGGTGCGCGTGCCGGACGACGGCGTGCCGCAAGACGCCGTCGAAAGGATCGACCGCGCCTACAAGGAAGACGTGCGGAAAGACATCCGGTTGTAAGCTATGGCGGCGAAATATTTTAAGATCACGGAAGTCGTCAGCATCTGCGGCGTCGACGAGGATTTCATTCTCACGCTCGAGCGCGAGCATCTCGTCGCGCCGGTCGTCGAGAACGAAGAGAAGCTTTACCCGCCGGAGCAGCTCGAGCGCGTGCGGGTGGCGCATTTACTGATCGACGAGATGGGCGTCAATCTGGAAGGCGCCGAGGTCGCGCTCAACATGCGCGAGCAGATGATTGCGATGCAGCGGCAGTTCAGCGAGGTGTTGCGGCGGCTCAGCGAGGAGCTGAAGAAATAATCGCGGGACGGGGCGGGCGAGGTCGCTATTGCGTCTTTGCGGGCGGATCCTGCTTCTTCGTCTCGTCCGGCTCATCCACTGCTTTCTTGAAACCGCGGATCGCCTCGCCGAGCGACTTTCCCATCTCGGGAAGCTTGCCCGGCCCGAAAACCACGAGCGCGATCACCGCGATCACGATCAATTCAGGGACACCGAGTCCGAACATAAGTGGTCCCTCCTAAAAAGACGTTCTACCCCTCCTTTCGAAGACTGTCAAATTAACGGCGGATGACGTAATGCCGGCGTCTCGGCGCGCTCACGAACCTTCGAGTGGAATAACTAGCGGAGTATAACCGCTGGTTGAGACTGACGCGTTGACATCTGTTTGTACGACGACGGCGCCAGGCAACTCGCGACTCATGTAGATGCCGGATATAGGCTTTAAGTTTTTGGGCAAAGGGTGCTCTGCCGGTCGATCCGCAACAAAACGATACAGCGCACGCCATGAAACGGCCCAGAAACCGGAGCCTTCAGACTGCGTTAAACCATAGAAGGCTTCGGTCATCTTCAACCCCGGTCCGTCGCCGGGATTTATTTTCATCGGCTTCTCAAAGACCATGGCTACGCTATCACCACAGACGCGGAGTATTCGTCCATTAGAAGTCCAGAGATGAACCAATCCTACGGCTGCCAGCACGCAGCGCGGGTCTTGTGAATCCGGGATGACACCTGTGACTGGACTGCAATCCGTATTGAGCAAGCCGCCACAAGCTCCTTCACTATGCTCCACAGTAGCAACGGCGCCGGTGGCAATATCCAAACGCTGAAGTCCTCCGCCCCATTCCCCCATGTTGAAGCCGACGTAGATAGCGTCGCCTTTCGCCGGGGCCGCGGCGCTGATCTGAACACCGCGACGAAGTTCTCCTTTCAATACTGTCGTTCGCCAAGCGCGCTTATCCGGCGCGAGCACGTGAATCGCCTTGCGAGAGAGGATGACCGGAGAACCGTCCTTGTTGAGCAGCGCAATGGCTGCATCGTTCTCCGCAAGCGTAAGCCGTCCTAATTCCTCGAAGGCGCTCGCGCGCCAAACCGAGACCGCAAGCGCGCGCGGATCCGCTGCCAGCGAGTGCAAGGCCCACAAATCTCGCCCCGACTTTTCGATATCGAAGACGCCGTCTTCGAAATGTGCCTGTCTCGATTCATTCGAGAGATCGAGCGAAACAAGGCCGCCGGCCTGGCTATCGCGCGATTTCATTTTCGTGCCGCGAAGCCAAAGCCGGCCTCGTGCAGCGAGGCCCTTTGCGATTCGAACGCCGAGAACCGGATCGCCTTCTGCTGATTGCGCTCGCGGCGGATAAGCAGCGCTCGTCAGTAAGAGCGTGCAGAAGATGACGAAAAAGTATGTGGCTATATGAGCTAAGCGCTTCACTGCACTACAAAGCTCACTTCCTTACGACCGCGGCAAGAGCCTCCGCGCATTGCCATGCGCCACAGCGTCGGCAGCGGTCGGAGAGAGAGAACTCAGGACTCTGCGGAAAAGCGCGATCTCTAAGTCGTATTTGTCTCCGCCGCCGTGGCGGTCGCTGGCAAACTTGGCGTCGCTGCCGAGCATAAAACGGCCGGGCATTTCCTCGATCAGCGCGGCCCAGTCTTCGTAAATCTCGCCTCGCTGATTGAGGACGGGTTCTAGATTCAGCCAGAATGTACCGCTCGCCTTCACTCGCTTGATCGTCAGAAGTATGCCGGGATAAGTCGTCAAAAGCCGCCGGGCGTTGGCGGGATTCGTCATCGCCGTGTGCGACAGAATAAGCTTCAGATTCGGATTGCGCTCAAGCCACAGCGCCAAGCCGCCGAAGACCTCCGCTTCATGCGAAACGCCGTTGGGCTCGACCGGCTCGGCGTGGACGTCGATCCACGCTCCCTTCCGCGCCGCCAGCGTCATGAGCGCCAGAGCCGGCGGAAATGTCGGGCGAATGCGGATCTCGGGCTGATATCCGGTCTTGTTGAAATGCAGCAGTCCGAATTCGCCGATGCCGGCGCACGCGCCGCTATCGAGCTCGCCTTCCAGGCGGGTCAGCCGCGTTTGCAGCTCTACGTCGCGGTAGCCGTTCAGCTGAGCCTCGTACATCCAGGTCGATAGATAGTCTCCTCCGCAAAAAATGCCGATCAAGTCTCCGGCGCGCTTGGCCAGGGAGATTTTTCCCGCGGTGCCGTCGTCGCGTCTCGGGTTGCCGCCCTCGTTCGGCGTCGGCATCAAGTACGCGCGCGCAACGCCCGCGGCGCGGATCTGCTCGACAACGGCACTGTAGTCGGTCGTCGCACGGTTACGGCCGCCGCTCTTGGACGGCGTCACGTGCGCCAACGCATCGACGATCTCGCCGGTGTACCTTTCGCGGAAGCGCCGCGCCGGGCGGTTTAAATCGGAACGCATCGACGAGACCTCGAACCCCGGTACGGGGAGAGGCGCGTCCGCTGGAAGCGCGGAAGAGACGGCCGAGATAAGCGCGACGCATACCGTCCCCGCGATAATTTTTGCCCGCGACATGCTCGGGAAAATAACCCGTGCGTTGCAGCGGCGTCAACGGCTTGGGCCGTTTGAAGCGCGTCTTGACCGTCGCCGCGCGCCGCCCTATGCTCCGCTCCCATGATGCGCATCGCGCTGACGCTGTTTCTCGTTTTGGCAGCGGTGCCTGCCGCCCATGCGCAGCCGCTGGAGAAGATGCGCTTCATCTACAGCGCGATCGGCGGCTCGCAGAGCTCGGTGTGGATTCCGCATGAGGCCGGCATTTTCAAGAAATACGGTCTCGATCTCGAGCTGCTGTACGTGGGCGGCGGGGGCCGCGCGGCGCAGGTGGTGCTTTCCGGCGAAACACCGATGGGCATTTTCACCGGCGCCGCGGTCGTGACGGCGAATTTCGCCGGCGCCGACCTCGTCGTGGTCGCCAGCAGCTTGAACGCGATCACGTTTTTTCTCATGGCGCGGCCGGAGCTGCGCTCGCTCGAATCGTTGAAGGGAAAAAAAGTCGGCATCACGCGCTTCGGCTCGGCGACCGACTTCGCGCTCGGCTACAGCGAAACGCGCTGGCCGGTGAAGCGCGGGCGCGACTTCACGGTCATCCAGATGGGCGGCATGCCGGAGATCGTGCAGGCGCTGAAGTCCGGAGCGATCGACGCCGGAACCGTGAACGCGGAGTTTACGATCCTCGCGCGCAAAGACGGATTGAAAGAACTCGCGGACATGTCGACGATGGGACTCAGCTTTCCGACTTCCGCGATCGTGACCAGCCGCTCTTATATCAAGCGCAGCGAGAATACGGTGCGCAAATTCATCCGCGGCTTCGTCGAAGGCAGCCATTTCGCGAAAACGAACCGCGCGGCGAGCGTCGCGACTTTGAAAAAATACATTCACAACAACGACACCGAATACGTCAACGCGCTTTACGATCTCTACGTCCTGCGCTACGTGCCGAAGGTTCCCTACCCTTCGCCCGAGTCGATCCAGACCGTGCTCGACCAGATGGCCGACAAGGAGCCGCGCGCCGCCGCCGCGAAGCCGGAGCAGTTCATCGATTCGCGCTTCTTCCAAGAGCTCGACCGCGAAGGCTTCATCCAGAAGCTCTGGCAGTAGCCGCCCAAAAACTTGACAAAGAGAGGGCCGCGGTCTTGCGCTACGCGTTGGAAACTGATAATACTAAATTAGTTTCCAAGGTATTTTTTATGATAGCCAAGTTATCGTCACGTGCTGCCCGGCGGAATGCCGCCGCGACCCGGCGTGCGGCCGGTAACCGCGACGCCATCCCTCGCATCGTCGCGGCGGCGCGGCGTCACTTTTTCGCCCACGGCTTCCGCAACGTGACCATGGACGATCTTGCGGGCGAGCTCGGCATGAGCAAAAAAACCCTCTACGCCTCGTTCCGGAGCAAAGAGGCGCTCCTCGACGCGGTGCTCAAGAACAAATTCCAAAGCGTCGAGGCGGACCTCGAGAGGTTGGCCGCGGACACGGGGGGCGACGCGCTCGAAAATCTCAAGCGGCTGCTCGCCTGCCTCCAGCATCATACGGCCGAGATCCAGCCGTCGTTCGTGCGCGATATCCGGCGCTCGGCGCCGCAGCTTTTCGGCGTCGTCGAGCGCGGCCGCCGCGACCTTATACGCCGCTACTTCGGCCGCTTTTTCGCCGAGGCCCGCGACCGCGGCGTCGTGCGCAGGGACATCCGCATCGACGTCATCATCGAGATTCTCCTCGGCGCAACCGAAGCCGTCGTAAATCCGCAGAAGCTCGCCGAGCTTCGCCTCTCGCCCAACGAGGCCTACATGGACGTCATCAACGTCGTTTTGAAAGGCATCGTCACCGACGCCGGGAGAGCCGAGCTGTGAAACGGGCAACTGTTGCGCGGCGAATTGCCTGCCTGCTTTTCCTTGCGGCGATGGTCGGCGCGTGCAACCGCTCGGCGGATCCCCGGCTGCAGGGCTACGTCGAAGGCGAATTCATTTACGTCGCCTCTCCCCTCGGCGGCGCGCTGGAGTCTCTCTCCGTCAGGCGCGGTCAGCAAGTCAAATCAGGCGATGCGCTCTTCGTTCTCGACAGCACGGCCGAGCGCACGGCGCGCGATCAGGCGAAGGCCGCGCTTGTCATGTCGGAAAAGGATTTCGTCCGCCTGGAGCAGCTCGCGAAGCGTAATCTCATCGCGATGCAGGATTTGGATCACGCCCGCTCGCAGCGCGATCAGGACCGCCAGCGCCTCGAAAAAGCCGAATACGACCTCTCGCAAAAGCGCCAGAACGCGCCGCAGGCCGGCCTGGTTTACGACACGCTGTACCGCGTCGGCGAATGGGTCGCGCCCGGCCGGCCGGTCGTCGCGCTGCTGCCGCCCGATCATGTCAAAGTGCGCGCGTTCGTTCCCGAGACCGATATCGCGAGGTATCATCCCGGCGATGCCGTGCGCGTCATCGTCGACGGGATCGACCAGCCGCTCGCGGGAAAAATCAGCTACGTCTCGCCCAAGGCCGAATACACGCCGCCGGTCATCTACAGCCGCGAGACCCGCGACAAGCTCGTTTTCATGATCGAGATCCTCTTCGATCCTTCCGTCGGCGCGAAGCTGCATCCCGGCCAGCCCGTGGACGTCGAGCTGGAGGCCCGCGCATGACGGATCAGGAGACGCCGAGTATTTCGACACGCGCGGATTCGGCGAACGGCGGCGACGCTTTCGCGATCGACGTGCGCGATATGACCAAGCGCTTCGGCGAGCGCACGGCCGTCGATCATGTGAGTCTCAAAGTCCGCGCCGGCGAGATTTGCGGCTTTCTCGGCCCGAACGGCAGCGGCAAGACGACCTTTATCCGCATGCTCTGCGGCCTCCTGAGGGCCGACGAGGGCAGCGGCCAATGCCTGGGCTACGACGTCATCGAAGAATCGGAGGAGATTAAGCTTCACGTCGGCTACATGACCCAGCGTTTCAGTTTCTGGGAGGATCTCAGCATCGAGGAGAACCTCGACTTCGTGGCACGCATGTACGCGATCCCGAACCGCCGCGACAGCGTTCGCGCGAGTCTCGATAGACTCGGCCTCACCAGCCGAAAGGATCAGGTCGCAGGCGAGCTCTCCGGCGGGTGGAAGCAGCGCCTCGCGCTCGCCGCCTGCTTGATTCATCGCCCGCGGCTGATGCTGCTCGACGAGCCGACCGCCGGCGTCGACCCCAAGGCGCGCCGGGAGTTCTGGGAAGAGATCCACCGGCTGGCGGCCGAAGGGATGACTTTTTTGATCGCGACCCATTACATGGACGAGGCCGAGCGCTGCCACCGCCTCGCTTTCATCTCTTACGGCAAGCTGCTGACGCAAGGCCGCGTCGAGGATGTCGTCGCCGAGGCGCGCCTCACGACATGGGTGGTCGACGGGACGGAGCTGCAAAAACTCGCCGGGGAGCTCAGAAAGCGCCGCGGTGTCGAGCAGGCGGTCGCCTTCGGCAACGAGTTGCATGTAAGCGGCTCCGACGAGCCCGCGCTGGAAGCCGCGATCGCGCCCTATCGCCGCGAGCCCTACCGCTGGCGCCGCGTCGAGCCGGGCCTGGAGGACGTGTTCATTCATTTGATGAATCGCTCGGAGGATAATTTCTCATGAAGCGGCGCTGGAATTTTTCTCTGAAGCGCTTCTGGGCGATCACCGTCAAGGAATTTATCCAGATGCGCCGCGACCGCCTGACCTTCGGCATCATGGTCGGCATTCCGCTGCTCCAGCTCGTGTTCTTCGGCTACGCGATCAACGCCGATCCCAAGCATCTGCCGGCCGCCGTCGTCCTGGCAGATAACGGGCCGCAGGCGCGCACGCTGCTCTACGCGATTCAAAACAGCGGCTACTTCGAGTTCGAGCGCGAGATCAGGACCGAGGCAGAGGCGCGGCGCGCGCTGGCGCGCGGCCAGGTGCAGTTCATCGTCAACATCCCGGAAAATTTCTCGCGCGATCTGCTGCGCGGGCAGACACCGGCGATTCTCGTCGAGGCCGACGCGACCGATCCCGCGGCGACGAGCAACGCCATCGGCGCGCTGCGCAACGTGATCAACACGGCGCTCGAAAAAGATATCAAGGGGGCGGTCGACTATCTCGCCCCGGATGCGCAGCCGGTCGAGCTGCGCGTCCATGCGCTCTACAACCCCGAAGCTATCACGCAATACAACATCGTGCCCGGGCTCATGGGCGTCGTGCTTACGATGACGATGATCGTTATCACCGGGCTGGCGATCACGCGCGAGCGCGAGCGCGGCACGATGGAAAATCTCCTCTCGATGCCGACGCGCCCGCTGGAGGTCATGATCGGAAAAATCGTACCCTATATTCTCGTCGGCTATGTCCAGGTCGGCCTCATTCTCCTTGCCGCGAAGCTTCTGTTTCGCGTGCCGATGGCCGGCAATCTGCTGCTACTGCTGGCGGTCACGCTCATATTCGTCGCGGCCAACCTCGCCGTCGGCCTGACTTTTTCCACCATCGCCGAGAACCAGCTGCAGGCGGTGCAGATGTCGTTCTTTTTCTTTCTGCCCTCGCTGCTGCTGTCGGGATTCATGTTTCCGTTCCGCGGCATGCCCGACTGGGCCCAGATTCTAGGCGAGACGCTGCCGCTTACCCATTTTCTCCGCATCGTGCGCGGCATCCTGCTCAAGGGCAACGGCCTCGCCGACATCGCGCCGGAGATCTGGCCGATGGCGCTCTTTACCGCCGTCGCCCTCGCGATCGGCGTCAAGCGCTTTCACCGGACGCTGGACTGAGGATAAAAATTTTCTCGCAAATCGTAAACGATTCTTCAATGGAGAGCGTCTAAGACAATAAACGGGAGACAGGTGCAGTTAATAGCCAACAGGTAAAAACCTTCAGTTTCCCCAGTAAAAAAGCCGCTTGACATCACAAAGCGGGATGCTAGGCTTTTTGAGTCAGTGATGCCATGAGTATTTTGAGGAAGACGGTCGCGGGGCTGGGCTTCGCCTGCTTCTTCAGCGTCGCCCTGCTGCCGGTCAGCATGTCCATATGCGGCCCGGTAATGTGGCGGATGCTGCTGCACCACACCAAACACCCGCATCATCCGGCCGGCGCCGCCCTGCCTCAACATCCCGTCGCAGCGAAGCCGCAACAAGTCAGCATTCTCGAGGGACTCGAGAGAGATGTGATTCCGGTGGAAGACTCCATACGGAGCCTTGTAGAACACACCGGGATCGCGAGAAATCCGGTAGATTTCGGACCCGACGGCCCGGAGATTTATGCGATTCAGGGGTTTGTCGAACATGCCTGGGTCTCTGGTTTCGCCTCGCATACCGTATTGATCCTTTGATCTCATCGCTCGCGCGTTCTTTTGCTGCCCGGCGCATCGCCGGCGACGGCTCTGCGTGTCGCCGGGAGCGCGGGCTCCCCGCAGCGTGTGTGAGGTCACAGGAGGTTTTAGATGTCGTCCGTTCAAAAACGCAATATGTTTTCCGCTCAGCAGGAATTTACCCCGGCGGCGCGCAATCCGGCCGTCGAAGAAAAGGTCTTTTCGCTGTTTCAGCCGGATATTCTCATTCCCGGCCAGTTCCTGGCGACAACCAAGAGCAAGACGCACCGCGATCCCGAGCAGCGGCTCATGCTTGCCGTTCTCGAAGACGCGGTGTGGTGCTTTCAAAATGGGCTGCGCGCCAAGGACAAGAAGAAGCAGGATCTCTCCCGTGAGGCCGAAGAGTGGCTGATGGAGGAAGAGTCCCAATGGCTCTTCTCGTTTAACGAGATTTGCGATCTTTTGGGCTTGGAGGCAAGATATATCCGCAAACGGCTGGTTCTGTGGAAGACGGAGTCGCTGAGCGCGCGCGGCAAGCACGCCCAGCGGACGGCCCATCCGCAGAGGAAAACTAATGGCCGGACGAAGTCGCAGCGCTATTTGAGGGCTGTCGCGGGGTTTTAACGAATCATTTCAGTCAACCGACTCAAGGAGAATCTAAATGACAAGGACTTTCAACTTCAAAACCGTCATCGCGGTGGCGGCCGTCGTACTGATGGTCGGCTTCGCCGCGGGCGGCGGTTTAAACCGTTACTTCGCGCAGCCGACGCTGACGCAAAACGCGTACGCCGCGGCGCCGGACGTGCGCGGCCTGCCCGATTTCGTCTCGCTGGCAAAAAAACTTACGCCCGTCGTGGTCAACGTCTCCACGACGCAATCGGCCGGCAACCAGAGCCCGAGCGCCAGCCAGCCGAGTCCATTTTCCCGCCGCGGGCCGCGCGGCGGACAGGGACAAGGACAAGACGAGGATCCGTTCGGCGATTTTTGGCGCCGCTTTTTCGGTAATCCTCCCGGAGGCGGGGGCGGTGGCGGCGGCCGTGGCTTCCGCCAGCAAAGCCTGGGCTCCGGCTTCATCATCGACCGCGACGGCACGATCCTCACCAACAATCACGTGGTCGACAACGGCTCGAAGATCACGGTGAAGCTGCAAGACGGGCGCGAGTTCGACGCCAAGGTCCTCGGCAAGGACGCCAAGACCGACATCGCGATCATCAAGATCGACGCCAAGGGCGATCTTCCGGTCGCGGCACTCGGCGATTCGGACAAGCTCGAGGTCGGCGAATGGGTCGTCGCGATCGGCAACCCCTTCGGCCTCGAGAGCACCGTCACGTCGGGCATCGTCAGTGCCAAGGGCCGGCACATCGGCGCGGGTCCGTATGACAACTTCATCCAGACCGATGCGTCGATCAACCCCGGCAACTCCGGCGGGCCGCTGATCAACCTGCGCGGCGAAGTCGTCGGCATCAACACCGCGATCTTCAGCCAGAGCGGCGGCAACATCGGCATCGGCTTCGCGACACCGATCAACTCCGCGAAGGACATCATTCCCGAGCTGAAGAGCAAGGGTAAAGTCACGCGCGGCTGGCTCGGCGTATCGATCCAGAACGTCACGCCCGACATCGCGAGCTCGCTCGGCCTCGAGAAGTCGCGCGGCGCGCTCGTCGCCGACGTCCTGAAGGAAGGCCCGGCGGAGCGCGCAGGGCTGAAAGTCGGCGACGTGATCGTGGACTTCGACGGCCAGGAGATCAAGGAGTCGAGCGATCTCCCGTCGATCGTCGCGCGCACGCGCCCCGGCAAGCAGGTCAACGTCAAAGTCCTGCGCGATAAAAAAGAGACGACCGTTCCGGTGACGATCACCGAGCTGAAGGAAGAGGAAGTCGTCGCCTCGGCGAAAGAAAAAGGCGACCTCGGCCTCACGGTCCAGAAAGTGACGCCGGAGATGGCCGATAATCTCCAGCTCGGCCGCGCCACGGGCGTCGTCATCACGGCCGTCGAGTCGGGCAGCGCCGCCGAGGAGGCCGGGCTCCAGCAGGGGGACGTCATCGTCGAAGTCGACCGCAAGCCGGTGCGCGACATCCCCGATTTCCGCAAGGCGGTAAGCGGGGCGAAAAAAGGACAGCGCATACTGTTCCTCGTGCGCCGCGAAGGCAATTCGCTCTTCGTCGCGCTGAGAAAGTAACCGCTGTAGAGCGTTCATGCGCGCGCTGATTCTATCGATCGTGCTGTTGATGTTGACCGCCGCCGGCGCCTACGCCGCGTCTTTCGAGCCGCCCAAACGCAAGTCGGGCCTATGGGAGACGAAAGTATCGAACGCGCAGGTGCCGCGCGGCCAGATCATGCGGCAGTGCATCGATCAGAAGACCGACGACCTGATGCGCAAGGAGCAGGAAAGCCAGATGTCCTGCAGCAGAAAGGACATGCGCCGCGAAGGCGACCGCATCGTCGGCGACTCCGTCTGCACGGTCGAGGGAACGACGGTGACGACGCATACGGTCATCACCGGCAACTTCGACACCACTTACAGAGCGGAGGTCAAAAGCACGTACAATCCGCCGGTGAACGGCATGCGCGACAGCTCCTCGGTCGTCGAGGGAAGATGGCTCGGCGCGTGCCTGGCGGGTCAGAAGCCCGGCGACGTGATCATGCCCGGCAGTCAGCAAGGCGCGCCGGGTACCCGGCAGAGCGTGCCGCCGCGCGGTGGACCGCCGCCAGTCGGTCGTTAGAGTATAACTGCAGCGAAAACAAATCCGGCCGGTTCGGGCTCGAAAAAGAGCTCGGACCGGCCGGAGTCGTTTTGGGAACTTCGCTTGTATACGGGCTAATGAAGCGAGCTCCAGTCTAACTTCCACAATTGCATTTTCCCGGACTCGGAACGTGTGAGAGTCAATCTTTCTCTCACACGCCCTTTCTCGAATTCGACCTCGTCAACAAATACATAGATTTTGCCGGCGCTGGAATCTACGCCGACTTCATAGGCGACGGGAGTAACCTTCTTGAATGTTCCCGTTTCTGTTCGATACTGCCGCATGACTTCGAGAAATTTAAACTCGGGACCGACACTTTTAAACCGTTGCGCAGACTCGTTGTAGATCGCGGAATAATTTTCGTCTCGAATCTGTTCGTGAACGCGGTCCACAACCGCCCTAGCCTCACGCTCGTCTTCCGG
>DASWZY010000500.1:0-18353 GCA_036407055.1 Binatia bacterium
GCCTTACGCGAAAGATCTATAAAGAGCTGCAGGCGTCGGGCTGGAAACCTAAATAAAGGAGCAATCATGGAAGCTGCGCTGGCGGAAAAAATCGTCGGCAGCCTCAAGGCGGCGGGGGTCAATTTAATTACGTTCGTCCCCGAGACGCGCTTGAGCGAGATGCTGCCGCTCATTGAAAAGGATGACTTCTTCAAGCTTGTGCCTGTGTCAAGCGAGGCCGAGGGCGTCTCGATCGCCGCCGGCGCCGCATTGGGCGGCAAGGTATGCGCCGCTTATATGGAAGGACCCGGCATCTGGGTTTCGTCGTACAATATCCTCACCGTAGGCGTGCGCTACGGCGTGCCGATGCTTCTGATCGTCGGCTACGTCGGCAGCATGGCGGACAAGCGAAACACGTTTCTCTATGTAGAATACGGTATCAAGATGGTCGCACAGCTGGAATCGATGGGCATCGAGTATCAGATTCTTCGCGACGGCGACGGCCTGGAGACCAAAATCACCGACGCCGTGCGGATGATGAATGCGCTCAAGAAGCCCGTGGCTCTGCTCTTCACCGGGGAGTTTACCATATGATTCGCTACGATTGTTTCGAGTGGCTGGCGCCGCAGATGAAAGACGAGCTCGTCGTGACGTCGCTGAGCGGCCAGCGCGTCGAGTGGGGCCATCTCTCGCATCGCGACGCCGATCTGACGCTCGGCTCGATGGGCAATGCGCTAGCCGTCGGCATGGGTCTCGCGATCGCTCTGCCGCACCGGAAAGTTTTTGTCTTCGAGTCCGACGGCAGCCTGCTGCTCTCGCTTTTCAATCTGCCGACGCTTGCGAATCTTAATCCGCCGAACCTCGCGGTCTTCGTCTTCGACAATCAGAAATACAGCGGGACGCGTATCAGCTGGCCGACGGCGACCGCCGGCAAGACCGATCTGGCCGCGGTCGCCAAGGGCGCCGGCGTCGAGCACTCGGTGCTGATTCGAGAGTTCGAGGAGTTCAGGCGCGAGGCGACCGGCGCGCTGAAAGAAAACGGGCTGCGCTTCGTCGTCTGCAAGATCGAGGAAAGCCTGGTGCATCGCAATATCGTGCGCTCCAATGTCGATCTATTGGAGACCAAATATAAATTCGTCCGCTACCTGGAACGCACCGAGGGCAGGCCGATTTTCGCCGGGCGGGGCTGATTCGAGCTATTAAAGATTATAATGGATAGATAAACAATCTATATTGGACAACTATGCATTTCCCCACTAGCTTGACGATTGCCAGTAACGCCGATGGAAGCCGCGCGTACACGTGGAAGGAAGAAGGAAATGCCAACAGAGCAAAAAGAACAGCAGCAGCAGGACGCGTCGCCGATCATCTGGACGCATTGCCCGAAGTGCGGCGACACTTGGACCGTCAAAGACGTGCTGATACCGGGAAAGTGCCGCATTTGCGGCGGCAAGCCGAAGCTTCAGGAAGTCGTGTTCTAATCCGTCCCGCCCGTCGGGCGAGACCCTTCACGTTCCCGCACCCTCTCATGATCCGCAGCGCCGCGGAGCCTACGGCTCCGCGTTCGGGCGTGGCTCGCGCCGGCGTCCGTAGCATCGACACCGGCAACCTTCCGCGTCGGCTCGATCGATGTTGCACGAAGAATCGCAAAGGCGCTAGAAAGTCATCATGAAAATCATCGGAACCGCAGCTCCGCGCGTCGACGGCAAGGACAAGGTAACCGGCCGGGCGAAATATACCGGCGACATGACCGTCCCCGGGATGGTCGAGGGAAAGTTCCTGCGCAGCCCCTACGCCCACGCGCGCATCAAAAACATCGACGTCTCCGCCGCGGAGAAGGTCCCCGGGGTGGTCGCCGTGCTGATCGGCAAGGACATCAACTATATCGATCCCTACATCGGCCGCGGCAAGCGCAAGGACCGGCCGATCATGGCGATCGACCGGGTGATCTATGCCGGCGAGCCCGTGGCCGCCGTCGCCGCCGTCGATATCCGCGCTGCGCAGGCGGCGATCGACGCGATCAAAGTCGATTACGAGGAACTGCCGGCGGTCACCACTGTGCAGGAGGCGATGGCCGACGGCGCGCCGCAGCTCCATGCGTTCGCGCCGAAGAACATCTGCTTTCAGGATTCGCTCGTCAAAGGCGACGTCAATGCCGGATTCGCCGAGGCCGACGACTTCGTGGAAGACACCTTCGAGTTTCCCATGGTCTACCACTACTCAATGGAGCCGCACACGACGATCGCGGAGGAGGACGAGGACGGCGTGACGATCTGGTCCTCGAACAGCCATCCCTTCGGTGTGCGCCAGGAGATCGCCGACGTCTTTCAGCTGCCGCTCTCGCGCGTGCGCGTGGTGATTCCGTTCGTCGGCGGCGCCTACGGCAGCAAGTCGGGGTGCAAGATCGAGCCGCTCGTGGTGGCGCTGGCGCGCAAGGCCGGGCGGCCGGTGCGCGTCAAAACCAGCGTCGCCGAAGCGATGATGACCTGCCGGCGCCATTCGGCGATCTGCAAGGTCAAGACGGGCTTTAAAAAAGACGGCACGCTGACGGCGAAGGAAGCCGAGATCTATCTCAACACCGGCGCCGTGGCCGAGACCGGCCCGACGGTCGCCGGCCGCGCGCTCATCCGCATTCTCGGTCCGTACCGGATTCCGAACCTTAAAATCACCTCTTATTGCATCTATACCAATACAGTGTCGGCGGCTTCGTTCCGCTCGATCGGCGGCCCGCAGACCGCTTGGGCCACCGAGTCGCAGCTCGACATCATCGCGCAGAAGCTCGGCATGGACCCGATGGAGCTAAGACGAAAAAATCTGCTGCGCAAAGGCGAGGAGCTGAGGCCGAAAGGCAACCCGATCGACGCCGATCTTTTCAAAGGCCTCGACGCGGTCGCGAAGGCGATCGGCTGGGACGGCGTGACGACGCGCGACGGCGGCGGACGCGGCATCGCCTTCGGCGTCACCGATCCCGGCGCGCCGCTGGCGTCGACCTCGACCGTCCACGTCCTCGCCGACGGCAGCGTCGTTCTGCTCACCGGCACGGTGGAGCTGGGGCAGGGGTCGAAGACGGTGATGAGTCAGATCGTCGCCGAGGAGCTATCCGTGCCGCTCGACCGCGTCACCGTGCGTCCGATCGACACCGACTTCACGCCGTTCGACCGCTCGACGGGATCGAGCCGCTCGACGACGGTCATGGGCAAGGCGGTGCTGCTCGCCGCGCAGGATGCGCGCCTCCAGATCGTCGAGCTCGCGGCCGAGCATTTCGAGGCGCCGCCCGAAGCGATCACGCTGAACGATGGCCGCGCGAAGGCCGGCGGCAAGGACATCTCGTACGGCGATATGATTCGCAAACACTTCGCCATGCAGGGCGGCGAGCTGATCGGCACCGGCTACGCGCACAGCGGCATGGCGCCGGAGCCGTCCAATCCGCTCTTCTGGGAGGTCGGCATCGGCGCGGTCGAGGCGCGCGTCGACCGCGAGACCGGCGAAATCTCCGTTGATAAATACATTAGCGGCGCCGACGTCGGGAAGGCGCTCAACCGGCCGTTGTGCGAGGGTCAGGACGAAGGCTCCGTCATGATGGGCATCGGCCACACCTTCTACGAGTCGGTCAATTACGAAGGCGGCCAGATCGTCAACGACAGCATGCTCGAATACCAGGTGCCCAATTTCGCCGATGTTCCGCCGACATTCGAGGCGATCCTGATCGAAGACGGCAACGGGCCCGGACCGTACGGCGCCAAAGGCATGGGCGAGGGCGGCATCATTCCTGTCGCGCCGGCCGTCGCCAACGCGATCGCGTGGAGCACCGGCGCACGCATCAAGGAATTGCCGCTGACGCCCGAGCGCGTGTGGCGAGCGATTAAGAAATCGTCTTGACCGTTCGACCGGGAGGACGCCCTATGAATCATTCGCGCCGTAATCTTTTACTTTTTCTCGCCGGCTTGTCGCTCCTGTGGCCGCGATTAGCCGCCGCCGACGTCGAAGAGACCTTGGCTCAGCTCAACCGTAAGCCGGCAGCCGAGCGGGAGAGCGTGCTCGTCGAGAACGCGAAGAAAGAAGGCGCGCTGACGCTTTACACCGCAACCAACAACCGCGACACCCAGGACATCATCAACGGCTTTACCAAGCGGTATCCCGGCGTCAAGGTAAGCTTCCTCAGCCTCGGCGGCCCCGGCGTTCTCAACAAGATGACGACCGAATACCGAGCGAACGTCTACAACGTCGATGTCGCGGTGCTCACCGGTAACAACGCGCTCGAATTGATCGATCGCAAAATGCTCGTGCGCTACAAGAGCCCGATGGTGCCGTTCGTGCGCAAGGGCTTCATCGACGACGAGGGGCTCTGGCCGGGGGTGTACGCCATCGGCTATACGTTGATCTACAACAACAAGCGCGTCGCGCCGCAGGACGCGCCGAAGCAGTACGAAGACCTTCTGAAGCCGCGCTGGAAGAAGAGCCTGCTGATGGATGCCGAGGCGTACGATCTTCTCGCCGGGCTGATCGACATCTGGGGCGAAAAGAAGGCGCAGAGCTTTCTCCAGGAGCTGGTTCAGAAGCAGGAAGTCACGTTCGCGCGGCAATCGCATACGTTCATGACGCAGCTCGTTGCCGCCGGCGAGCACGATGTCATCGTCGACGGCTACGCGCACAACGCGGTCAAGATGAAGTCCGAGGGCGCGCCGATCAATTTCGTCTTTCCCAATCCCACGATCGTGCGCACGCCGTCGGTCATCGGCATCGGCGCGCACGCGCCGCATCCCTACGCCGCGGCGCTGTTCGAGGACTATCATTTGTCGAAAGAGGCGAGCGAGATCATGGTCAACCAGCAGGGGCGCTGGGCGCCGCGAAAAGACGTTAAGTGGACGGTCGAGCCGGAGACGAACGTGCACGTGGTCTCGATGTTCACTTGGGGGCGCAAGAACCGCGATCTCGCCGCGTTTTTCAACAAGCTTTCCGGACAGTGACGGCGCCGCCAAGGATCGAGGAGGTAACAACCGGATGAAGGAAGAAAAAGCCAAGCTGATCGTCCAGGGAATGAAAGAAGCCGGCGTCGACTTCGCCGTCGGCGTTCCCGACGCGCAGTTCATCGAAGTCTACAAGATGCTGGAGCGAAGCGAGTCCGGCATCCGCTACGTCGGCGCGGCGAACGAGGCCGAGGCGGCGGGCATCTGCATGGGCGCATGGGCCGGCGGCAAAAAGCCGGCGCTCGTGATCGCGACCTCGGGGCTGCTGGTCGCGACCTATCACATCGCGCGCATCAATCTGCTGCACGAGATCCCGCTGTTGATATTGATTCCTTACCGCGGCGACCTCGGCGACCCGCGCTGGCTCGGCATGTATCAGAAAACCACCGAGCCGGCGCTCAAGGCGATGGACGTGCCGTATCGCGTCGTGCGCCGCAGCGAGGACGTCGTGCGCACGATCAAGGAATGCCACGAGAGCGCGCGCGCGTGGCTCCGCTCGGCCGCGGTTTTATTCACGGAGGAGGCGTTATGGTAAGCCGCTACGCGTTATTGAAAAAATTGGCCGGCGTCGTCGCCGACGATACCCTCGTCGTCGCCTGCATCGGCAACACGACCGCGTTTTGGGGGCAGCTCAAAGAGCGCGAAGCGAATCTGTTTCACGTGACGCTCGGCATGTGCACGCCGGTCGCGCACGGCCTCGCGCTCGCGCTGCCGAAGCGGAAAGTCGTCGCGCTCGACGCCGACGGCAACCTGCTGCTGAATCTCGGCTCGCTCGGCACCGTCGCCAACGAGGCGGCGAAAAATCTCACGATCATCGTCTTTGACAACGGCAACTATCTCGGCAGCCACAAGAAGGAGCCCGGGATGCGCACGGCGACCGGCGGCAAGATGAACCTCGCCAAGGTCGCCGAGGCAAGCGGCATCGAGGGCGCATGCATGGTCGACAACGCGGACGCCTTCGAGCAGAAAGCCAAGGCCGCGCTCGGTTCGAACGGCCCCCACGTGATCGTCGCGAAGATCGCGGCGCTCGACGACGACCGCCCGGAGAAGTCGCGCCGCATTCCCGACCCGCGGCAGAACAAATACGAGTTCGCGAAGTACATCGAGCGCACCGAAGGCGTCGCGATCCTGGGCGGCGGCCTGGGAAATTTCGGCTGATCGCGGGCAAGCGCGAAAGGACGGTTATGAAACACCGAAACGCGGGCGTTTCGCTGGCGGCGCTTTTTCTCTCGCTGGTTTTCACTTTTGGCGCGCAGGCGGCCGAGCGCGCGAAGATGGTCTTCGGCTTTTCGACGATCGGCGCTATGGCCGCCGGCGCATGGATGGCGAAGGAGATCGGCGCGTTCGACCGCAACGGCATCGATGCCGAGCTGATCTACATCTCGTCCGGTCCGGTCGTCGTGCAGGCGCTCCTCGGCGGCGATCTCCAGGCCGGCCTCGCCGCGACCAACGCGACCATCGCCGCCGTGCTGCGCGGCGCGCAGCTCGTCTCGGTCATGAGCACCGCCAACCGGCCGTATCACCGGCTGTTTGTGCAGCCGGAGATCAACAAGCTCGAGGACTTGCGCGGCAAGGTGCTCGGCGTCACGCGCTTCGGCGCCGTGACCGACAATTTGACGCGCATCCTGCTTAAAAAACACGGCTTGGAGAACGCCGTCAGCCTCCGCCAGCTCGGCGGCACGATGGAGGTCAGCGCAGCGTTCCAGCACAAGCAGATCGCCGGCGCGGTCACCTCCACGCTGCGCGTCGATTCGCAGGTGAAGCCCAAAATGCTGCTCAAGCTCGAAGACATGGGCATCCAGTATTCCATGGACGTGATCGTTGTGTCGCGCGACTACCTGAAGCGCAACGCCGCCACGGTCGAAGCGATGACGCGCGCGTATGTCGAAGGCGTCGCCGCAATGCACCGCGACAAGCCGACGTCGCTGCGCGCAATCGCGCGCTTCGCCCGGCTTAAAGATCCCCGGCTGATCGAGGAGATTTATCAGGATTCGATCGTTTACCTGGAAAAGGTGCCGCGGCTCGAGCCCGAGGCGACGACGCCGATTCTCGAATCCATGGGCGTAAAAGACGTGCCGATGGAGACGTTTGCCGACAATTCGATCGTCGACCGGCTGGTCCGCGAAAAGTTTATCGAGAAGCTGTACCAGAAATAAGCGGGGTCGCTCATTACATGAAATCGCGCTCCACCGTCATGGGCAAAAGCGGCATGGTCGTCTGCAGCCAGCCGCGCGCGACGCTCGCGGGCGTGGAGATTCTTCGGCGCGGCGGCAACGCCGTCGACGCCGCAATCGCGACCGCCGCCGTCCTGGGCGTGGTCGAGCCGATGTCGATCGGCGTCGGCGGCGACGCCTTCGCGCTCGTCGGCATGGCGGGCGGCGCGAAGCCCGCGGCGCTCGACGCGAGCGGCCGCTCGCCTTATGCGGCGAAGCTCGCGTTTTACCGCGGCAAGGGATTCGAGAAGATGCCGGAGGCCGGCATCCACTCCGTCACCGTGCCCGGCGCGGTCGCCGGCTGGGGCGCGCTGCTGAAGGCGCACGGCACGATGAAATTGTCCGACCTGCTCGCGCCGGCGATCGAGTGCGCCGAAGAAGGCTTTCCTGTCGGCGAGCTCACCGCCGAGCACTGGCACAAGTCCGAGGGCAAGCTTTCGAAGAATGCGTCGGCGGCCGCGAACTATTTAAAAGACGGCCGCGCGCCGAAAGCCGGCGAGCGCTTCCGCCAGCCGGACCTCGCGCGCACGCTGGAAAAGATCGCTGCGGAAGGCGCCGACGCTTTTTACCGCGGCGAGATCGCGGAAAAGATCGTGCGCGCGTCCGAGGCGCTCGGCGGCATCCTGACATTGAAAGATTTCGCCGATTGCAGCGCCGATTGGATCGAGCCGGCGACGGCGAGCTATCGCGGCTACGATATCTTCGAGCTGCCGCCGGCGACGCAGGCGATCGCCGCGCTCACGATGCTGAAGCTCGCCGAGCCGTTCGAGCTGCGCGCGCTCGAGCACAACGGCGCCGACTATCTTCATTTGTTGATCGAGGCGAAAAAGCTCGCCTTCGCCGACCGCGACCGCTACGTCGCCGACCGCGATTACATGCGCGTGCCGTGGCAGTCGCTCATCGCCGAGCGGCGCCTCGCCGCGATGCGGCAAACGATCGAGCGCGACCGCGCGCGCGCCGAAGCGGCGGCGATTCCCGTCGAGGGCGACACCGAATATCTCGCCGTCGTCGATCCGCAGGGGAACTGGTGCTCGTTCATCCAGAGCCTTTTCACCAACTTCGGCTCCGGCGTCGTCGCGGAGGGCACCGGCATCGCGCTGCACAACCGCGGCCAGCTTTTCTCGCTCGAGGAGAATCATGCGAACTGCGTCGCGCCGCATAAGCGGCCGCTGCACACGCTGGCGCCGGCCCTCGTCTATAAAGACGGGGCGCCGTGGGCGGCGGTCGGCCTCAAGGGCGGCCACGTGCAGCCGCAGGTGCAGGCGCAGATTTTGTTGAATATGATCGAGTTCGGCATGACGCCGCAGGAAGCGCTCGACGCGCCGCGCTTCAATCACGTCATCGGCCTCGAAGTCGCGCTCGAGCCGGAATTTACGGGCGAGACGGTCGCGGCGCTCGAAGCCAAGGGGCACAAGGTCGTCGGCGGCACGGTCGAGAGCTTCGGCGGCGCGCACGCGATCGCGCGCGACCAGGCGAGCGGCGCGCTTTTCGGCGGCAGCGACCCGCGCAAGGAAGGCTGCGCGCTGGGATTTTAATTCGTCACGAAGGAAACAACAACATGGAATTTCGCTACGGCCTCATCAGCTCCGACTCCCATGGGCAGCTCGACAAAGACGCGTTCACGAGCCGCATGTCGCGCGCGCAGTGGGGCGACCGCATCCCGCGCGTCGTCGAGGCGCGCGAGGAAAAATATTCATTTCCCGTCGAGCGCTGGATCGTCGACGGCGAGATCCAGAGCGGCAACGTCTGCAACTGCCCGACCGCGATGCCGGAGCGCGGCTATTATCCGCAAAGATGGGAAGAGGTGCCGCGGGAGGTCTACGAGCCCGCGGCGCGGGCTCGCGCGCTCGACCGCGACCGCATCGACGCCGAGGTGCTGTTCCCCAACGGACCGGGCGGGACCTATTATCAGGGCGGCGAGGATTTCGAGCTCGCCTGCGTGCGCGCCTACAACGACGCGCTGGCCGAGTTCCGCCGCGCGAGCCGGCGCTTCATCCCGCTCGCGATCACGCCGTTCCTGAGCCCGATCGAGACGATCGTCGCCGAGACGCGGCGCGCGGTCGCAGCCGGCCACGGCGGCATCAACATGCTCGCCGACCCGAGCCACGCCGTCAAAGGACAGAAAAATTTGAGCGATCCCTACTGGCATCCGCTCTGGAGCGCGTGCGAGGAGATGGGCGTCGCCGTCCATCTGCACGCATCCGCGGGTCTCGCGGGCAAGCTCGCGCTGCCGCAGTGGAAAGAGTTCACGCGCAAGCAGGCGCACGCGGTATCGACTCTCAGAAACTTCTGCACGGCGACGCAGATGATTCCGTATCTTATATTCTCCGGCGTGCTGGAAAAATTTCCGCGCCTCAAATGGGTTTTCGCCGAGACCGGGCTCGGCTGGGTGAGCTCAGTGCTCGAAGCGTGCGACTACGAGTGGGAGCGCCGCCGCCTCTGGAGCGAAGGCATCAAGACGCGTCCGAGCGAGCAGTTCCGGCGGCAGATTTATGTCGATTTTTGGTTCGAGACGGTCGGCATCGAGCTGCGCGAGCTGATCGGCGTCGACAACATCATGTGGGAATCCGACTTCCCGCACATCACCTCGACCTATCCCGATTCATGGAAGATGGTCGAGCGCTCGCTCGCCGGCGTCTCGCCGCAGGACCGCGAGAAGGTTCTGTTCCGCAACGCGGCGCGGCTTTACGGCTTGAACTAGAATTCGAAGGTTACGATGAAATACGGCTTTATCAGCGCCGACGATCACGCGCAGGAGCATCCGCAAGTCTGGACGTCGCGCCTGTCGAAGGCGAAATGGGGCGAGCGCATCCCGCAGCTCCGCGAAGAGAACGGCGGCGCGCAGTATTGGAGCGTCGACGGCCGGCGCGTCGATCTGCCCGGCGTCGCGCTCGCGGGGGCGGCGCTCGACGAACGCACGCGCGCCCCGCGCCGCTGGGAAGAAGTCCCGGCCGCCGCGTACGATCCGAAGGAGCGCCTGAAGGCGATGGACCGCGACGGCGTCGACTACTCCGTCCTTTATCCGGTCGTCGCCGGCCTCGCGGGCGAGACCTTCGCGCACATCGAGGACCCGGAGCTCGAGCTCGACTGCGTCCGCGCCTACAACGACTGGCTTGCGGAAGAGTGGGCGGCGGTCAGCCCGCGGTTCGTGCCGCAGTGCATCGTGCCGCTCTGGCCGGCGGAAGCCGCGGCGGCGGAGATCCGCCGCGCGGTCGCCAAGGGCCACAAGGGCGTCGTCTACCCGGCGTCGCCGATGGAGCTGCGCTCGGTGCCGCACATCAACGACGGCGCGTACGATCCGATCTGGGCGGCGTGCGAAGAGCTCGCCGTGCCGCTCTGCTTTCACTCCGGCGCGTCGCGCAAGATTCAGATGGCGCCGGGCGAATCGTTCCCGCCCGCCGCCGCGGCTGCGTTCAGCGACATCACGCGCTCGGTGAGCTCGATTGCCGTGTTCGCGAATTTCATCCTGTCGCGCATCCTGCACCGCTTTCCCAAGCTGAAAGTCGTGTTCGCCGAGAGCTCGCTCGGCTGGGGCGCGTACGAGATCGAGTACGCCGATTATCAATCGGCGGCCGACGGCCTGCCCGGCGAAGGCTATCCGCTGAAGCCTTCCGAGCTGTTCGCGCGCCAGTGTTATTTCACCTGCTGGTACGACCGCGAGAGCGTGCGCGTGCGCCGCTATCTCGGATCGAAAAATATTCTCTGGTCGACGCAGTTTCCGCTCGCGACTTCCTGCTGGCCCGAGAGCCGCGGGCGCGTCGCGCCCGCGCTCGCGAGCGTGCCGGATGACGAGCAGCGGCAGATGCTGTGGGAGAACGCGGCGAAGCTGTACAGATTGGAAATGTAAAGGAGGCGATCATGCGGCCGAAAGTGAGACACATCGCGGTGATGACGCGAAACCGCCCCAAGATGGTCGAGTTTTACGAGAAAGTTTTCGGCCTCGAGCCGAAGCGCGGCCGCGGCGGCGCGATCTACATGTCCGACGGCGACGTCAACGTCGCGCTGATCGAGATCAAGCGCGACGACCAGCCCGAAGGCATCAATCACATCGGCTTCGAGGCCGACGACATCGAATCCTTCGAGCAGCGTTTGAAGGATTCCGGTTTCCCGGTCGTGATCGACGACAAGGCGGACAAGGACGCGGACTACCGCGTGCAGGATCCCGACGGCCGCTGGGTCGACATCGCGGTCAACATCCGCTGGCCGAAGTAGAAGGGGCAGGCGATGCGCCGTATCGCATGCATCTTGTGCTCGCTCATCGCGAGCTATTTTGTCGCCGCAGCCGTATACGCGCAGCCGCTGCGCATTCCATACGTCTCGCTCTCGCCGACGGCGGGGCCGCTGTGGATCGCCCAGGACGCCGGCTATTTCAAGAAAAACGGGATCGCGAGCGAGCTGCTCTACATGCCCGGTGGGTCGGTGATCATCCAGGCGATGGTCTCCGGCGACGTCAAGGTCGCCAACATGGCGCCGCCGGCGGCGATCGGCGCATGGGTTAAGGGCGCCGATCTGACGCTGATCGCGAGCGGCGTCGATCAACTGCTGGAGACCGTCGTCACCTCCGCGGCAATCCGCACGCCCGCCGATCTCAAGGGCAAAAAAATCGGCGTCAGCCGCTACGGCTCGCTCACGGACATGGCGCTGCGCGAGGCGCTGAAGCTCAATCACCTGCAGCCCGACAAGGACGTGACGATCCTCCAGGCCGGCGGCGAGGCGCCGCGTCTGGCGGCGCTCCAGGCGGGGGCGATCGATGGCGCGATGCTTTCCGGCGACAAGAAGGTGCTCGCCGAGAAGATGGGCTTTCACGTTTTGATCGATTTAAGCAAGCTCCCGATCTATTATCCGGTCAACGGCGTGGTCGCCTCGAAGAAATTCATCGCGACCAATCGCAACGCGGCGAGAAATTTTCTCAAGAGCTGGGTCGAGGGCATCAAGTCGTTCAAGACCGACGAGGAGCTGGCGCTCAGAGTCATCGGCAAGTATTTGAAGATCACCGACCGCGACCTGCTGAAGAAAAGCTGGGAGATCTACCAGCCGGCGTACAAGAAGATTCCCTACGGCGACGAGCGATCGGTCAAGTTCGCGCTTGCGCAGATGGCGGCGGAGATGCCCGAGGCCGGGCGGCGCAAGGCCGAGGACTTCATCGACAACAGCCTGCTCGTCGAGCTCGAAAAGAGCGGCGCGATCGATCAGATGTATTCGCACAAGTAGGAGAGGGCATGCGCACGCAAATCAAGCATCTCGCGATCATCAGCGACAACTACACGCTGCTCTCGCGCTTCTACGAGGCGCTCTTCGGCATGAAGAGCGGCAAGTCGCCGCGGCCGGAGAGCGCGGTCGCGATCGGCGACGGCTACGTCGGCATGAACATCATCCCGCAGAAGCTCGGGCGCCAGGCGGGACTCGAGCATTTCGGCTTCGAGGTCGAAAGCGTCGACGAGATCGACGCGCGGCTGAGAGACAAATATCCCGAAGTGAAGCTCGTGCGCCGCCCGACGAACCGCCCGTTCGCCGGCATCAGCACACACGATCCGGAGGGCTACGTCTTCGATCTCTCACAGCAGGAAATGGCGAACCGCGCGGAAGTCTACGTCGAGGGCGAGTGGAAGCAGCCGCGTACCGTCAGCCACTTCGCGCTCCGCGCTCTCAACCCCGAGCGGCTGGCGAAGTTCTACCGCGATGTCTACGAGCTGAAGGAGACGGAAAAGCCCGCCGGCGATCCGAATCACTATCTCACCGACGGGCGCGTGACGCTCGTCGTCATGCCGTGGAACATCGGCGACTACGATGGCGCGGGCATCGAGCCGCGCCACATGGACCATATCGGCTTCAAGGTCGAAGACCTCGAAGCGTTCAAAAAAGATCTCGCCGCGCTGGCGCGGCGAAACCCGACGCTGTCGCCCAAGCCCGCCGGCGCCGAGGGCGAGATTCGCCTGAAGCTCTTGGCCAAATGCCACGGCGGCGCGTTCCAGACGGCCGACCCGGACGGCGTGCCGATCGACGTGGCTGAGTAGAGGAGCATCGATGAAAAAAGTTTTCACCGCGGGCGCCGCGCTCGCGCTCGTGCTCGCGATTTTTCCCGGCGCGCGCGCCGAGGACAAGGTCCGCATCGGCATCTCGTCGAGCTCGCCGGGATTCCTGCCGACGGTCGTTGCCGAGAAGAAGGGCTTCTTCACGCGCCAGGGGCTCAGCTCGGAGCACATCCGCATCTCGCTCGCGGTTGCGATGAACGCGCTCGGCACCGGCGACCTCGACTACGCCGTTACCATGGCGCAAGGCATCGCGGCGGCGGTCCAGGGTGTGCCGGTGAAGCTCGTCATGATGACGCAGGACAAGCTCGTCTTCTTTCTCATGACCAGGCCGAACATCCAGAAGGTTGCCGATCTGAAGGGCAAGGTGATCTGCATCAGCTACTTCGGCAGCACGACGCATCTTGTCGCCGACGTCATCGCCAAGCAGAACGGCCTCACGCCCGGGCAGGATCTGAAGATTCTGCCGTGCGGCGACGACATGGGCCGGCTCACCTCGCTCGAGCAGGGACGCGTCGAGGGCGTGATCGCAGGGCCGCCGCTCAACATGATGGGCGCGAAGAAAGGCTATCACGTGATCGCCTGGGCCAAGGACTACACCAGCCTGCCGCAGAACGCGCTGATCGTGACGGACAAAAAGATTCAACAATCGCGTGATCAGGTGAAGCGCGTGATCCGCGGCACGATCGAGGCGCTGCGCTTCATCCAGGAGAACAAGAGCGAATCGACCGAAATCCTGGCGAACTATTCGCGCAATGACAAGTCGCTGGCGGCCGGCATGTTCGAGAGTTATTTCCCGGCCTATAGCCCGAACGGCGCCATGACCGACGCGGCGCTCACCGCTGCGCTCGACGACGCGGTGACTCGCGCGAAGATCGAGAAAAAAATTCCGCTGACGCAGATCGCCGACCGCTCGCTTCTGGCCGAGGTGCAGAAGGAGATGGCCGCGGAGAAAAAATAGCCGAGGAGCACGAAAATGGTCATCGACGGAGACGGACACTGCAACGAGCCGGCGGATTTGTTCGATCGCTATCTGGAAAAGGAATTTCAGGCGCGCGGCCCCAAAGTCGTCGACGCCGGCGGCCGGCGCTGGATGATCGAAGGCAAGTTCCTGCCCCGGCCGGTCGGCAACTGGGGCCACGGGAGCCCGAGCGGATTTTTCGGGACGAATCTGAAGCGGCGCGGTATGGCCGCGGAAGGTCAGTCCCTCGACGACCTGCCCGGGAGGCTGAAGGACCTCGACACCGAGGGCATCGACATCCAGGTCGCCTATCCCAACATCATGGCCACGGCGTCGGCGTTCGACGACGGCGAGCTCGCCGCGGCGATGTGCCGCGCCTACAACAATTACGTCGGCGAGAAATGCAAGCCGAGCCACGGCCGCGTCAAGGCGATCGCGGCCGTCGCGCTGCAGAATCCGCACGAGGCGGCGAAGGAGCTCAGGCGCGCACTGAAACAATTGGATTGCGTCGGCACCGTCGTCCCCGGCGTCGTCGGAGCGCGCAACCTCGACGATCCGTTTTTCGAGCCGTTTTTCCGCGAGGCGAACGAGCTCGGCGCGGCCATCGGCGTCCACTGGATCACCGGCTGCTTCGACAGCCCGGGGCAGGAGCGGTTCAAAGACCCGTATTTTTACATCCACATGGTGGGGATGCCGTTTAATTTGATGATCGGCATCATGACGCTGGTCGGCGGCGGCGTGATGGAGAAATACCCGCGCATCAAGTTCGTCTTTCTCGAGATCGGTTCCGCCTGGCTGCCGTACTGGATGTGGCGCATGGACGACCACTACGACACGAGCTCGCACAAGCTCTCGAATCTGCCCAAGCCGCCGAGCGAGTACGTGAAGGGCGAGACCTGCTTCGTGTCGTGCGAGCCGGACGAGGAAGGCCTCGCGCACACCGCGTCGATCATCGGCGAGGACAAGATCATCTTCGCGTCCGACTATCCGCACGGCGACTGCGATTTTCCCAACTCGGTGCGCAAGCTGCGCGCGCGCACGGATCTCTCCGACAGCCTGAAGGAGCATATCCTCTGGAAGAACGCAGCGCGCCTGTACAACATCTCGTGAACGGACGGCAAAGGAGCTGAAATGGTTATCGACGCAGACGGACACGCGAACGAGCCGAACGATCTCTTCGACCGCTATCTGGAAAAAGAATATAAAGACCGCGGACCGAAAGTCGTGCAACTGGACAAGGTGCTTTATTGGATGGTCGAGGGGAAACTCTTTCCGCGGCCGGTCGGTAACTATGGCCATGGGACGCCGAACGGCTACCTCTGGAAAAAGGGCAAGCCCAATATGGCGATCAACTCGCCTGGCCTCGACGACGTCGAGGGACGATTGAAAGACCTCGACACCGAAGGCATCGATATCCAGGTCGTCTATCCCAACATCATGGCGCTCGCGCCGCTGCTCGACGACGTCGGGCTCACGGCCGCGATGTGCCGCGCCTACAATAACTACGTCGGCGAGAAGTGCCGCCTTTACGACGGCCGCGTGCGCGCGATCGCGGCCGTGCCGCTCCAGGACCCGGCGCTCGCGGCGAAGGAATTGCGCCGCGCGGTCAAAGAGCTCGGGCTGATCGGCGTCGTCATTCCGGGCATCGCCGGCAACCGCAACCTCGACGATCCGTTTTTCGAGCCGTTTTTCCGCGAGGCGAACGAGCTCGGCACGGCCGTCGGCGTCCACTGGATCACCGGCTGCTTCGACAGCCCGGGCCAGGAGCGGTTCAAAGACCCGTACTTTTATATCCACATGGTCGGCATGCCGTTCAACCTGATGATCGGCATCATGACGCTGATCGGCGGCGGCGTGATGGAGAAATATCCGCGCATCAAGTTTGTGTTTTTAGAGATCGGCGCGGCCTGGCTGCCGTATTGGATGTGGCGCATGGACGACCATTATTCGCGCTCGATGCACCATCCCGACGGCGTGCCGAAGAAGCCGAGCGACTATGTGCGGAGCGAGAGCTGCTTTGTCTCGTGCGAGCCCGATGAAGACGGGCTCGCGCACACAGTGGAAGTCCTCGGCTCCGACCGCATCGTCTTCGCGTCCGACTATCCGCACGGCGACTGCGACTTCCCGCACTCGGTGACGAAGTTCCGCAATCGGACGGATGTCTCGGAGGAGATCAAGGATAAGATTCTGGGGAAGAACCCGGCGCGGCTCTACGGGATTTCGTGACCCGTTGTAGGCCGCGGCCGGACGCGCATATAATACGCTCGCGACAAAAGGAGGCGGACATGTTCAAGATCAAAGGCGTCCACCATCTCGGGCTGCCGGTCAACAACCTCGACCGGGCGAAAAAGTTCTACACCGAAGTGCTCGGAATGCAGTGCACGAAGGTCGCCGAGGACGAGGAGACCGGCAGTCTCTTCAAGGAGGCGATGGGCCACTATCCCATGACGGCGCGCATGTTCATGCAGAACGGCGACGAGCTCGTGCTCTTCGAGCGTTCGAAGGCGATCGATCGCGGCGCCTTCGACGACGGCACGTCGCACATCTCGCTCGAACTGGCGAAAGAAGACTTCACGACTGCCGTCGCCGATCTCAAGAAAGCCGGCGTCCATATTCTGTATGAGGAGCACGTGCGCCCGACGGGCCGGTCAGTCTATTTCCTCGATCCGGAAGGCAACTATCTCCAGATTCACACGCCGCTAAAGTAGTTTCTTCAGCGGCAGGTGTGATGACGAACGTCTACGAGGTCGAGAGCGGCGATGCCCGCCTCGACTGCCTCGTCTGGACGCCGGAGCGAAGCAAAGCGCGCGGCGAAGGCGTCGTTTTCTGCCACGGCTGGGGCGGCGGCGCGCAATACGACGACCTGCTGGCGAGATTAGCCGATGAAGGATACGTCGCGCTGCGGCTCAGCCAGCGCGGCTACGGCAAATCGACCGGCCGCGCGGATTTAAGCCGCTGGGCGGAGGACATGGCCGCCTGCGCAAAATCGATGCACAGCGGGATGGACGTTCGTAGAATCTGGGCCGCCGGTCAGTCGACCGGCGGCACGATGTCGCTCGTCGCCGCGGCAACGCAGGATGTCTTCGCCGGCGCCGTCGCGATCGCGGCGTTCATTAGCCTTACGCAAATTCTCGCCGACAACCGCAACGCGAGAAAAATTTTGGAAGACCGCTTCGGTCCGCTAGAGGAAAAACATTATCGCGCGGCCGACGCGGCGGCTCTCATCGAGACTTTAAAGAAGCCTGTGCTGATCGTCCACGGCACCGCCGACGAGACCGTGCCGTTCGCCCACGGCGAGCTTCTCTACGGTAAGATGCGCTCGAACGCGACGCACCGCGGCGTGCCGGGCGGCAATCACCATCTGAACAACGGCGACCGCGCCGCGGTGATCGACGATATCGTCGCTTGGCTCAAGAGCCACTGACGAAGCAAACCTTGGCGGCTTGAATGCTTTTCATCAACAACGAAGAAGTGGCGCAGGTCCTCACGATGGAGGATACGCTGCGCGTAATCGAAGACGGTCATCGGGAAATGGCGCGCGGCGAGCTCGCGGGCAGGCCGCGCGTCGACGTCTACACCGAGACGCGCAGTTCGGAGAAGTTTCATCGCTGGGGCACGATGGAGGGATCGAGCAAGGGTCTTCAGCGCTTCGCGATCCGCATGAAGTCGGACGTCGTGACTTGGCCCGACCGCCACGGCGTCCGCGTCGAGGACAAATACTGCGTTAAGCCCGGACTCTATTGCGGCTTCGTGTTTCTCTTCAGCACCGAGGACGGCGAGCCGCTCGCGGTGATCAACGACGGCCACCTGCAGCACATGCGCGTCGCCGCGCTCTACGCGCTCGGCGCGAAATATCTCGCGCGCAAGAACGCGTCGATAGTCGGCATGCTCGGCTCCGGCGGCATGGCGCGGACGCACCTGGCGGCGTTTCACCGCGTGCGACCGATCACGCAGGCGAGGATTTTCAGCCCGACGAAAGAACACCGCGACGCCTACGCGCAGGAAATGTCGGCCAAGCTTGACATCGAGGTGGTTCCCTGCACGAGCGCCGAAGAGGCGGCGCGCGGCGCCGACATTCTCGCGACGTGCACGAATTCAAAGGAGCCGACGATCTACGCGCGGTACCTCGAGAGCGGCATGCACCTCACGCAGGTGTCGCGCGAGTTCGCCGACGACGTGAATCCGAAGCTCGACATCTGCGTCG
>DASWZY010000501.1:0-8007 GCA_036407055.1 Binatia bacterium
GCGGATCGCGGAAGTCGAGCCGCTTCTTGTCCTCCGCCACAATGATCGATGAACTGCCGTCGGGCGTGAAGTACATGTTGTAAGGATCGTCGACGGGAATATTTTTTCCCGGCTTGCCGGTTTTCGGATCGATCGGAGTGAGGCTGCCGTCACGGCGGCCCTCGGCGTTGTTGTTCACCCACAAAGTCTTCAAGTCCCAGGAGGGAACGATGTGTTGAGGATCGACGCCGACGGGAAAACGATCGACGACTTTAAGCGTCTCGGGATCGATAA
Organism: Binatia bacterium; assembly: GCA_036407055.1. Lineage (GTDB taxonomy): Bacteria > Desulfobacterota > Binatia > UBA9968 > UBA9968 > JAJPJQ01. Next base: position 274 of record DASWZY010000501.1, read on the forward strand.
CCGAGACGTCGCGGCTGGAGCGATTCGGCACGTACACGCGCTCGAGCGCGCCGTCCACGGCTGCGCTGAATTTTCCCGCCGCGGTTTCGCTGTAGAGATTCTTCGGGTCGGTGACGGGCGGCATGCCCTCCACGGTTTTAACCGCGGGTTCGGCCGCTGAAGTAGAGACAGCCGGTGTTGCCGTTGTTGCCGGCTCGGAAACGAGGAAATGGCGCAGCGGCCACCAGGCAAGCGGAGCGAGTAAAGCCGCCGCGGCAACGGCATACAGCCACGCTGGAATTCTACGCACAGTTTTGGATGCTTCTATATTACTCACCCGGATCTGAACTCCTCTCGACTCCATAAAAATGGAGGCGAGGGCCATTTTACTCTAAGTGGTTCGTTTCTCCAAACGTGAGGGCTTAATTTCCTGCCGCGCGCCGGTGCTCCACCATGAGGCAGCGGTCCTGCACCACCTTGATGCCGGCGCGCGCAAGCTTTTCAGCGGCACCGTCGTTTCGAATGCCGGATTGAAACCATACCGCGGCGGGTTTTTTGGCGAGCATGTCGTCGACATGCCGGTCGATGTCGTGGGAGCGGCGAAACACATCGAGAAGGTCGATCGCTCCCGGGATGTCGATCAATCGGCGATAGACGCGGCGCGAGAGAATTTCGGTCACGTCGGGATAATAGACCGGCACGGGAATCACGTCGAAGCCGGCCCGGACTAAATATTCCGGCACGTAAAAAGCCGGCTGGAAATTTTGCCTCTCCGTTTTGATGCCGAGGACCGCGATGCGGCGGCTATTCGCGATCAAATCGCGGATTCCGGCGCTGGTTTCGATAATATTCTCTCTCCAACTCATGGCCCATGGTACCAATTACGACGGCCGTTATCATGAGCGAAAGGCATTTATTTTCGTATTGACAGAAGACGGAACGCCCGCTACGCTCCTGCCGAAAGGAGAGCGCCATGGCCAATGGATTCGACCGCAGGTCGTTCTTGAAAGGCGCCGCGCTGACCGCCGCGGCAATCGGAACCCAACTTGTGCAAGCCGCGCCCGCCCGCGCCGAAGGCGGCGAACAGGACGGTAAAGCAGCCGGTCCCAAAGACAAAGCCGTCAAGCGGCCCGGCTCCGACTTCATGGTCGATGTCATCAAGGCGACGGGGATCGAGTACATCGCTTCGAACCCCGGCTCGAGCTTCCGGAGCCTCCACGAGTCGATCGTCAACTACGGCGGCAATAAAAAGCCCGAATTTCTAACCTGCATGCACGAGGAATCCTCCGTCGCGATGTGTCACGGCTATGCCAAGGCGGCCGGGAAGCCGATGGGCATGCTCGCGCACGGCACTGTCGGCCTCCAGCATGCCACCATGGCGGTCTACAACGCCTGGTGCGACCGCGTGCCGATCATGATGTTCGCCGGCAATTTCCTCGACGCGGACAAGCGCCGGCCCGGCGTCGAATGGTACCACTGCGTGCAGGACCCGGCGGCGATCCACCGCGACTTCACCAAATGGGATGACCAGCCGGTGTCGCTCCAGCACTTCGCCGAGTCGGTTCTGCGCGCGTACAAAATCGCTACCCTGCCGCCGATGGGTCCGGTGCTGATTACGGCCGACGGCGATCTCGCCGAGGAGCCGATACACAACGAAAAAAATCTTAAAATCCCGAAGCTCACGATGTCGATCCCGTCGCAGGGCGACAGCGGCGCCGTTGCCGATGCTGCGAAGCTCCTGCTCGCGGCGGAACACCCTGTGATAATCGCCGACCGCGCGTCGCGCTCGCCGGAGGGCATGACGCGCCTCATCGAGCTCGCCGAGGCGCTCAACGCGCCGGTCGTCGATATCGGCGGGCGCATGAATTTCCCGACCACCCATCATCTCAATCGCACCGACGATAAACGCGCGCTCGTGCAAGAGGCTGACGTCGTGCTCATGCTAGAAGTCGCGGACCCGTGGGGCCAGTTCAACTCGATCAGCGACCCGCATCACGAATACCGCCGGCTCGCGAAGCCGGACGTGAAGATCATTCACATCTCGGTCGCCGAGAGCCTCACCAAGTCGAACTACCAGGACATGCAGCGCTTCATGCCGGTCGACCTCGCGATCTTCGGCGACGCGCAGGCAACGCTGCCCGCGCTCACGGAGCGGGTAAAGTCCGGCATGAGTTCCAATCAGCGCGTCGCCATCGGCGACCGCGTGAAGAAGCTCCAGACCGACTACCGGCGCATGAAAGAGCGCGCGCGGGCGGCGGCGGCGGTCGGCTGGGACGTGACGCCGATCAGCACGGCGCGCCTCTCGACGCATCTTTGGAATGTCGTAAAAAACGAAGAGAAGTGGTGCATGGCGGTCTCCGGCATGCAGTGGAATAAGAATCTCTGGCCCGCGAAGGAATACTATAATTTTATCGGCGGCTCTGGCGGCTCAGGCGTCGGGTACGGCGCGCCGGCGGCGGTCGGCGCGGCGCTCGCCAACCGCGACAAAGGTATCTTCACGATGACGATCCAGACCGACGGCGACCTCATGTACGGCCCCGGCGTTCTCTGGACCGCGGCGCATCACAAGATCCCGATCCTGATCGTCATGCACAACAACCGCGCCTATCACCAGGAAGTGATGCACCTGCAAAAAATGGCCGGCCTACATAACCGCGCCATGGATCGGGCGGCCATCGGTACGACAATCGAAAATCCCAATATCGATTACGCGAAGCTGGCATCATCGCTCGGCCTCGTGTCGGAAGGGCCGATCACCGATCCGGCTAAGGTCGAGCCGGCGATCCAGCGCGCCTACGCCGCTGTAAAACGCGGCGAGCCGGCGCTGGTGGACGTGGTAACACAAGGACGTTAGTCGGGATTCCACGGAGATATCGGCGAGACATGCGCATGAGAATTCAAATATTAATGCTAACATTGCTGTTCGCGGCCGCTACGCCGGCCATGGCGCAGGAAAAGGACAAAGCGCCGTCGGGATCGGCCGAGAACGGCCATACGGTTTACATGAAATACATGTGCTACACCTGCCACGGCACGGTCGGCCAGGGCGCCGACCGCGGCACCGGCCCCAGGCTCGCGCCGAATCCGGTATCTTTCGCGACGTTCCAAGCGCAGCTGCGCACGCCGCGGCAGGATATGCCGCCCTATAGGAAAGAATTCATCAGCGATCAGGAGGTAGCGGACCTTTACGCCTATCTAGCCTCGATCAAACCGTCGCCCGCGGCGAAGGACTTGCCGCTGCCGAAATTTTAGCAAGACGACCGCAATTATCCGACGATAAAGTCTTATTGCCCGCATTTGTCGGATTGACACGGCAACCCGCGCTGCAGTAGTGTCCGTCCCATTACGGATCGCCACGCCGCACGAATCAGATTGCGAATGCCCGACAGCGGTAAATGCTGCTTTCTGGCTGCACTCTCTTTCCTTTTGATTTTGTCCTATCTCCTATCGCTTACGCTCGCGGCGTCTGCTCCGTCGGTGATGGTTCTTACGCTCAAAGGAATCATCGCGCCTTTTACCGCGCAATACATTCAGCGCGGGATCGAGACGGCGGAGCGGGACGGTGCCCAGGCCGTGGTGATCGAGATGAACACTCCAGGCGGGCTCATGGGCTCGATGGACGACATTATCGAGAGCATTCTTAACAGCCGCGTTCCCGTTATCGTCTATGTCGCGCCCGCCGGCGCCCGCGCCGGATCGGCGGGCGTCTTCCTCACGATGGCAGCGCATGTTGCCGCGATGGCCCCCATGACGAACATCGGCGCGGCGCATCCGGTGAGCGGCGGCGGTAAGAATATCGAAGGCGATTTGCGCGATAAGATCACCAACGACGCCGTGGCGCGAATACGGAGCTTAGCCGCCGCGCGCGGGCGCAACGCCGATTGGGCGGAAAAGGCCGTGCGTGAAAGCGTCTCGGTCCCCGCCGAGAAAGCTTTGGAGCTCAAGGCCATCGACGTCATCGCGGGCGATGTCGAGGAGTTGCTGGCCAAAATCGAAGGTTTGCGGGTGCGGACTAAATCAGGAACGGCGGTTCTTCACCTCAAAAGGCACGTTATCAACCCGCTTCCTATGAGTTGGTCTGAAAAATTTCTGCATACGATTACGGATCCGAATATTGCGTATCTCTTATTCAATCTCGGAACCATCGCGCTGATTGCGGAGCTTTATCATCCAGGCGCCATATTGCCTGGATTGACGGGTGTCATCTCGCTCGTCCTCGCCTTCACCGCCTTCGGCGTGCTGCAACCGAATTGGGCAGGGGTAGCGCTCATCGGCTTCGCGCTCATTCTCTTCATCGTCGATTTGAAAGTTCAAGGCTACGCGCTCAGTGTCGGCGGCGCGATTGCCTTTGTGCTCGGTTCTATCTTGCTGTATAGGCCACTACCCGTGCTACCGGACATGCCTAAAATCGCAGTCAGCCCCTGGCTGATCGCGGCGATGACCGCCACATGGCTGCTTTTTTTCGTCTTCGCGCTTTCCGCGGTCGTGCGCTCGCGGCGCATGAAACCATCGAGCGGCGTCGAGCTTTTGTTGGGAGAGATCGGCGTCGCGAAAACCGATCTGAAACCTTCGGGAATTGTGCTGGTCCGGAGCGAGGAGTGGAGCGCAGAAGCTGTCGGCGAACCGATCGATAAAGGAACCAAGGTTAAAGTAGTTGAGATCTTGGATGGGCTTCGTCTCCATGTGACGCGACTGCTTTCTTAGGCTGACGAGGCGAGGAGGAGTACATCATGCCGGAATCCAATATTATCGTCGCGGTTGTATTTATCTTCATCGCCTTGATCTTTCTCTCAACCGCCATCAAGATCGTGCCGGAGTACAAGCGGCTGGTCGTTTTCCGCCTCGGACGCGCGCTCGCGCGCGAGCGCGGCCCCGGACTTGTTTTGCTGATACCGTTCGTAGACAAGGCGGTTTCGGTAGATCTGCGGGAGCAGTTTCTGGAGGTGCCCGCCCAAACCTGCATTACGCGCGATAATGCGCCGATATCGATCGATTTTCTCATCTACTGGAAGGTCGTCGAGCCCCGCGCCAGCGTTATTCAGGTGTCGAATCTACCCGGCGCGTCGGCCGGAATCGCCACGACCACTCTTCGAGCGATCATCGGCGACATCATCCTCGACGACGTGCTCGCCAAGCGCGAGCAGATCAACCAGCTGTTGCGTGATAAATTGGATGAAGTCACAGCGCGATGGGGCGTCAAAGTCACGACCGTGGAGATCAAGGAAATCACGCCGCCGCACGAAGTCCAGGACGCGATGACGCGGCAGATGTCGGCCGAGCGCAGCCGCCGGGCGCTCGTGACCGAAGCCGACGGCAAGAAGCAGGCGGCGATCACGATCGCTGAAGGCGAAAAGCAGGCGGCGATATTAAAAGCGGAGGGCTCGCAGCAGTCGACAATTCTGTCCGCGGAGGGAGAACGGCAAGCCGCCATCCTGCGTGCGGAAGGCTTCTCGCTCGCGCTCGGGAAAATTTATCAGGTGGCGCAGACAATCGATCCCAAGACGCTTAGCTTACAGTATCTCGAAACGCTCAAGACGCTCGGCAGCGGCCCTGCGACGAAATTCATCTTTCCGCTCGAATTTGCTAGCTTTCTAAAACCTATCAGCGACTACGCGGAGCGCGCGACCGGCGGCAACGGCGGAAAAGAGCGCTGAGCGATCGCATGGCACGGTTTTTTGAATCTTTCCGATTCGTCTTCACGATACGGCATCGCAAGCTTCTCGTTGCGGTAGCCCTCGCATCCTTTGTTGTTGCCGCGCGCTGCGCCGCGGATGACGGGGTCAAGCGCCTGCGCATCGCCTATCCCAGCAACTCGCTCTGTTGCGTGCCGCTGTTCGCGGCCGTCCAATGGAAGATCTTCGAAGACAACGGACTCTCGGTCGAGATCGTTCAAATCCGCTCGCAGCTCGGCAACGCGGCGCTCGCCGGCGGCGAGATTCAAAGCTTCGCAGGCGTAGGCCCTGCCTCCATAAGCGCAACGCTGCGCGGGCTCCCTTCGCGCGCGGTATGGTTCGCGTCCGACCGGCTCATCTACTCGCTTATCGCTCGGCCCGGAATACGCGATCTCAAAGATTTAAGAAATAAAAAGATCGGACTGACGGGTCTTGGCGGCACCTCGCATGTCGCCATGCAAATCGCCTTCGAGGGCGCGGGCGAGAACCCGAAGAACTTCATCTACTTGAGCCTCGCCGCGGCGCAGATTCTACCCGCGATAGAAAGCGGCGTGATCGACGCGGGCATCTTGAGCCCGCCGTTTATAGCGTACGCGCAGAAAAAGGGACTTAAAGAAATTTTCGATGTCGGCTCGCGCGTGCATATGCCGTTCGGCGGCCTGACCACGATGGTGTCGGCGCTGCAAAGCCGTCCCGACGAGGTGAAGCGCGTGCTGCGCTCGCTCCAGCTCGCCAGGCGCGGCATCTTGCAGTCGAAGGAGAAGAGCGTGGCGATGATCGAGAAATTCCTGAGCGTCGACCGGCAGGCGGCGGAGGACACGTACGGCGACCTCGCGCGCACGTCGAGCGGCAACGGCGTGCCGACGCGCGACGGCATCGCGCAGATCATCCAGTCGCTGCAGATGTCCGGGCAGTTCGCCGACCGCAAGGTGGCCTTCGAGGAAGTCGCCGACGACCGCATCGCCAAGGAAGTCGCGCGCGAGCTAGGCTATAAAGTCGAGTGAGGAAAAGATGGCCGGCGAGAGAGATCAATTCATTCGTCATTATGTCGCCGTCGTCACGCCGTTCAAAGACAACTTCGACGTCGATGAGGCGGCGCTCAGGCGTCACCTGCGCTACTTTATGCAGCCGGCGTTCAAGGATGCCGGCGGCGCGATCATCATCAATCCCGAAGCCGGCGAGCTTTTTTATCTGACCCGCGAGGAGAAGCGGCGCAGCGTCGAGATCGCGATGGAGGAGTGCGGCGGCAAAGTACCCGTTTTCGCCGGCGCGATTGATCTCCGCACCGAAGACGCCGTGAAGGTAGCCGTCGACGCGCGCGACGCGGGCGCGAACGGGCTATTTCTCCTGCCCCCGATCGGCATGATGGACATCACGAGCTGCTGGGACCCCGAGCGCTATCCCGAAGTCTGGCTCGACTTGGCGAAAGCGCAAACCTCCGCCGCCGGCCTTCCGGCGATCGTCCACCCGGTCGCCGGCCGGACGCCGACGTTCGGCATCGGCCTGCCGCTCGCGCCGGCGCTGCTCATGTGCCGCGAGATCCCCGAGATCGTCGGCTGGAAAATGACCTACAGTTACGAAGGCACGAAGATCGTCGCCAAAGCGCTGAAGAATCTCGAGCGCAAAGTCGCGGTGCTGATCGCGACCGGCAGATACTTTCACGATCATCTAGCGACTGGAATTTTAGAGGGAACGCTGTCGGGATCGTACAACTACGCGATGGAGCCCATGATGGCGCACCTCGGCGCGTGGAAGCGAAACGATACCGCCGAGGCGAGTCGGATATGGAATTCCGGCCTCTACGATCTCCACGCCTACATCTATTCGGATTATTCGCGCCTGCACGTGCGCTACAAACTGGCAACATGGTTGAGAGGCCTTATCCCCTCTCCTTTCATGCGGCCGCCGCAGCCGGAGCCGAGAAAAGAAGAAATCACCGCTCTCACAGCTCTGCTGACAAAAACCGGTCTCGGCATCATTGAAGCCGATGCCATGGCGCGCGTGGTCGGGCGTTTGAAGCGCTAGCGCAAGCTTTCCGCAAGCCCCGCGATGGCGTTGAGCGTCTCGCCGTCGAGGGCCATGA
>DASWZY010000502.1:0-20472 GCA_036407055.1 Binatia bacterium
CGATCCGCCGTATCCGGAAGTCGCCTTCAACGTCAAAGAAGTCACCGCGCGATTTCACCGCAACGGCTACGACTGGGACATTCACGGCCGGCTCTACACGCCGGAGAAAGAGGTCGATCCTTCGATCGCGATCACCGTCACGCACGGCGGCGCCGGCTCCGAGCGCATTATGGATGAGACGCCGGACGGCAGAGCGGGGATGTCGCGCCGTTTGGCCGCGCAAGGATTCAAAGTCCTCGCGATGACGTACCCCGGCCACTATCCTCCCGGCGGCACATGGAGCGAGTCGGTCGAGGAGCGTATGCCGCATTATCTCATAGATAAAGAGCTGCCTTTAAAAGAGGTTCTCGACCGAAACTTAAAGTGTACCTTTAATGTCAACTGCCAGGGCTTCGCCGCGCTGATCGACGCGAATCTCGCCGGGCGGAAGATTCTCGGCTGGGGCCACTCGACTTCCGGGCCGATGCAGGCGCACATGCACCGCTTCATTATAAAGGCGGAGTACGTCGGCCTGCTCGGCTTCGGCACCGGCGGCCCCGACGGCTGGCGCTACGAATGGCGCGAGAAGACGGGCGCGGAAAAAACGAAAGTCTACGAGCTCGACAAGATGGCGCGCCGCAATCCGAAATTCTTCAAGGCCGCCGGCTACGAGGATCCGGAAGATTTATGCCCGTGGGGCGGCGCGGAAGAATACCTCGCGTGGGCAGGCAAGGTGCGCTCGCAAATGAAGACATCACTGTGCGACAACCAGCATCTGGTCAACAAAGAAATAATGGAAGAATATCCCAAGCGCACGGGCTTGCCGCGCGAGGAATATTTCGATCACCTGCAGGAGCCGCGCGCCGACTGGCTCAAGAAGATCGCCGTGCTTTTCGTCGTCGGCGAGAACGACAAGGGCCACTGGAAGGAAGGCCATCCGGTCGAGAACAAGCGCGAGCCGTACATGTGCAACAGGTATCGCCAGGCCGGGGTGAAGCGCTCGCACGTCGTGTTGGTGCCGCGCTACGGCCACGTCGGCTATGCGGAGCTCTACAACGAAAAGATCGCGTACCTCTGGCTCTGGGCGTTCAAGAACGGCTACTTCGCCTAAGGCTCACTCGCTGTAATATTTTCTCGCCCACGCCGCGACGTCGCCGCGGCGCGCGAACCACACCTCTTTGTGGCTTTTCGCGTAGGCGACGATCTGCTCGAAGGTGTCGATCATCGGAATGCGCGAGCTGATGTATCCGTGCGTGATGACGTTCATCATCGTGGGATTCTCTCGGCCGACCTTGTAGCGGTAGTCGAACTCGTCCTTGAACTTCTCGAAGAACTCGTGCCGCGACATGCCGTGCATCGTGCGGTTGTCATTGATCGTGTATTGGTGCGGAAATTCGATCAATAGCTTCCCGTTCACCTGAATCGGGTAGGGCATCTCCTCGTCGTGGAAGTCGCAGTGATATTGAAGCCCGGCTTCGAGAATTAATTCCGGCGTGTTGTCCGTCGAGCGCACGCCCGGCGACGACCAGCCGGTCGGTTTCTCGCCGGTCGTCTTCACGATCGCCTCGACCGTCTTGAGAATATTCTCGCGCTCCTGCTCGCGCGTGAGCATGTAGAGAAATTCCCCCTGATCCCATCCGTGCGCGACCATCTCGTGGCCGCAGCCGTGCGCGTATTTCACGAGCTCCGGATAATATTCGCACGTGAGGCCGTTCACCGGCATGCTGACTTTCACACCGTATTTGTCGCAGACGGCGAGCAGCCTGCGGATGCCGACCTTGGGGCCGAACTCGCGAAACGTCTCGGTCGACCAGTCGCGCTTCCACAGCGCGTCTTTCGGCAGCGGTGACTGGAGCGCGCCGCCGCGCGTCGGCTTCTCGCGGTCCCACGCTTCGAAAGCGATGCCGACGACGAAAGCGACCCGCGCATTGCCGGGCCAGGCGAAAGGCTCACGCGCCATGACGAAAATCCTCCTCGGGCCGTTGACACTGGGTCAAGAACCGACCTATAGCGTAACTGTTCCAGCGCAGCAAGGAGGCGACATGAAACGCAGGAATTCCGTGCATCCCGATTTAATTTTGTACAACGGTAAGATTCGCAGCTTCGCGGCGAACGACTCGACCTTCGAGGCGCTCGCGTCCGCCGGCGGGCGCATCGTCGCCACCGGTGCGTCCGACGAGGTTCGCCGCTTAGCCGGACCGGACACGGAACAGATAGATTTGCAGGGCCGCACGGCGATTCCGGGCCTCACGGATACGCACGTCCATCTCGCGGAGAAGGGCACCGCCGAGATGGAGTTCGTCGACTGCCGCGATTTCTACACCGAGACCTACTCGATCGGCGACATCCTCCAGACGCTCGCGAAGCGCGCCGCCGAGGCGCCGAAAGGGTCTTGGATCGTCGCGCACGGCAGCCCGATGCAGGATTTCCGCCTGAAGGAAAAACATTTTCCCGACCGGCACGACCTCGACCGCGCGATTCCCGATCATCCGGTCTCGATCTCCTTCGGCGCGCACATCACGATCGCCAACTCGCTGGCGCTCAAATTGGCGAAGATCACCAAGGACAGCGCCGACCCGGCGGGAGGCGCGATCCGCAAGGACCCACAGACCGGCGAGCCGACGGGCGAGCTGCACGAGCGCGCGCAGCTGATCTTGAGAAAAGCCGCGCCGGTATTCAGCTATCTGCAATTGAAGGACGGCATCGTCTATGCGCTCAACCAGTGCCTCGAGCGCGGCGTTACCACCGTGCACGACATCGTGCGCTCGGGCGAGCCGGTGCGCGCGTATCAGGAAATTTTCAAGGAAGGGAAGCTGCCCGCGCGCGTGAGCTTGCTCCCGCGCGTGATCGAATCGTTCATCGAGTCGAAAAGCCTGATCGAGCTGGGGCTCATCACGGGCTTCGGCAACGAGTGGCTGCGCGTCGGCGGCGTCAAGATGAGCATCGACGGCGGCATTACCGGACGCAACGCCTGCTTTTACGATCCCTACGAGGACGACGAGCACAACTGCGGCATCATCCGCATCGAGCAGGACGAGCTCAACGAGACCGTGCTGCGCTGCCACTCGGCGGGGCTCCGCTGCTGCGTGCACGCGATCGGCGACCGCGCGTTCGATATGGCGCTGGGCGCGTACGAGAACGCGATCGAGAAATCGCCGCGCAAGGACCACCGCCACCGCATCGAGCACATGGGCAACTGGCTCGCGTCGCCGGAGCGCATGCAGCGCATGGTGCGCTCCGGCATCATCGCGATTCCCAACATCGCCATCGGCTATTACGTCGGCGACGCGATCCTCGACTGCGTTGGCGAGAAGCGGCTCACGAAAGCGTTTCCGTTCCGCACGCTGCTTAAGAACGGCGTCATCATCGCCGGCGGCTCCGACTCGCCCGGCTACTGGCCGGTCGATCCGCTGCGCGACATCGCCGCGTGCGTTTCGCGCCGCATGCGCTGGGGCGACGTGTGGATTCCGGAAGAGCGGATTTCGTTGCAAGAGGCGTTCGCGATGCACACGACGACCGCGGCGTACGTCGGCTTCGAGGAGAACGATAAGGGTACGCTGGAAGTCGGCAAGCTCGCCGATATCGCCGTCTGCGCGGAAGACCCGTTCGCGATCCAGCCGGAGAAGATCAAAGATTTGAAAGTCGAGATGACGATCGTGGGCGGGGAGGTGGGGTATAGGGCGTGAACGGCGGTTCTCACCATACGCGGACTGCTTTTCCGAACATTACCTTTGGAACGGCCACTGACACGCCGTTGACCACAACGTTCGGCATTTGCATTATAAAACTTTCATCAACGGGCGGAACTGAGGTGGGGAAAAGCAGAAGAACGCATTCATAGCTCTCTCTTACGATCAATTTGCGAACTGGCTTCAGCGTCTCTCGGAATAGCGGGTATAGCGGGTTCGAAATATTTCCGCCACATTGGTAAGCGGTTGCATGGTATTTGTTCTCGCCACGTTGAATCATGAATGACGTGTCAAGCTCAATTGTCGCTTTATCTTTAGGTATTACGTTGAGAGCTAAAGCTAACTGATTGTCTTCATCGTGCATAAGCGTTAGCCGGATGCTTAGATCCTTACCGACGATAAAATCGACTGGCGGCGGACCGCAATGTTCGTAACCACACCCTGTAACGACCTTCCAGTATGAATCACTGACGATACTGGGCGCACTGACTTCGTGCGGTTCAGCCACGTAGCATGAGATAATGACGAAGCAAAGTAGGGGCATCAAGTTGCGGAAGTTGCTGAGGCAATGTACAGCGAGGATTCGCATCGGTTGAGATATAAACCTTCGCATTGCTTTTGATTATTTCTTTACTTCGCCACCGATCCCACGTTAGCACTTTCTCATCGGATCTTATCTTCTAGTTGACGTTCTTCGCCATGCCGTAAATATCCGTCAGGTTGTAGAGGGGGATGTTATTGCAATGTAGCTCGATAGAAATGATTTGATTATTTTTTTCGGGCCAAATTCCCCAAAGTTTCCATTGCCCGTTCGATTCTGTCCGTCCAAGGCTCACCACAACTAATCCGGATAAAATTTTTATACTTCTGTTTCGCCGAGAAGATCGGCCCTGGCGCAATACTCACGCGCTCTTTCAGTGCTTTTCGATGTAGGTCCAGGGAATCTATGGATTTAGGCAGTTCCACCCAAAGCGCAAGACCGCCCTGCGGCCTTGTCACCTTTGTTCCTGGGGGAAAATATCGAGCGATGGCATCCGTCATTCGCTGAACTTGGGCCGCCAAATTTCTTCTTATGGCTCGAAGGTGCCTATCATAGCCTCCGCTTCTAAGAAACTCTGCAACTGCGATTTGAGGCGCCGTCGTACATGCCATTGAAGTCATAAACTTCAGACGCTCCACTTGTGCCTTAAATCTTCCCGGAGCGGTCCATCCGACGCGAAATCCTGGCGCCAACGTCTTGGAAAATGACGAGCAGAGGAGCACAAGCCCTTCGCTATCATATGCTTTTGCAGTCTTTGGACGGGTAGGGCGGAAAGACAAATCACCGTAGATATCATCCTCTATGAGCGGGATTTCTCGGCGAGCCAAGAGTTTTACTAGTTCTTTTTTGTTACTGTCAGGAACGCAGCTTCCCAGAGGATTATTGAAATTCAGCACAAGTAAACAGGCTTTTACCGGATACCGTTTCAGAGATGAAGACAAGGCTTCTAAGATGATGCCGTCACGCGGGTCGGTGGGGACCTCAACAGCCTTCATCCCGAGACTTTCTATAGCCTGGAGCGTCCCGTAGAAAGTTGGCGATTCAATCGCAATGATGTCACCGGGTTTTGCAACGGCGCGGAGACACAAATTCAGTGCCTCCATCGTGCCGTTCGTCGTGACAATTTCCTCCGGTGATAATTTACAGCCAAGTTCCAAAGACCGTTTGGCAATTTCATGCCTCAGCAATGCATAGCCGGGAGGAAAATCATAATTAACGGCTCGTGTTGAATTGTTTCGTGCCGCTCTCGCCAACAATGTCGTCAAACGATTCACCGGCAGATATTCCGCGCTAGGCGTCGAAAGTCCCAACTGAATGATCTTCGGATCGTGTGAGGAAAGAAACACCTGGGCCACCAGTTCGCTAACGGTCACCCGAGTCGCGACGGGGGGCGGATTGGACGGCTTAGGTTCCGGCGGCGGCTGTCGGATCGTTTTGACGTAGAAACCCGATTGAGGTCTAGCTTCGATGAAATGACCGGCTTCGAGGGTTATGTATGCTTGAAGCACAGTGGATATACTTACGTCCATCTGTTCACTGAGTTTACGGATCGACGGCAGACGTTCGCCGGGATGAAGCGTTCCCCTATCAATTAGACCGCGAATATGTGTCGCGACTTGGTTGTAGAGAAAATCGGCGTCGTGCGTTTCCCGTTTGCCCATTAGTGTGAATTCTAATCCGCCGCTGAAGATGCCGGCAGATACAGTCATCAGCTACGTTAACCAGTACAGTTGACCTCGATTCCTACTGTTATGGTAACAATTTAGATCAACTGAATCTGTACCCTAATACCACAATGACGCAAACTATCAGAGCGTTTGAAGCGACGTATCGGTTGGAAGAAGATCGTGAGATCGCTTTTTCACACGGAGGATTGTGGAATTTCTCTAATGTGCCGATGTTGCGGTTCGCGGCACGATGGCTATGGTGCGGTCCTCAGAAATAGGGGCGACTCAACGGCCGGTAGGGATATTCTTCAAATCCGAGGAAAGAAGCCAAAGAAACTATTGAATCACCTCCTGCTCATCTGGCTCACTTTCCGGACCTGATAATATTGCGCCGAGACAGCTCTCGTTCTTTTCCGACGGCTATTTTACCGCCATATCCCACGTCAGCACTTTCTCGTCCGGCCGTATCTTCCAATTCACGTTCTTCGCCATGCCGTAAATATCGGCCAGGTTGTAGAGCGGTATATAAGGCGCCTCGTCCATGAGGATCTTGCCGGTCTGCTGAAGAATGGCCGTACGCTTCTTCATGTCCGGCGTCTTCTGTTCTTCTTCGACCAGCTTGTCGACCTCGGGGTTGCTGTAGTTCGTGCGCTTGGTGGTGCCGGTGCGGAAATACTGGTCGTAGAGCGTATCGGCGTCCGTCAGCGAGCCGCGTCCGATGTAGTAGAAGGGCAGCTTGCCGCCGTTGACCCCCGTTTTCTCCCAGAAGGTCGCCCACTCCTGCGACACCACGTCGACGCGGAATCCGCCTTTCGCCATCTGCGCGGCGACGACCTGACATACCTCGGTATCCTTTGGATAGCGGCCGGCCGAGTAGTAGAGCTTGACGTCGCAGCCGTTCTGATATCCCGCGGAAGCGAGCAGCTCCTGGGATTTCTTCGGGTCATAGGGATAGCGCTTGAGCTTGGGGTCGGCCCCGACCACGTTCGAGCCGACCGGGCCGTGATTGGCGTAGCCGATGCCTTCGAAGATGTTCTTGACGATGGAGTCCGCGTCCACGGCGTAATTCGCCGCCTGACGTACGAGCTTGTTGTCGAACGGCTTGTAAGCGAGGTTGAAGGCGAGGAAGAACATCCGCAACCCCTCGATTTTGTCGATCTTGACACGCGGATGTTTTTCCAGACGTGCGACCTCGTGCACCGGGACGTTGTTGATGAAATCGCACTGGCCGGCTTCGAGCGCCGCGAGGCGCGCGGCGTCCTCGATGACTTTCTTGAACACGGCCTCTTTGACGTTCGCCTTGCCGCCCCAGTAATCGTCGTTGCGTGTGAAGACGAAATTGCCGCCGCGCTGGTAGCTCACGAAGCGATACGCGCCGGTGCCGATCGGGTGCTGCTCCCACTCGGCGCCGTATTTCTCGGCGGCGGCTTTGTTGATGATGAAGCGGTTTTCCAGCCGGTCGAGGAAGATCGCGAGCGGCTGCTTGGTGATGAAGATCGCAGTGAGATCGTCGGGGGTCTGGACCTCGGTGACGTCCTTGAAGTTCGAGCCTTGCAGGCTGCCGCTCTTCTCGTCCTTCATACGCTCGATCGAGAACGCGACGTCCTTGGACGTGAGCGGCGCGCCGTTGTGAAACTTAATCCCTTTCTTGAGCTTTATCACCCAGCGTTTGCCGTCGAATTGCCAGGACTCGGCGAGGATGCCGTCGTAGTCCTTCTTCTTGTAGTTGTACTCCACCAGCGGCTCGAAGACGTGCTGCCATTGGCCGTAGATCGGGCTCGAGCTGTGCTTGTACGGATTCATGTTGTCGGCGACGCTCGAATGATAGATCGTGACGCGGTCGCGCGTCGCGGCGAAGGCGTCGCGCACGAAGGCGGGCGCGGCGGCGGCGGCGATCGCGGCCGCGGCGCTGTTCTTCAGAAACTGTCGGCGGCTCAAGCCGCGGTTCGATTTCTTCATGTCTGTCTCCTCGCTGGCGCTTCTTTTATTGTCTTTGCAACTTGGGGTCAAACAGGTCCCTGAGGCCGTCTCCCAGAAGATTTATACCGAAAACCGTGATGAAAATCGCCAGACCGGGAAAGATCGTGAGCCACGGCGCGCGCGTCATGTAGCTCCGGCCCTCGCTCAGCATCGAGCCCCAGGTCGGTATGTGAGCCGGCACGCCGAGCCCCAGGAAGCTGAGGCTCGCTTCGGAGATGATGACGATCGCCATCGCAAAGGTCGCGACCACGGTCACACTCGGCAGCGTGTTCGGCGCGACGTGCCTTAGCAGAATATAGAAATCTTTTCCGCCCAGCGCCCGCGCGGCGGTGATGAAATCGCGCTCTTTCAGCGACAAGACCTCGCCGCGCACCACGCGGCAATATTGCACCCAGCGGCTCATCATCAAAGCCAGGATGATATTCACGACGCCTTGCCCGAGGAAAGCCATGAGCGCGATCGCGAGCAGCAGAAAAGGGAAGGCGAGAAAGATTTCGGTGACTTTGCCGACTACTTCATCGATGCCTTTGCCGAAGTACCCGGCGACGCCGCCGAGAATGCAGCCCAACAGGCCCGCGAGAATCACCGTCGTAGCTCCCACCAGCAATGAGATGCGCGAGCCGTAGATGATACGGCTCAAAATGTCGCGGCCCAGATTGTCGGTTCCCAGCCAGTATTTCGCGGCGGCGCCGCCGGTCCATGCCGGGGGCTGCAAACGCGCTTCGAGCCGCTGCTCCTGCGGATCGTGGGGCGCGATGATCGGCGCCGCGACGCCGCAGACCACCAATCCCAGGAGAATCATCCCCCCGGCGAAAACTTTGAAGTAGCGAAAGCGCCGCATTAGAGCTTGATCCTCGGATCGATGAACGTATAGATGACGTCGACGAGAAGATTGACGGCGAAGTAAATGACGCCGAAAAACAGGATCAGGACCTGCGTCAGCCGGTAATCGCGGGCGGAGATCGACTGGATCAGGAGATCGCCGATTCCGGGATAGGAGAAAAACCGTCTCGGTGATGACCGAGCCGTTGAGCAGAGCGCCAAGCTGAAGGCCGAGAATCGTTACGACTGTGATCAGGGCATTGCGGAGAATATGGCGCCAGATGACGGCGCTCTCGCTGAGGCCCTTGGCGCGCGCGGTCATGACGTAATCCTGGCGCATCACTTCGAGCACGCTCGAGCGCGTGATGCGCGTCACGATCGCGGCGAGCGCCGTGCCGAGCGTAATCGCGGGCATCAGCAGATGCTGCGCCGCGCTCCAAAACGCGGCGAGGTTTCCCGTCAGCAAACTGTCCAGGAGATAAAATCCGGTGATCGCGTTGACCTCCATGCCGTACTCGATCCGGCCGGCCACGGGAAGCAGGTTCCACCGGCCGCCGAGAAAATAGATCAGCATGATGCCGAGCCAGAAATTCGGCAGCGACACGCCGACGAGTGCCAGGCCCGTGCCGGCGTGGTCGACGATCGTGTCGCGTTTGATCGCCGAGTAGACGCCGATGGGGACGGAGATTAAAATCGCGACGATGAGGCTGATCGTGGCGAGCTCGATCGTTGCCGGCAGGCGCTCGAGGATGAGCTTCATCACCGGCTCGCCGAATTTGAGCGAGCGGCCGAAATCGCCGATCATGGCGCGCGAGATGAACTGCCAGTACTGCGCGGCGAGCGGCTGGTCGAGGCCCCATTCGTGCCGGACGCGCGCGACATCATCCGGCGTCGCGTCTTCGCCCAGGAGCAGGTACACCGGATCGCCCGGCGCGAGGTGCATGAGCAGAAAGACGATGAAGGAAATGCCGAGAAGAACCGGTATCGCTCCGATAAGGCGGCGGCCGATCATGGGAGGCGAATTTTATTGTCCGAGCTGCGCGAAGGATCGGTCGAGGAGCTGCACTGCGTTGTCGACTTGATCTTTGGTCACGTTGAGCGGCGGCGCGATGCGCACCACATTACCCCAGAGGCCGCCTTTGCCGATCAGCAGCCCGTTGCGCTTCGTGGCTTCGAAAAGCCGCTTGAGCGAAGCCGTATCAGGCGTCTTATTCTCGCCGACGAGCTCCATCCCCTGCATCAGGCCCATGCCGCGCACGTCGCCGATGACGGGATATTTGCTCTTGAGCGCTTCGAGCCCGTGGCGCAGGCGGTTGCCCATCACACGGGCGTTCTCGACGAGATTTTCCTCTTCGATAACCTCGATCGTAGCCTGAGCGGCCGTGGCCGTGACCGGGTTGCCGCCGAAGGTAGAGATCGAGAGTCCTTTAATGCTGTCGGCGACTTCCGGCGCCGCGATCGTCGCGCCGATCGGCACGCCGTTCGCCATGCCTTTGGCGAAGGTCATGATGTCGGGCTCGACGCCCCAGTGCTCGATGCCGAACATCTTGCCGCCGGTGCGCCCCCAGGCGGTCTGCACTTCGTCGCAGATAAACAGGCCGCCGTATTTTTTCAGGATCGCGACGATTTCCGAAAAATATTCTTTCGGCGGCGTGATGTAGCCGCCGACGCCCTGGATCGGCTCGGCGATGAGAGCCGCGACTTGTCCCGAGGTTTCAGTCTGGATCGCCTCTTCGAGATCCTTGGCGCATTTCAGCTCGCAGCTCGGATAGGTGAGGCCGAACGGGCAGCGGTAGCAATAGGCGTTCGCGATGTGATGGATGCCGGGAAGCGCCGTCGGCGCGATCCGCCACGACGCGTTGCCCGTGAGGCTCAGCGCCATGTAAGAGCGCCCGCTGTAGCTGTGGCGCAGCGCGAAGACATCCTGGCATTTGGTCGAGAGCTGCGCGATCAGTACCGCGGTCTCGTTCGCCTCCGTGCCGCTGTTGGTGAAGAAAGACTTTTGCAGGCGTCCCGGCGTGATCTGCGCCATTTTCTCGGCGAGCCGCACGTGCGGCTCGTTGGGGTAGAGCGTGGACGCGTGCTGGAGCTTGTGCGTCTGCGCGTCGATCGCGGCGGCCACCTTTTCGTTGCAGTGCCCGACGCTGATCGTGAGAATGCCGCCGAAGAAATCCAGATACTCCCTGCCCTCGCTGTCGTAAATGAAGCTGCCTTTGGCGTGATCGACGACCAGCGGCTCGTCGTAATAATTTGCGACGGAGGAAAAGAGATATTTCTGGTGTTTGTCGAGAATTTCTTGTTTTTTCATCTTGCCTCAGTGGCGGCGGAGAAAATCGAGAACCGGCGGATGCCCTTTCTCGGGCATCTCGCGGAGATAGCCGTGCCTGCCGCCTTCGATCAGCACCAGCTCGGCGCCCGCGATTTTCTTCACCAGCTCGCGGGACGATTCCACATGGCTCCCCGTGCCGCCTTCGTGCGTATCCTTGCTGCCGACGATCACGAGCGTCGGCGCTTTGATGTTCTGCACAATGTCGGTCGTCTCGTGGCATTGCCGCGCGACGACGTGGCGCAGATAGCATTTGAGCGGCGGTACCTCGTCGACGATGAGATCCTGGAACTGCTTCACGACTTCGGGGTGGCTCTTCATGAACTCGTCGCTGAACATGAAGCCCGGGCCCCAGTGGTCATGCTGATATTTCTCGTAGCCCTTCGAGATCATTTCGTAAGCGGCGTCGAGCGGCACGCCGCGCGGATAATCCGTGAGCGTCTCGCTGTACTTGCCCGAGCCGGTGCCGGATAAAACGAGACTCCGGACTTTCTCCGGATGATCGAGGGCGATCCATTGCGCGACGCGTCCGCCCATCGAGTGGCCCATGATGTGCGCGCGCTTGATGTCGAGCGCATCCATGAGCGCCGCGCAGTCCTGGGCGAATAAGCGGGTGGAGTAGGGGACATCGGGCTTGTCGCTGCGGCCGAGGCCGCGGTGGTCGTAGATGAGCACCGAATAATATTTCGAGAACTCCGGCACCTGAAAAACGCGCCACGGCGCCAGGCTGATGCCTGTGCCGGCGACGAGCACGAGCGGATCGCCCTTGCCGTAAAGCTCGTAATATAAATTGACTCCGTTGACGTCGACTTTCCCGCTTTTAACCGGCTTGGGACCTTCCATCGCTCCTCCCGTATGATGCGAAAAAACGCTATCGAATCCGAAATTCGCTGTCAATGAGCGCGCGGCGAATTGTTCATTGAGCCGTGACCCATTCGGCGTCGGCCAGCTTCCAGCCGCCGCCGAGCGCGCGGTAGAGCTGAACGATGACGACGAGCTGCTCGAGCTCGGTCTGCGCGAGCGCGTTTTCTGCGGGGAAGAGCTGCTGCTGCGCTTCGAGCACTTCGAAGTAGCTCGATAGCCCGGCGATGTAGCGCTGGGTCGATACACTGACGGATTCCTGGAGATCGGCCACGGCGCGCGCCTGCTGGGCGCGTACCTCGGTCAATTTCTCCCTCGAGACAAGCGCGTTCGATACTTCGTGGAACGCGTTCAGAGCCGTCTGCTCGTAGCGGATACGCGCTTCTTCCCATTCGGACTTGAACTGCTGGTACTGCCCGACCAGGCGACCGCCTTGAAAAAGCGGCCCCGCAAGCGACGCGGCGGCCGACCACACGCGGTTTTTGCCTGCGGTAATGGCGGAAAGCTGGGGACTTGCGAAGCCGAAGAGCCCGGTGAGGTCGAGTCGCGGAAAGAAATCGGCGATCGCTACGCCGATGCGCGCGTTCGCGGCAACGAGCTGCTGCTCGGACTGGCGGATATCTGGCCGGCGCTCGAGAAGATCGGAGGGAATCCCTGCGGGTATTTCCGGCGGCAGCCGCTGCGCCGTCAGCGCGGAGCCGCGGGTGACCGGCGCCGGAGGCCGGCCGAGCAGGAGGTTAATCTGATTCTCCTTGAGCACGATGAGCCGCTCGAGGTTCGGCACCTCGGCGGCGGTTTGCGCGAGCGATGCGGAAGCCCGTGCGGTCTCGAGGCGCGAGGCAACGCCGCCCTCGAGCCGGCGACGAAAAATATCGAGGCTGTCGCGAAAGCTCTCGGTCGTGCGCAGCGCGATCTCGCGCTGGAGATCGAGTTCGAGCAGCTCGAAATAGGCCTGGGCGACGTCGCTCACGAGCGAGAGCATGACACCCCGGCGCGCCTCCTCGTTGCCGAGGATCTGCGCGCGCGCAGCTTCGTCGGCGCGACGGATGCGGCCCCAGAGATCTATCTCCCAGGAAGCGTTTAACAGGCCTGCAAAAGCGTTGACGGTCTTGCCGGCAGTCGATGCGACGCGGTCGCCGATGGCGTTCTTGCCGCGGCCGGTGTCGCCTTCGTAGCCGAACTGCGGGAAGAACTCCGAGCGCACCTGGACCGCGACGGCGCGGGCCTGCTCGATACGCTGCACCGCCACGAGTAAATCGTAATTATTCGCCAGAGCGTCTTTAATCAAGGCGGCGAGCGCCGGGTCGTTGAAGACCTGCCACCAGGGAAGGTCGGCGATCGACGCTTGCTGCGCCGCGCCCTCTTGGCCGCGAAACCCCGGAGGCGAGGCGACCGTTGGACGTTTGTAGTTGGGGCCGAGGGCGCACGCGTAGAGCGCGACGGTTGCCGTGATGGCGGCGAAAGCCGGCGCGACCCGATGGGTTGTAAGCCTCCTCAGCACGTCGGCTCCGTGATTCATTCAGCCTGCGGCGTGGCCGCGGATGGAGCATGCGCTTCTCTACGACGGCTGAGCCGCTCGACGACATAGAAGGAAACTGGAATGAGGAAACTCGCGAGGATCGTGTCCGCCAGCATGCCCATGATAACGACCGTGCCGAGCGTGCGCCGCGCGGAGCTGCCGGCGCCGGCGGCGGCCCAGAGCGGCGCCATGCCGAGAATGAACGCGATCGAGGTCATGAACAGCGGCCGGCGGCGCAGCCGCATTCCCTCGAGGGCGGCGTCCATCAAGCCACGGCCCTTCTCGAATTCCAGCTTGGCGAACTCGACGATCAGGATCGCGTTTTTCGCCGCGAGGCCGATCAGCACGATGAGGCCGATTTGCGCGTAAACGTCGAGCGAGAAGTGGCGCATCCAAAGGCCGAAGAACGCGCCGATGACCGCGATCGGCACCGTCAGCAGTACGGAGAACGGCAGCGACCAGCTCTCGTAGAGCGCCGCCTGAATGAGAAAAACGAACAGCAGCGAGAAGCCGAACACGACGCTCACCGGCACGCTTTCCGCCGCCACTTTCTCCTGAAACGACATGCCGGCGTAATCGTAGCCCATTTCGTGCGGCATCGTCTGGGCGAAGACTTCTTCCAGCGCCGCCATCGCCTGACCGGAGCTGTAGCCGGGCGCGACGCTCGCGTTGATCTGCGCGGCGCGGTAGCCGTTGAAGCGGACAGTGAATTCCGGCCCGTAAGTGCTGCGCATATTGATGAAAGTCGAAAGCTGAACCGTCTGGCCGCCGGCGTTGCGCACGCGGAAGAGCCCGACGTTATTCGCGTCGGTGCGAAAATCGCCCTCGGCCTCGACGTAAACTTGCCACACGCGCCCGAACCGGTTGAAAAAATTGACAAAGAAGCCGCCCATGAACGCTTGCAGCGTTCGATAGACCGAGCCCAACTCCACGCCTTGCCGCAGCACCTTATCGCGGTCGACGTCGGCGAAAACCTGCGGCGCGCTCGGGACGAGCGTCGAGGAGAGCGTGGTGAACTCGGGACGCTTGCGCGCGGCTTCGAGAAACCGGTCGGTGTTCTGCGCGAGAAAAGCGATATCCTGCCCGGAGCGGTCTTCGAGCATAAACGTCGCGCCGCCCGAAGTTCCGATGCCGGGGATTGCCGGAGGCGCGAAGCCGAATGCCTGCGCTTCGGGGAGCCCAGCAAGGCGCTGATTGAGATTATGGATGATGTCGGCAGCGGTGAGTCCGGGACGCTCGCTCCACGGTTTTAGCGTGACAAAGAAAAACGCGTTGTAGGTCGTATTCACGAAGCTCAACAGGCTGAAGCCGACCACCGTGTTGTAACTTTGCACACCGGGTGTGTCCTTGAGCATACCTTCGATGCGCTTCGAGACCGCATCGGTGCGCTGCAATGACGACGCGACGGGGAGCTGAACGTTGACGAAGAAATAGCCTTGGTCCTCTTCCGGTAGAAACGATCGCGGCAGCAGCGAGCCGAACAGACCGGCGCCGGCGGCGATGACGATCAATAGTATGACCGAGAAGATCGCCTTGTGCAGCATGGCTTCGCTGCCGACTAGATAGCCGTGCATGACTCTCTCGAAGCCGCGATTGAAGCCGCCAAAAAAACGGCCGAGGAGCCCGCGCGACTGCTGTCGAGGCCGGAGCAGCATCGCCGAGAGTGCGGGCGACAGGGTTAGGGCGTTGAAGGCCGAAATAAGCGTCGAGATCGCGATTGTCACCGCGAACTGGTTGTTAAGCCGCCCTTGAATGCCGCCGACGAACGCGACCGGGAGAAACACCGACGCGAGAATCAAGGCGATGGCGATGACCGGCCGCGAGACCTGCTCCATGGCTTTGAGCGTCGCGTCGCGCGGCGAAAGGCCGTGCTCGATGTGTTGCTCGACGGCTTCGACGACGACGATCGCGTCGTCAACGACGAGTCCGATCGCGAGGACGAGCCCGAAGAGCGAGAGCGTATTAATGGAGAATCCCAATAGCGGAAAGACCGCGAACGTGCCGATTAGCGACACCGGCACGGCGAGCAGCGGAATCAGGGTGGCGCGCCAGTTTTGCAGGAATAAAAAGACGACGAGGATCACGAGGATCAGCGCCTCGCCAAGCGTCGTCACGATCTCCTTGATGCCCTCGCTCACCGCCACCGTGGTGTTCAGCGAGACGGCGTAGTCGAGGTCCTGGGGAAAGCGCTGCTTGACCTCGTCCATGAGCGCGCGCGCGCGGTCCATGGTCTCGAGCGCGTTCGAGCCGGGCAGCTGATACACGGCGATGATTGCCGACGGCGCGCCGTTCACCCGGCCGATCTGATTATAGATCTGCGCGCCGAGCTCCACGCGCGCGACGTCCCGTACGCGAACGATGCCGCCGTCGGGGTCGGCGCGGAGCACGATCTCGCCGAATTCCTCGGCGGTAAGAAGGCGGCCCTGCGCGCGAACCGTGTAGGTGAATTCCTGGCCTTTCGGCACCGGCTCGGCGCCGATCTGCCCGGCGGGATTGACGTTGTTTTGATTCGTGATCGCGGTGATGATGTCGTTGACGGTGATGCCCTTGCTGGCGAGCGTGTCGGGCCGGACCCATAAGCGCATCGCGTACTGTCCGGCCCCGAAGATAGACACCTGCCCGATGCCGGGCACGCGGCTCATCGGATCGTTGATGTTGATGTAGGCGTAGTTGGCGAGAAACGTCGCGTCGTAGGTGCCTTTAGGCGAATAGAGCGAGAAAAGCGCCAGCGGGCTCGTCGCCGACTTGCGAATCGTCACCCCTTGGTTGCGCACGTCGAGCGGTAGCTGCGACTCGGCCTGCAGGTAGCGCATCTGGGTGAGAATCTGGTCCGTGTTCGGGTCCGTGCTGACGTCGAAATCGACCCGCAGGCGCATGAGCCCGCTGGCCGAGTTGACCGACTGCATGTAGAGCATGTTGTCGACGCCCTGCATCTGCTGCTCGATCGGCGTCGCGACCGATTGCTCGACGGTGATCGCATCGGCGCCGACATACGTCGCCTGAAGAAAGATCTCCGGCGGCGCTACGTTAGGAAGCTGCGAAATGGGAAGACGGACGAGCGAGACCAGGCCGATGATCACTGTGACGATCGAGATGACGATCGCAATGATCGGGTGATAAACGAAGAACCTAGACATGATTTACTTCGTTTGCGCCTGCGCGTCGGCGGCCGGCGCGGCGGCGTTCGCCGTGCGCGTGAAAGGCTGAGGATTAACGGCCATGCCTTCTTTGACTTTTTGTGTGCCTTCGGCGACGACGTGCTCGCCGGGCTTAAGGCCCGATTCGATGATCCACTGCGAGCCGATGCGCTCGCCGACCTTCACCGGCCGGATATGCACATGGTTGTCGGAACCGACAACGGCGACTTGATAGGATCCTTGCAGCTCGGTTACGGCGCGCTGCGGCACAAGCAGCGCCCCCAGCGCGGTTCTCGGCGCGGCCCTTACCCGGACGAATTGCCCGGGACGTAGCGCGTTGCCGGGATTGGGAAAAACGCCCTGTAGCCTCAGCGCGCCCGTCTTGACGTCGACCTGACGGTCGGCGAACGAAAACCTTCCCGTCTGCGGGTAAAGACTGCCGTCGGCGAGAATCATCTGGAGCCGGATGCTCTGCTCGCGCTCCGCGCGCTTCTCCGGATCGGGGTTCATACGCAGCCAGTTGATATGCTCCTGCTCGCTTACGGAAAAGAAGACCTTGATTGGGTCGACCGTCGAGATCGATGTGAGCGATACGTTCGCCGCTACGAGATCGCCGACCTGCGCCTGCGCGATGCCGGCGATGCCGTCGATAGGCGAAGTCACCTTCGTCCAGTCCAGATTGAGCCGCGCTTGCGCAACCTGCGCTTTCGCGGCGGCGACCGCCGCCTCGTTGCCGAGGTTCGCCTGGACAGCGTTGTCGAGCTCTTGTTGGCTGACAACTTGGTCCTTCGCAAGCGGCGTTAAGCGCTTGACGTCGATCTGTGTCTTGCCGAGCGCCGCTTCGGCCTGTTTTAATTGTCCTAGCGCCTGCTCGAGTGCGGCCTGGTAAGTGCGCGGATCGATCTCGAACAGAAGCTGGCCGCGCTTGACGTACGATCCCTCTTTATAGTCCTGCCGCAGCAGGTAGCCCGTTACACGCGGCTGGATCTGCGCGTTGACATAGCCGTCGAGCGTGCCTACCCACTCGGAATAGATCGGCACGTCTCTCTGCTCGACGGCGGCGACCTCGACCTCGGTCGGTTTCGCCTGCGCCTTTGGCGGCTGTTTACAGCCGGCGAAGGAAATGACGATTGCTACCGTAGCACCAAGTTGCAGAAAGCGATTCAGGATTCGAAGCACGGATAAGCCTTGCGCAAAAACCGGGGCCCTTCAATAAGGCGATCCCGGACCCCATCCTCCCGTCCACAGCCGAACATTGTGTCGCGCCGGCCAACCTGCAAAAATTAGAACCTTCAGGCGTGACTAGAGGTGCTTTCAATGTGGGCACAAAAATCTGTATTTGCAACGGCTGCTCTCTTGATGGTCTTTTGCGGTGCGAGAACGGTGTTCGCCGCAGGCCGGGAGGATACCGATCGGGCGGTGGAGTATCTGCTCGCCTATGTCGCCCGCTCGGACTCAATTTTTATACGCAACGGGCAGAGCTATGACGCCCAACAGGCCGCGGCGCATCTGCGCGCGAAGTACAATTATTTCAAAGCACAGATCCAGACGCCTGAGGATTTCATTCGTTTGGCCGGCACGAAAAGCGAGCTTTCTGGAAAGCCGTATCTGGTTCAAACGCGCGGCGGCCGCGTTTTTAAGTCGGCAGAGTGGCTGACCCAGATTCTTGTTGATTACCGCGCAGGACAGCAGACCTCCGAGGATGATCCAATCGGGCATCTCACCCGTTAGATGAGGCACAAGCGGCCTTGTCGCCGCCCAGTGAACGGGATGCGCGCAGTTGCTCAGTAGGCTTGAAGCCAGTGAAAAAAAGCCGGCTATCGCCGGCAGCTTAGGCGGGTTACTTTCTGCCCGCCGGAGCCGGGGTTCGAAACGAACCGCCGGCTCCGTCCCCCCGGGCAGAACCGTGAAAAAACTTTTAGGTAGATTAGTTGTGCTGAAACGCCATCCTGTTTTCATTCTTTTCCGACGACCGCTCTTCGAGGCGAAGATCGCGCAGCCGGCGCTGAAACCAAGTGTTGTTCGGCCATTTCCATGGGTGGTGCGGCAACGCGTCTCCGAGATACGGCGCGCCGTTAACCTTGCTCTGCTGAAAGATGGTTTGCCAATTCATAGGCTACCTCCTTTTCAATCCGCCTCCGCGGCGGTCCTCATCCCAACCGGAGTGTAGGCGCGCTTTTTCGTCTCGTAGTGCGCTTTCGCGGGCTCTCTTGACTCGCCCAAAGCGCAAAGAGTCGGCGCTCGGGGACATCGTTTACCCGAGCGAGATATCCGCTGCGCGTCAGCGCGCTTACCAGAGTTTGCGGAGACCGCCAATCGCTCCACAGCACGCCTTCCACCGGCAGCGTCAGCAGCGAATCCGGTCTTTTTTCCGGGATATGTTCGAGCAAATCGGCGGACAAGTCATACGATTCGATTTCGTTGTAAGCGTTGGCGACGGCCTGCCGCTCTCGTTTGCCGCCGAGCTCGCGGCCTAGACTTTCGAACGCGGCGTGCAGCGAAGGGATGACGCGCGCGGCCACATCAAAGAGCGTGAACGCCTTAAAGACGATCGCCATCGTATTCCAAAGCGCGCCCCGGTTTAGAAGCTCGGGCCGTGCGGCTTTCGAGGGATTTTCGACGAAAGAGGCCACGCGCTCCACGCCGAATCCGCGCAGCTTATCCGGCGCGCTGCCCGGCAAGATATAGCCGTAGTCGGCTTCCGCGGCTTCGGGTTTTATGCCGAGTAAAAGAAGACTTGCGGGGCTTCGCTCGACCGTGCGAGACGCCAGGTAGAGATAGCTGACGAACCTGCTCTCCTCGAAGACGAAATGATCGGCGGGCAGGAGCACCACGGTTGCGAGCGGATCGCGGTGATAAATGTGCAGCAGCGGCAGCATCACCTCCGGCAGCGAGCCTTTATCTTCCGGCTGCACGATCACGGTGCCGCGCGTCCTCCCGGCGATCTGCCGGCGCACTTCTAGCCGCTTCATCTGCTCGCGGCCGACGGAGATGAAAAGCCGGTCCGGCACGATCAGTTTCTCGGCCCGCGCGAGCGTGTGCTCTAGCATCGAACGTTTGCCGATAAAGCTGACAAAGGGCTTCGGCAAATCATCGCCCCGGAGCTTGCGAATGAACTTCGCCAAGCCCTGGTCGTCGCGCGCGGCGAGGACGATACCGTACAGCGAAGATGAAAGCGGTTTTCCGTCGGCGGGATGGGTCGGCATGATCGATTCGCAACAACCGGTTGCTGGGGTAGGTTACCCGTTGAAGGCGCTTTAAGAAATAGGGCGCTTACCCTAATCTGCGGCCGGGAAATTACCGGTCACAAGGAAAAGCCTGATTTTTGAGGGAGGAAGTACCGGAATTATA
This sequence comes from Binatia bacterium, assembly GCA_036407055.1. GTDB lineage: Bacteria > Desulfobacterota > Binatia > UBA9968 > UBA9968 > JAJPJQ01. The sequence continues at coordinate 19,873 of DASWZY010000502.1, forward strand.
AGCTGAAGGCCAAAAACCGCAGGATGAAACTTACTACGCTGAGAACGATGGCGCCGAGCAGGGCAGGGCCGAAGCCTTGAACCGAAAAGCCCGGCACCAGCATCGCGGCGAACATCAGCATGAGCGCGTTGATGACGATCAGAAAGAGGCCGAAACTCAAAATCGTGATCGGCAACGTCAGAATTTTGAGCACGAACCCGAGCGTGGTGTTGACGAGGCCGATCACGACCGCGGCGATCAATGCCGTGCCGAAGTTGCGCACCACGAAACCCGGCACGAAATGGGCGACGATCAGGATGCTGAGAGCGCTGAGGAGCCAGTGTACGATCAGTGCCATGGCGCGACCCTCCGGCGGCATTCTAGCGCCGTTCGCCGTAGGCCGCAAACTTTTTTCCGACCCCTAGGTATGTTATGAAAATCACAGGTCGGAGAGGTGACCGAGCGGTTGAAGGTGCACGACTGGAAATCGTGTGTACCCCTAATAAGGGTACCGGGGGTTCGAATCCCCCCCTCTCCGCCATCAATCGGTGCGGGCGCCGACCAGGATAAGCGCCGAGCGATGTCGTAGCGCCGGCTAGGGATGTCGATTGCTGATAGTTA
>DASWZY010000503.1:0-5814 GCA_036407055.1 Binatia bacterium
CTTGTGGAGCTGCGCCTCGATCCAGTCGATGTGCTCCTCCTCGTCGACCATAATGTGCTCCAAAAGCTCGCGCGTCACGTTGTCCCCGGCTTCGAGACATGTTTTGATGCCGGGCTTTAATATCTCCAGCGCGGCGTGCTCGAGCGCGAGGTCGTTCTCGAGTTGCTGCTTGACCGTCGCGCCGATCAGGATCTTGTCGTAGCCGGCCATGTTCGGCACGCCTTCCAGGAATAGAATGCGCTCCGTGACTTCGTCGGCGTGCTTCATCTCGCCGATCGACTCCTTCCAGATGTTATCGTAGAGCACCTCGTAGCCCCAGTTCTTGCACATTTTCGCGTGCAGAAAATATTGGTTGATGCCCGTCAGCTCCTTCCGCAGCACATCGTTCAGCACCTTCAGCACCTGCGCGTTGCCCTTCATGTTGACCTCCCTCGATTCGAAGTCGACGATCGCTAGCGATGATTCTCTAGATTGCTATCGTAGAAATCAAGATGTCCGAACGGAATCTCGTTCGGGCACAAGCTCAAAGGCGAACACCTATCGGATCTATTTTCTTTATTGACAGAATGGTCGCGGGTGTATTACTCGAATGCCTGAACAAGGCAAGCTGATGCAAACAACGATCTGCCACGCCTGTCGCGGAACGTTCCCCACCAATGAGACCTTTCGGGTCCTCGACCGCGTGCTCTGCGACAAGTGCTCCGAAACCGAAATCACCCAGGCAAATAAAAAGAAACTCCCCGCCGGCAGCATTGCGCGGCAAAGCGATCCGACCGTCTGCTTCGCATGCAAGCACGACAACGGCAGCTATCCTCTGGCGACCCTCGGCGGCAATCTGCCGGTCTGCCCCGCCTGCGAATCCAAGTTTCGCAACCCGGTTTTTCCGAACTGGCTGACAGGCGCGGCCGTCGTTGTCGTGGCGCTGGCGGTAATTTCGATCCTCTATCACTGGAGGTTTTTCGAGGCATTCTTTGAAATTCGTAAAGGCGCACAGGCCCTGGCCGCGCAGGATTTCGACAAAGCAAGCGCCCATTTCACGGCGGCATCTTTGCGTGTCCCGGAATCTAACCAAACGGCCGCTCTCGCAGGATTATATCGCGGGGCCCTCTTGATGAGAGACGACAAAGCCACCGAGGCATTGCCTCATCTTCGCAAAGCACTCCTTCTGGATCCGGAAAATAGTGTCATTCAGGATGCCATACTTAAAGCCGAGATCGGACAAGCGTTCGACAACAAGGATTACGATCGGTTCGTCGATAGGGCGAAAGCTGGCATGGAACGATTTCCTAAAGATCCCTTGCATGTGGCAACTCTTGCCTCGGCTTACGCCTGCAAATGGGCGGAAACGGGCAACGCGGTTTATAAAAAAGATGCGCTGAAATACCTCGATCAGGCGCGGCAACTCGCCGGAACGGAAGACCCGCGCTTCAAAGAATTCGAAGCACGCATAACGTTCCGCTTAGACTCGCGTGAAATCATCAGCAAGCAGGAATACGACAAACGCTTCCCCTCTGGTTACAAGCGTCCGGGAGGAGCTTCATGATTCCCGGTATTCTCGTGTCGATCGCAAGCTTTCCCGGCGTGATTGTCCATGAGGCGGCGCATTTCTTATTCTGCAAGATGCGCAGGCTCGCGGTGTTCGAGGTCTGCTACTTTCGTTTCGGCAATCCCGCCGGTTACGTCCTTCACGAAACGACCGAAGACTTCACCACGTGCTTTCTGGTAGCCATGGGGCCATTCATAATCAATTCCTTGTTGTGCCTCTTGCTCACGTTTCCCGCGCTCATCCCAATGCGTATGTTCGGGTACCACGATTTCATCACTTATTTTTGGCTTTGGCTTGGCGTTTCGATCGGCATGCACGCATTTCCCTCCACGCACGATGCCGCTGGCCTGTGGAGCGCAGCGAAGAAAGCAGCGAAGAACGGTAATATCTTCGCGGCGGTGAGTTTCCCGCTGGTCGTGGTCATCTATGCGGCGAATATTCTTTCGTTCTTCTGGTTCGATGCGCTTTACGGTCTGGCGATCGGTCTCATTCTGCCGGGAATGCTTCTCGATAAGTTTATGACTTTGTAGTTGCGAATCTCGTCCCCCACTTGCTGCGATTCTTCCAAGCTTCAATTTTCCTTCCTTGGCAGCCGCGCTGCCCGCGTGATAGGTTATTTCCCCTGAGGAGGAATGCCGATGAGCGCTGAGCCGAAGCCGTCGCCCGCGCGCGATAAATTTCACGAGCGGATGCATTCGAGCCACATGTACGGCCTCTGGGAGCTGGCGAGCCAGATGACGCCCAATCCGCAGCCCAAGGCTATTCCGTACATGTGGCCGTGGTCCGAGCTCGAGCCGATCATCAAGGCCTCCGGCGAGATGGTGCCGGTCGGCGAGGAGCGCCGCGCGCTGCAATTATTCAATCCCGGTCTCGGCGGCCGCTGGGCAACGACGAATAATCTGATCGCGGCGGTGCAGCTCTTGCTGCCCGGCGAGGTCGCCCGCGCGCACCGCCACACGCCGACGGCAATCCGCTTCATCATCGAAGGCTCCGGCGCATACACTGCCGTCGACGGCGAGCGCGTATACATGGAGCCGGGCGATCTGATCCTCACGCCGAGCTGGTCATGGCACGACCACGGCAACGAGACCGATAAGCCGATCATCTGGATGGACGGCCTCGACATCCCGCTGATCGCGTCGCTCGACGCGATGTTCTTCCAATTCTACTCGCAGGCGCAGGTGGCGTCGACGCGGCCGGCGAATTCTTCCAAGCAGCTCCACGGGCACGCGCATCTCGCGCCGACGTGGGTGAAAGAAAAGCCCAAGGCGTCTCCCCTGCTGCTGTATTCGTGGCAGCAGACGCGCGAGGCGCTCGACGCGCTGCGCGCCCTGGAAGGCAGCCCGCATGACGCCGTTTGCCTCGAATACCAGCATCCGCAGACCGGCGGGCCGGTGATGCCGACGATGTCGTGCAAGGTGCAGATGCTCCGCCCCGGCGAGCGCACGCGCGCCCACCGCCACACCGGCAGCGCGGTCTACCACGTCGTCCAGGGCGAGGGCGAGACGATCATCGACGGCCAGCGCTTCGCGTGGAGCAAAGGCAGCATCGTCGCGCAGCCGTCCTGGGCGGTGCACGAGCACGCGAACACGTCGGCGAAGGAAGACGCCGTGCTTTTCTCGATCAACGACACGCCCGTGCTCGAAAGTCTCGGTCTCTATTATGAAGAGGAATTTACCGAGGGCGGCGGGCGGCAGCAGGTCGCCTCGACTTTTTCGTCCCATCCCTGATAGATACTGCGCATGGCCGCGCGTAGTGGAACCGAATATCTCGCGGGCCTCGCCGACGCGCGCGAGATCTGGTTCGACGGCGCGCGCGTCCCGGACGTCGGCGGCCATCCGATCCTCGGCAGGACCGCGCGCACATTAGCCGAGTTGTACGATCTTCAGCGCGATTCAAAACTACAAGCGAAGCTCACCTATCGGTCGCCGAAAACCGGCGACCCGGTGAGCCTCGCCTTCATCCAGCCGCGGAGCGTCGACGACCTCATGCGCCGCCGCGTCATGTTCAAGCACTGGGCGGATTTCAGCGGCGGCATGCTCGGGCGCACGCCGGATTATCTGAATGCGATTCTGGCCGGCTCCGCGTCCTCGTCCGACTACTTCGGCCGGAACGGGCCCGAGTACGCCGGCCGCATCGTGGAGTATTACGAATATTGCCGCGAGCGCGATCTCTGCGCGACGCACACTTTCGTCGATCCGCAGATCAACCGCGCGCTGAGCCAGTCCGAGCAGGCCGATCCGACGGTGCCGCTCCACATCGCGGGCGAAAGCGAAAAGGGGCTCGTCGTCTCCGGCGCGCGCATGCTCGCGACGCTCGCGCCGTACGCGGACGAATTGCACGTCTTCCCGTCGCCGTCGCGCACGCAGCAGAGCGACGCGCCGCGGTTCGCGTTCGCTTTCGCCGTGCCGATCGCGACGCCGGGGCTCAAGTTCATGTGCCGCGAGAGCTTCGACATCGGCGGCACGACCGGCGACTACCCGCTCACCGCGCGCTATGAGGAGATGGACAGCGTCGCCGTGTTCCACGACGTCGTCGTCCCGTGGGAGCGCGTGTTCTTGAAAGGCGACATCGGGCTCTGCAACCGGCTCTTCCGCGAGACGCCGGCATTTCTCCACGGCATACACCAGTTCACGACGAAGAATTTGGCCAAGGCGGAATTCATTCTCGGCGTCGCGGCGCTGGTCGCCGAGGCGATCGGCCGCGCGGGGCTGCCGCAATACCAGCAGATGCTGGGCGAGATCGTCGACGCGGTCGAGACCGAGCGCGCCTATTTGAGAGCGGCGGAAGCCGACGCGATCACCGACGCGCGCGGCTTCGTCCATCCCAATCCTGACATTCTCTCGACCGCGCGGAATTATTTTCCGAAAGTCTATCCGAGGCTGATCGAGATTTTGCAGCTCATCGGCTCGAGCGGCCTCATGGCGACGCCCGCCGAGCGCGATTTGAATTCGGCCGACATAGAAAAAGACATCGAGCGCTACTATCAATCGGCCACGCTGATGGGCAAGGAGCGCGTGCGGCTCTTCCGCCTCGCGTGGGACCTCGCGTGCAGCTCGTTCGCCGGCCGGCAGGTGCTCTACGAGAGATTTTTCGCCGGCGACCCGTTCATGCTGATGGCGAACCGCTTCGCCGCGTACGACAAGAGCGAAGTCGTGGCGCGCGTGAAGGCATTGCTCGCGCGCCGCGAGGCCGATAAGGAGTGACCATGAACATCGATTTTCACTGCCACATTTATCCCGAAGCGTATTTGAAGAAACTCGAAGCCTCGACCGGCGACGTGCGCATCGAGACCAACGCCAAGGGCGAGAAGATCATCGTCAGCATGGGCGCCAAGGCCGGGCCGGTGACGCCCGAATTCTTCGACATCGACCTCCGCGTGGACGAGATCAAGAAGCATCGCGTCGATATGCAGGTGCTCTCGACGCCGCATCCCGGCGTCGACCGCTTCTCGGCGGAAGAGAGCGCCGAGATGAGCCGCATCATCAACGACGGCCTCGCGCAGTGCGTGAAAAAACATCCGAAAAATTTCCGCGGCCTCGCGATGCTGCCGCTGATCGACACCAAGGCCGCGCTCAAGGAGCTCGACCGAGCGGTTCTCGATCTCGGACTCAGCGGCATGTGTATGCTCACCAACGTCGCCGGCAAGACGCTCGATTCCGAATTTCTCCTGCCGGTCTACAAGCGCGCCGAGGAGCTGCGCATTCCCATCTTCATCCACCCGACAACGCCGCTCGGCGCCCAGGTGATGCAGGAGTGGCGGCTTGCCGTCATTCTCGGCTTCGAGTTCGACGTCATGCTCTCGGCCACGCGCCTCGCCTACGCCGGCGTGCTGGAAAGATTTCCCGAGCTGCATTTCGTGATATCGCATCTCGGCGCGGGACTGCCGTTTCTCGCCGGCCGCATCGACCGCGGCTACCACGATCCGACGTGCGGCATCAAAACCAAGAAGCCGACCGCCGACTATTTGAAAGACCTCTACTGCGACACCGTCTGCTTCTACCAGCCGGCGCTCAAGATGGCCTACGAGTTCTACGGCCCGGAGCGCATGGTGCTCGGCAGCGACTTTCCGCTTTTGATCGGCGACCTGCCCGGCGCGGTGCCGAGCATCGAGGAGATGCAGATACCGGAGCGCGACAAGAAAAAGATCCTCGGCGAGAACGCCGAGCGGCTGTTGAAGCGGGCCTGATTTTGACGTAGCGGTGTAGCCTAAAAGGAGCCTCGTATGGCGAAATTCACTCTGAAGGTCAACGGCAAGAGCCACGTCG
>DASWZY010000504.1:0-8355 GCA_036407055.1 Binatia bacterium
TCGATCTCGTTGATGATCAGATCGCCGCGCTCCAGAGTCCTCATGCTCGGGCGCGTCAGCGTTCGCACGGGATTTTTGCCCGAGACCCAGTTGCAATGGACCGGCATCTCCGAGCCGTTCATCATGAGCGCGCACTGCGCCGCCGCCCACACGTCCCAGTCGCGCGCGCCTACGCGCGCGGCCTTGATCTTCGCCTCGATGCCCTTTTCGATGATCTCCATCGACTTCGTCAGCGCGTCGATCTCTTCCTGGCTTTTCGTGTAGCGGACTTCCGCCAAAATATCCGTCGCGTCGACGAGCGTCGCATTCGGGAAGCCCTCGCGGATATTTTTCCAGGTGCCGTAAAAAATCGTGCCCTCGGGCGTGCGCGTGCCTTCGGTCTCGCCCAGACCGGTGATGCCGATGCGCCCGCGCTCGACGCCGAGCTCTTTCAGCCGTTGCACGATCACCGGGCCGTAGTTGCGCCGCGCCTCGCGCACGTCCTTGGTCCAGTCCTGGACCGTCGGCCAGCGCGGCGCCGCCGAGGTCGCTATCGCGGTCACGTCCCCTTCGAGCGGGAAGACCGCCGCGATGTCGGAATCGCCGCCGCCGCCGACGTGCGTCAAGTAGCGCGTGTTCGCCTGGTAATCCATCGAGTGGCCGGTGTTCTGCGGCGTGATGATGACGTCGAGCCGGTCGCGGCGCATCAATTCGCGTACGGCGCGCCAGCGCCGGTCGCGCTCGGCGATCGAGAAGCGTGGATAAGGATAAAGTTCCGCCATGTTCGACTCCCAAAAACGCTAAGGGCGGGTTTCAAACCCGCCCTCGCGCGTGATCGTTAGAAGCGGCTCAGCTGTTTTTCCACTGGTATTGATTGCCCATGCCGCCGTAGCTCGCGCCGCGCCGGCGAATCTCCGCCTCGTAGTCCGCCGGGTCGGGAAACTTGGCGGTCGCTTCGAGCTGATAGCCGTCGGGGTCGTTGAAATAGATCGAGAGACCCGAGCCGCCGCCGTGGCCTTTCGGGCCGTCGTAGGCAATGCCCATTTTTTTCAGCTGCTCCTCGACTTTGTCGAGGTCCGCGGGATCGATCTCGAAGGCGAAATGGAGATGGCGCGTATCGGTCTTCGGCGGATCGCCCGGCTCCATCTGGAACAGGTCGAAGCCGAAGTTGCCGACGGTGACGAGCGTATGCTGCGAGCGCTTCGCCGCTTTGTCCTTTTCGTTCTGTCCGCGGCTGCGGCCGACTTCGCCGTCGAAGACGTCGCGGTAGAACTTAACCGAGCGCTCCAGGTCGGTGACGACGAACGCGAGATGATCCACGCGCTTGAGCTTCATACATCGCCCTCCTTTGGCAGGGAAAACTAACTGACTATAGATAAGGATGCCGCCGCCTTCAAGCGCGCACGGCGCGGCAGCTCGCGGCGGGAAGCTTCAGGCGCACGCTCGATCCCTTCGTCACGCCGGCCGAAGGGTGGAGCTTCAAGCGGATCTGCTTCGCGCCGACGCCGACCTGGCATTCGAGCGCGTCGCCCATGAAGACGATCGCTTCGATCTTGCCTTCGAGCATGTTTTCGTTCGCGCCGGCGGCGCCGTCGTTGAGCGTCACGTCTTCGGGGCGGATCACGACGATGACCTCGTCGCCGGCGGCGACGCCCTCGGGCAGCAGGCACTTGATGACGCCGCTCGACGTTTCGACTTCGCCCGGAGCGCCGGGCGATCTCACGCGCCCCTCGAGAAAGTTGCTGAGGCCGATGAAGCTCGCGACGAAGCGGTTCTTCGGCGCGGCGTAGATATCGTGCGGCGTGCCCCGCTGCACGATCTGTCCGCCGTCCATAACCGCGATCACGTCCGACATCGTGAGCGCCTCGAGCTGATCGTGCGTGACGTAGAGCGTCGTGATGCCGAGGCGCTTGACGAGCTCGCGCATCTCGATGCGCGTCTCCTCGCGGAGCTTGGCGTCGAGGTTGCTGAGCGGCTCATCCAGTAATAAGACGCGCGGCTCTTTCACGAGCGCGCGCGCGAGCGCGAGGCGCTGCTGCTGCCCGCCGCTCAAAAACGGCGCCGGCCGGTCTTCGAGGCCTTCGAGCTGTACGAGCGACAGGACCTTGCGCACGCGCTCGCGGATGTCATTTCGCGACAGCGACTTTTTCATCTCGCGCAGCGGAAACGCGACGTTCTCGAAGACGTTCAGGTGCGGCCAGATCGCATAGGATTGGAAAACCATGCCGATGTCGCGCTTGTACGGCGGCACGACGACATTGCGCCGGCAGGAGAGCACGAGCTGGTCGCCGACGACGATCTCGCCCTGGTAGGGCTTCTCCAGGCCCGCGACCGAGCGCAGCGTCGTTGTTTTGCCGCAGCCGCTCGGCCCAAGCAGCGTGAAGAACTGTCCCTGCTTGACGTCGAGATCGATGCCGCGCACGGCATAGACCTCGCCGCGCTCGGTCTGATAACGGACGTGCAGGTCTTCGATGCGGATCATCCGCCCACCATCTGCATCGTGTGGCGGCGAAAGCCGATGATGCGGACGAGCACGGTCAGCAGCAACAGCGTGATCATCAACAGCGTCCCGATCGCCGCGACCGCCGGGACATAGCCCTCGTCCCACATGTTCCATATGAGGATGGCGAGCACCTGATTGCGTGGCCCTTCGGCGAGAATGAGCGGCATGCCGGCGATGCGCACGGCGTGCAGCACGACCCAAATCCATACGCCGACGAACGTCGGCATCATGAGCGGCACGAACACGCGCCACATCGTGCGCCACGGCGGCGCGCCGCTCACGTAGGCCGCCTCTTCCAGTTCCTTGTGGATTTGCAGCAGCGCTGCGTTCATCGAGCGCGTGCCATAGGAAAGAAAGCTGATCGTAAAGCCGATCGAGATCGCCCAGATCGTGCCGTAGAGCGGCAGGAAGTCGAGCTTTAGGAAGAGCCAGAAAAACGCGATGCCCATGACGATGCCGGGAATCGCGTGCGGCACGAACGCGAGCTGGTCGAGCAGCTTCCGCCCCCAGAACTTGCTTCTGACCACGACGAGCGAGACCACAAACGACAGCACAACCGTCGCGGTCGCCGTGGTGACGACCATGAAAAAAGTGTTTTTGAGCGCGGAGCCGACCTCGCCGTATTCGGCGAGCAGCCGGTAATTCTTGAGCGTCATCGTCTGAAACGCCTTCGCCGAAGGCGCCTGGAGGAAGGGCAGGAACGACGCGTAGAGAAAAACCACGAACGGCAGGACGATTGAAACGAACAGGAACAGCAGCGCGGCGATGAACGCCGGAATTCTCCACCGGCCGAGATCGAACTGCCGCGGCCGGTAGCCTTTGCCCGTGACGATCGTGTAGCGCTCGGCGCGGCCGATCATCCGCGTGTACAGCACCGTCGTTGCCACCGCGATCAACACGTACACCATTGCGAGCGCGTTCGCCTGGCCGTAAACCGGCATGAACGTTGCCGTGCGCACGATCGCATAAATCTTCGTGCTGAAGACATAGATGCCCGCGGGCAGCCCCAAGATGCCGGGAATCTCGAAGACCTCGAGCGCGGTCATCGCCTGATAGATCATCACCGCGACGAGCGCGGGCGCGAGCAGCTTGAGCGTTACTTTCCGCAGTGTCGACGCCGGCCGCGCGCCCGAAACCGCGGCGGCTTCCTCGAGCGACGGGTCCATGCTGCGCATGAGCGGAACCAGCATGAGGAACGCGGTGGGCACGAGCCGGATTCCTTCGAGACAGATCATGCCTTCGAGCGTGTACACGTTGATCACCGGCGCGCCGGGTCCGAAGATATCCTTCATCCAGGCATTGATGAAGCCGATCCGTGGGCTGAAAAGCAGCACCCACGCCATCGCCTGGAGCATCCCCGGCATCGCGAGGGTCGTCGGCACACCGGCGTAAAGAAAAATCTTGCCCGGCATATTCGTCCGCTCGACGAGCCAGGCGAGCGCGACGGCGAGCACGATGCCCAGCGCCGCGCTGCCGCCGACATAGATGATGGTATTGGCAAAATGATCCAGGGTGCTCGCGTCGGCATAAACGCTGATGTAGTTCACGAGACCCATGGTGTGGAGCGAAAAATCGCCCGGGAGCTGCGCGGTGCTGAAGCTCCCCAGGACTAAAAAGGAGAGCGGCGCGAGCACGAGGAAGAGAACGAGGAAAAAGATTCCGTGCTGCCAGAAATTAAGACGGAGCGACTCGTTCATCCAGGTCCGCCGCTGCGGCGGCGGCCGCCGCCTTTCAGCCAGAGCTGATCCCAGAATTCGAGGAGCTTCGGCTGCACCTCGAGCTCCAGCGCGGGATCACGGAATGCATCCTCCTTGCCGACGATTTGATCGGCGAAGGGCAGGAGCTCTTTCCGCTGTAATCCCTTATGCACCGGCGGCGCGTAGTCGGCGACGTACTGCGAGATCTGTCCTTCCTTGCTTAGGAACCAATTGACGAACAGCCGCGCCGAGTTGATGTTCGGCGAGCCCTTGAGGATTGCCATCTCCGAGACCGCGACCGGCACGGGCTCAGGACAGGTGTAGCTGACCGGCGCTCCGTCGAGCGTCTTCTGATAAGTGCGGTACTCGGCGGACGGTATGCTGCCGTAGAACTCGCCTGCCGCCAGAAGCTCGAGGATGGCGTTAACGCCTTCGCGGCGGAGCTGCGGCTTCACATCCGTGAAGAGCTTGGTGAGGAAATCCTTCGTCCATTTCTCGCCCTTGGCTTTCCAAAGTTGGAGCGCCCAAAGCTGCGGGCGGTTGCCGATCGCCAGGTTGCCGTTGCGCCATATGGGGTTGGTGAGAAAATCCTCCCACTTGCGCGGCACGTCCGGTTTCTTGATCTGCCGAGTGTTGTACGCCATGCACCAGTAGCGCATGTGCATGCCGACCCAGAAGCCCTCGTGATCGACGGTCCCCGGCGGATTGTTCTTGATGTTGGGGATGTCTTTGAGACTCTCCACCGCGCCGATCTCGCGGTACATGAAAAAGCTGCCTCCAAGGCCCGTGAGGATGTCGGTCACGCTCTTCTTATTCTTAAACGCGACGAGCGTGCGGATCGCGCGGTCCTCGTGGCTGGCGCGATTGTACTCGACGGCTATGTAGGGGTAGCGCTCTCTGAACGCGCGCAGCACGACGTCCGCCTGCGGCGGATCGAACGTGGAGAAGATGCGGAGATGTTTTTCCTTTTTCGCGCCATCGATCCAGCTTTGAGGAACGGTCAGCTCTTTGTCGAGATCGGATAGGATGGAAGGATCGAGTTTCAGCTTTTTAAGGTCCTCCTGCGTCGACTTCGGCAGCGGCGCGGAAGCGGCGCCGACGAGTGCGGGCGCCGCGGCCAGCAGCGACGCCACCGCAAAAGCGACGATGCGGATTCTGCTTTGAACCATGGCGAATCTCCTTGCCCGTTCTTACTGCCCGAAGGTCGTGCGAAATTCGCTGACGTATTCGTTGACTCGCGTCGAGGTGTCGTGCGGCACGACGCGAATCTTGAGCTTGCTCTGATCCATCTTTGGCGAAGGCGGCTCGACGTCGCGGCGCGCCGGCACGCGGTTGAGCCCGCGGAACAGCTCCTGGGCGGGTTTCGTTAGCATGAAATCGATCAGGAGCTTGCCCGCGTTGGGATGCGGCGCCTTGACGGAAAGGCCCGCGGCATGGAGCGACGCGACGATCGGATCGACGGTGTTGACCCATTCGAGCGGCGCGCCCTTCTTTTTGTCCGACTCGACGCGGTGAGCGTAGACGATGGCGAGCGGGAACTCGCCGGCGGTCATGAGCTGCGCGATCAGCGAATGGCCCTTGCGCCACTGGATGTCCTGCTTCGCGAGCGCCCGCATGTATTTCTCCGTTTTCTCTTTGCCCCACGCCGCGAGCAGCGTCGCGTACCAGGGATAGTCCTCGCGGTCGATGGAGATCTTCCCTTTCCATTTGGGATCGAGCAAATCCTCCCAGCGCTTGGGTGCGTCTTTCTCCGCGATCATCCGCGTGTTGTAGCCGGGCACGTAATAGTTGGTGTACACGGCGTTCCAGTAGCCCTGGGGGTCTTTCAGCTCCTTGATATAATTAGCCGTCTCCGGCGAGACGTACTGCGCGATGAGCTTGTTTTCGATCAGCGTGCCGATCTCGCTCAAGCTGGCGACATCGAAGTCCCAGCGGCCGGCGCGTGTCTCGGTGAGCGCGCGGTTCTGCACTTGCTCGCCGCTCGCGCGGAAAACGGTCACCTTGATGAAAGGGTAGGCCTTTTCGAAGGCGTCGGAAACAGGCTTCGACTCGGCGACGCTCATCGACGTATACCAGCTGAGCGCGCCTTCTTTCTTGGCCCCTTCGATGAGCTGTGCGGAAGCGTTCGACTGGGCGCCGGCCGGGGCGCCGGTCGCCGCTATCAGGGAAACCGCCAACAGAGCCAGTCTGATCGTCCGGACTAACTGCATCCATTTACTCCTGCAAAAAAGCATAGCGAAGCTATGGAGATAATTATCGAGAGTCAAGAGGGTCGGCTCACGCTTTTCGCTTGATTTTAGGGCGGCTCAAGTATTTCTGAAGCAGCGGAGAATCGTCGTATGGCGCGCGCTCGATCTTCCCCATGTGCGTATAGAATTTTCCGAGCGACTTGCCGTCCGCGCCGTACTTCGTTCCCATGTACAGCATTGGGTCGGCGTCCTGGCGGAACAGCTCGCCCTCCGTACAGCCCCTGCGCATGTGCGTGGCGAGCACCTCGCCGACGAAGAGATCCATCTCGTCGCCGAACGGGATCACCTGCACCAGGCGGTATTCGACGTTGCCGATCGCCTCGCCGATGAGCGGCACGGTGCACTTCGCCGGAGCGACCGCCGTCAGACCGGTCGCCTGCCATTTGTCCACGTCGCGCCCCGAGACGTAGCCCGCGAAAACGACCACATCCATCATCTTGTCGGTCGGCGCGCTCATGACGAACTCGCCGCGCTCGAGGATCAGCTTGTAAGTGAGCGTGCGTTTGAGGATGGCGACGACCATGCGCGACGGCTCGGCGCCCATCGGAGAGAACCACATCGCCGTGAGAAAATTGATGGCGTCGCCGGCGCCGCGGCTCACGACGAGCGATGGAACCCGCACGCCGAACGGCTTGTTGCCGTGGTTCACGAGCTCGAACATGTCGGGGTCTTTCCAGTCCAAAGCGGCGCCTTCTCTTTGTCAAGTTTTCGGCAAGTTTTCTAGCACGGATTTTCACCCGAAGAAAGGAGCCGCGGCGGATGGCCAACGTCAACTGCAAAGGACGAATTCCGCGGCGTTTACTTTTTACTTCCCTTTCTCAACCTGTTATGAATGTGCGCTCATGGAAACCGCCGGACTCAAGCGGCAGCTGGGACTCTTCGACGCGCTGATGATCATCTGCGGCGACATGATCGGCAGCGGCATTTTCTTCGCCACCGGCGCGATCGCCGAGACGCTGCCGACACCGGGCGGCGTGCTGCTCGTGTGGGTGCTGGGCGGCGCCCTCGCCCTTACCGGCGCGCTCTCCTGCGCCGAATTGTCGGCGAGCCTCCCTTACGCCGGCGGCGACTATATCTATATCCGCGAAGCGTACGGCAAGCTCATGGGTTTTCTCTCGGGCTGGTCTTCCTTCCTGGTGACGTTCTCCGGCGCGATCGCTTTTCTTGCCGTGAGCTTCACGGGTTTTATGGCCTATTTCTTTCCTGTCCTCGGGTCCGAAACCGCCTATTTTCATGCGGCGCTGCCGGGCTTATCCATCAGCGTGACGCCGGGGACGATCTTCGCGATCGTGATCGTGCTATTGATCTCCGCGCTGCATTGCCTCGGCGTGCGCCAGGGCTCGACTACGCAGAACATTCTCACAGTCATCAAGATCGGCGCGCTTATCGGCATTATCCTGCTGGCGATTTTTATCGGCCGCGGCGACACGGCTCATTTCAAGCCGCTCTTCGACTGGTCGAAGATCGGCAGCTTCAGCCTTTTCGGGGCGGCCTTCATTCCCGTGATCTTCGCCTACTCGGGCTGGAACGCGATCATCTATATCGCCGGCGAGGTCAAAGAGCCAGAAAAAACGCTGCCGCGCGCGCTCCTGATGGCGAACCTGATCGTCATCGCGCTCTATCTCGTCATCAATATTATTTATATCTACGCCGTGCCGGTGACGGAGATGAAAGGCGCGCTCAGGGTCTCCGAGGTCGCGACCACCGCGCTCTTCGGCCGCGAGACCTCGACCTGGATCACGGCGCTGATCACGATATCGGTCCTCGGCGCGTTGAACGTCGTCACGATGCTGGGGCCTCGGATTTACTATGCGATGGCGCGCGACGGCGTCTTTTTCCAAAGCCTTGCGCGCGTGCATCCGCGCTTCGGCACGCCGGTGAGCGCTATCCTCTTGCAGGCGGCGTGGGCGTGCCTGTTGATCCTCAC
>DASWZY010000505.1:0-15104 GCA_036407055.1 Binatia bacterium
AGTTTCGGACAAGATTGCTTCCCTGCCTAATGCCTATTGCCTGTTGCCTGCCTTACTATCCTTGTATAGCTTGTAATCGATGCCGTCGACGACCGCCTGCCAGCTCGCCTCGATGACGTTCTGCGAGACGCCGACGGTGCCCCACCGTTCGTGCTCGTCGCCGGACTCGATCAAGACGCGCACCGCCGAGCCGGTGCCCTCCCCGGAGGAAAGCACGCGCACCTTGTAATCGAGCAGCTTCATGTGCTTCAGCGCCGGGTAAAATTTCGTCAGCGCTTTTCGTAGGGCGGAGTCGAGCGCGTTCACCGGGCCGTTGCCCATCGCGGCGGCGTGCTCGACAACGCCGTCGACGGCGAGCATGATCGTCGCCTCGGAGATCGGCGGCTCGTCCTCCTTCCTTTTCTCGTCGATGACGCGGAAGCCGAGCAGATGAAAGTTCTTCTTCTTTCTCCCGAGCGCTTCCTGGATCAGCAGCTCGAACGAAGCCTCCGCCGCCTCGAACTCGTAGCCCTGGTTCTCCAGCTCCTTGATACGCTTCAAAATTTCTTTGACCGCCTCGTGCTCGTCGTTGAGATCGACGCCGTATTCTTTCGCCTTGTAAATGATGTTGCTGCGGCCGGCGAGGTCCGAGACAAGCACGCGCTGGCGATTGCCGACGAGCTCGGGGTCGATGTGCTCGTAAGTCTCGCGGTTCTTGAGAATCCCCGCGACATGCATGCCCCCCTTGTGCGCGAATGCGCTGTCGCCCACGTAGGGCTGGTGTTTGTTCGGGCTCAAATTCGCGAGCTCGTAGAGAAAATGCGACGTGTCGCGCAGTTTCTTGAGCTGCTCGGGCTCGATGCAGCGCTTGCCCATCTTGATCTCGAGATCGGGGATGATCGAGCAGAGGTTCAAGTTGCCGCAGCGCTCGCCGATGCCGTTGATCGTCCCCTGCACCTGTCGCGCGCCCATCTCGACCGCCGTAAGGGTATTGGCCACCGCTAGCTCGCCGTCGTTATGGCAATGGATGCCGAGCGGCGTCGTGATCACGCCCGCAAGCGCCTGCATGGCGGCGCGAATCTCGCCCGGCAGCCGGCCGCCGTTGGTGTCGCACAGAACGATCCAGTCGGCGCCGCCGTCCTGCGCCGCCTTGAGGCAGTCGACGGCATGCTTGGGATTCGACCGAAAGCCGTCGAAAAAATGCTCGGCGTCGAAGATGACTTCCTCGACGCGCTTTTTCATGTAGGCGATCGAATCCGCGATGATCTCCAGGTTCGCTTCCAAGCTGATGCGGAGATCCTCGCGCACGTGGAGGTCCCACGTCTTGCCGACGAGCGTGATCACCGGCGTCTCGGCTTCAATCAGCGTTTTGAGGCTCAGGTCCTGCGCCGGCTTGGCCGAAGGCTTGCGCGTCATGCCGAACGCCGCGATCTTCGCGTGCCGGAGCTTGAGCCTTTCGACCGCCTTGAAGAACTCCGCGTCGCGCGGATTCGATCCCGGAAAGCCGCCTTCGATGTAGTCGATGCCGATCTCGTCGAGCTTCGACGCAATGCGCAGCTTATCCTCCAGCGTAAAGGAGATGTCCTCCGCCTGGCAGCCGTCGCGCAGCGTCGTATCGTAGATCAGAACGTCTTTTTTAGCGCCGGTCATAGCGCGGCCTGGTTCTCGATAAATTCGTGGTGCAGAGCCTTGACGGCTTTTTCCATTTGCTTCTCGTCGATGACCACCGAGACCTTGATCTCGGAGGTAGAGATCATCTCGATATTGATGCCCTCGCGTGACAAGACCTTGAACATGCGCGCGGCCACGCCTGCGTGCGTACGCATGCCGACTCCGATGATCGACACCTTGGCGATCTTCGCATCGATGGTGATTCCCTTGGCCTGAATCGACTCAAGCCCCTCGACGACGGCGATGGCCTTTTTATAATCCGCCTTGGGCACCGTGAAAGTCAAATCGGTCGTTCCCGCCGCGCTCGCGTTCTGGATGATCATATCGACAACGACGTTCGCCTCGGCGATCGGGCCGAATATCTGCGCCGCGAGGCCGGGACGGTCGGGCACCCCGAGCAGCGTGATTTTCGCTTCGTCTTTATCGTACGTCACGCCCGAGACGAGCAGCGCGTCCATTGTTTCGTCCTCCTCGACGACCCACGTGCCTTCAACATCGTTGAAGCTCGAGCGGACGTGGATCGGCACTTTGAATTTCATTCCCAGCTCGACCGAGCGGATCTGGAGCACCTTGGCGCCCATGCTCGCCATCTCGATCATCTCTTCGTAAGAGATGCGCTCGATCTTTCGCGCCGCCGGGCACAGGTTCGGATCGGTGGTATAAACGCCGTCGACATCCGTGTAGATCTCGCAGCTGTCGGCATTGAGGGCCGCGGCGACGGCGACCGCGCTCGTGTCCGACCCGCCGCGCCCGAGAGTGGTGATGTTATCTTCTTCGTCCACGCCCTGGAAGCCGGCGACGACGACGATCTCGCCGTCGCGCAGCGACTGGCGCACGCGGCTCGCATCGATGCTCTTGATGCGCGCCTTGCCGTAGGCATTGTCGGTGCGGATGCGCATCTGGTGCGCGAGGAACGAGCGCGCCTTATGGCCCGTCGCCCGGAGCGCGAGCGCCAGCAGCGCCGTCGACACCTGCTCGCCCGAGGCGAGCAGCACGTCGCGCTCGCGCTCGTCGGGCATCTCGCAGATCTGCTGCGCGAGCGCGACCAGACGGTTCGTCTCGCCGGCCATCGCGGACACAACGACGACAAGATCGTCGCCGCGCACCTTCGCGGCGACGACGCGGCGCGCGACGTTCTTGATCCTGTCGACGCTGCCGACCGACGTGCCGCCGTATTTCTGAACGACCAAAGACATTTAATTCATCAACTCCTTCAACAGATCCTCATAGCGCAGGCCGTGCGGCTCGAACGTCATCGCGCGCTCGTTTTCACCGCCGTGCTCGAAGTGGATGCCGAGCCACTCGTCCACTTCCCGCGGCGGCATCTTCTCGAACCATTCGATCAAGCTGACGCCGTCGCCGTAAAGATATTCGCGGAGGTTGAGCTCCTCCAACTCGTGCGCGCCGCCGATGCGGTAGAGATCGACATGGTACACCGGCAAGCGGCCGTCGTACTCGTTGATCAGCGTGAACGTGGGGCTCCGAATCCAAGCCTCTTTGCCGACTTCCGCGCCTTCGGCGACGCCGCGCACGAAGCAGGTCTTGCCGCTGCCGAGATCGCCGGTCAGACCGATGATGTCGCCGCCTTGCAGCAAGCGGCCGAGCTTTTTGCCCCAGGCGCGTGTCTGGGCGGCGGACCGAGACACGATCGCCGGCCGGCGCGGCTTCCGGACGAGGCGCGAAGAGCCGTGCGGTTTCATCGCCGCCCCGCGCCTTCTTTAAGCTTTTTTAAACTCTCCGGCAGCGCGTCAACGATATCGGACGCGATCAGGCCCATCTGTCCTTTTATCACGGCCGCTCGATCACCGGCAAAGCCGTGAACGTAGACCCCCAGCTTGAGCGCGTCTTCCACCCGGAAGCCCTGCGCCAGCAGCCCGCCGAGAATGCCGGCGAGAACGTCGCCCATCCCGCCGCTCGCCATCCCGGGGTTGCCGGTAGGGTTAATGAATATCCGCCCTTCCGGCGTCGCGATGACCGTGCGCACGCCCTTGAGGACCAGATAGCAGCGATGTTTCCCGGCGAACGAACGAGCGACGCCGACGCGGTCGCCGTTGACGGCGGCCGTATCCGCACCGATGAGCCGCGCCATCTCGCCGGGATGGGGCGTCAAGACGGGCGGATGCTTGGCGCCGGCGACACGGCGGATGTCGCCCGCAACCAGGCTGAGGCCGTCCGCGTCGATAACGAGCGGCATGTCCAGGTTCCGCAACAGCCACCAAAGCGCCGTGCGCGTCGAATCGTTGACGCCCACGCCGGGGCCGAAAACCACGGCGGTCTTTCTCTCGAGCAGCCGCTGCCAGTCTTGATCCGAAGGCGGCACGATCTCTTCGTTGGCATTTTCAGCCAGCAGCTCGGTCATCGCCTCCACGAGCGCGCCGGCGAAAATTCCGTTCAGCGACCGCCCCGACGCGAGCGTCACCAGGCCCGCGCCTGCGCGAAGCCCGGCGCGCGTCGAGAGGATCGCCGCGCCGGTCTTGCCGCGCGAGCCGGCGAAAACGAGCAGATGGCCATAAGTCCCCTTGTGGGTATCGGGCTCTCGGTCGGGCACGAGCAGGCTAAGTTCGGCCTCCTCCAGTAATTCGGTTCGCGGGCGCACGGCTTGCACCGCCTCGGGACGGATTCCAATATCGGCGACGGCCAGCTCGCCGACGTAGGCGACGCCTGGATAGATCACTTCGCCCAATTTCGGATACCCGAGAGCAACCGTTATCTCTGCTTTGATCGCCGTCCCGAGCTGCCGGCCCGTGTCCCCGTCCAAGCCCGATGGGATATCCACGGCCAGCACCGGCAAGCCGGAGCTGTCGATTAGCGCGATCGCCTCGGCATACACGCCGCGGACGTTCTCTTTGAGCCCCGTGCCGAGGATCGCATCCACGACGAGCTTCTTGCCTTTGAGCCGCTCGCGCAGCAGCTTCAGCGGCTTGCCGCCTTCGTAAATTTTACCCTTCACTTTCAAATAGGCGCGGAGATTCTCCGCGGCGTCGCGGGAGATTTCCCCCTTGCGCGCCAGCAAAACAGCCTCGCACGGAATCCTTTTTTTTTTGAGATGCCGGGCGACGACGAACCCGTCGCCGCCGTTATTGCCTTTGCCGCAGACGACGAGCACTCCTGCTTTCGCCTGCCTGCCGAAGCGCGCGAGGAGCGCCTCGGCGACCGCGGCGCCGGCGTTTTCCATGAGCGTGAGGCTCGGCACGCGATATTGCTCGATCGTCAGGCGATCGAGCTCGCGCATCTCTTGCGAGGTGACGACCAACATAGTAGGGCCGCGACTGCTCGATTTAAGAGGAGAATTCTATCACGACGCGCGGGCGCGGTCGAGCAGAGCGCGCATCTCCCGAACGGCCTGTTCCATGCCGACCATGATGGCGCGCGCAACGATGCTGTGGCCGATATTCAGCTCGACGATCTCAGGAATCGACGCGATCGCCGGCACATTGTCGTAGTTCAGGCCGTGGCCGCCGTGGACTTCCAGGCCACCGCTACGCGCGTGCGCGGCTGCACGGGCGATCGCGTCCGCTTCGCGGGCCTGGGTGCGTGACGAATTGGCGTAGCGGCCGGTGTGAATCTCGACGCCGTGCGCCCCGGTGTCGCGGCTGGCGTCGATCTGCTCGTCGTCAGGATCGATAAAGAGATTCACGTTGATGCCTTTCGATTGAAGCGCTTCGACGGCGGCGCGTATACGAGCCTTTTGGGACGCGACGTCGAGACCGCCCTCGGTCGTGAGCTCCTCGCGCCGCTCGGGCACGAAGCACGCGTCGTCGGGCCGGAGCTGTGCCGCGAGGCGCACCATTTCTTCGGTCGTGGCCATTTCGAGGTTGAGCTTGCTTTTGATCGCCTTGCGCAGACGCTCGACGTCGCGTTGTTGGATGTGCCGGCGATCTTCGCGCAAGTGGATGGTGATGCCGTCGGCGCCGCCTTTCTCGGCAAGCAGCGCGGCCTCGACCGGATCGGGAATCATAATGCCGCGCGCCTGCCTTACGGTGGCGACGTGATCGATGTTAACGCCCAAACGAGGCATAAGGAAGCGCTCGGCATCCAACTGTCAGCTTTCAGCTAAAAACAAACTTTTTCCTGCCTGTGGCTGACCGCTGATAGCTGATCGCTGCAAGCTTATGATCCCAACTCCTTCCTGATCTCTTCGATGATTTCTTCGGCCATGCCGCGGATGCGCTGCTCGTTTTCGCCTTCGAGCATGACGCGCACGACCGGCTCCGTGCCGGAATAGCGCACCAGCAAACGTCCGCGCGTACCCAGCTCTTTCTCGACGGCGGCGATTTTCGCCGATACGCGCGGCAGCTTCGCAATGTCCTTTTTTTCTTTCACCCGCGCATTCAGCAGGACCTGCGGAAGCTGCGTCATGATTTTTTTCAACTGGCTGAGCGAGCGGCCCGTTTCGACCATGACCGAGAGCAGCTGCAAAGCCGTCAGGCAACCGTCGCCGGTAGTATTGTCATCGAGAAAGAGCAGATGCCCCGACTGCTCCCCGCCGAGATTGTAGCCGCCGCGCACCATCTCTTCGACGACGTAGCGATCGCCGACCTGCGTGCGTTTGAGCTGAATACCCAGACCATCGAGCGCGATTTCGAGGCCCAAATTGCTCATTACAGTCGCGACGACGGTCGAGCCCTTAAGCTTCCCTTTGTTCCGCATCTCGTTGGCGCAGATCGCGAGGACATGATCGCCGTCGACGACCTCGCCCTTGTCGTCGACGAATACGGCGCGGTCGGCGTCGCCGTCAAGCGAGATGGCGAGATCGGCGCCGTGCTCGCGCAGCGCCTGGCGCGCCGCTTCGGGATAAAGCGAGCCGCAGTCCTGATTGATATTTTCGCCGTCGGGCTTGACGCCGATCGGAATCACCTCGGCGCCGAGCTCGCTCAGAACATCCGGCGCGACGCGATAGGCCGCGCCGTGGCCACAGTCCATGACGATCTTCATTCCTTCGAGCGTCAGATGGCGCGGGAAGCTGTTCTTGAGACAGACGACGTAGCGGCCGACCGCGTCGTCGACGCGCCGCTGTTTGCCGATCGCGTTTCCGGTCGGGCGATGGCGCTCCGTCTCGCCGCTGAAAATCAGGTCCTCGATCTTCGCCTCGGTCTCGTCCGGCAGCTTGAAGCCGTCGTAGGAAAAAAACTTGATTCCGTTGTCCTGGTACGGGTTGTGCGACGCCGAGATGACCACGCCCGCGTCGCAGCGCATGCTGCGCGTCAAGTAGGCGACCCCGGGCGTCGGCAGCGGCCCGACCAGCAGCACGTCGACGCCCATCGAGCAAATGCCGGACGCGAGCGCGGTCTCCAGCATGTATCCCGAAAGGCGCGTGTCCTTGCCGATCAGGATCTTATAGCGGTGGCGGCCGTCGCCGCCGCGGAGATTCGCCGGCGCCGGCGTGCGGTCGGCGGACGGCGCGCCGGGTCGCTGGTGCGCGGGGTCGTGCAGGACCGACGCGAGGCCGCGGCCGAGCTTCAGCGCCATCTCCGAGGTCATCGGGTCGACGTTCGCTACCCCGCGAACGCCGTCGGTGCCGAACAGCCGCCGCTCGTACTGAACGTTTTTCGCTTTTTGTGAAGCCATTTCGTCGCTCCTGTCTGCTACGCGCCGCGGCCGGAAATCGTCACGCGGAAACGGTCCGGCTTCTGCTCCACCACCTTTATTTCCCGCGGCAGATTGAATGTGAGCGCGACGGAATGCGCGCCGGGCGCGAGGCCTTTCAAGTCGAGATAGACCTGGTCGGGTCCGAGCTTCAGATCGTCCACCATGCGCTTCGGGCCGCTGACCTTGATGTATGCTTGCTTCGGGCTGACGGTGTACTTTCCTGAGACGTTGCGCGCGCGCACGTCGACCCGGCTGAACTCGCGCGCGGTCGTTTCTTCCTCGAGGACGACTGTGACGGTCACTTTCTCCGGCGTGAACGTGAGCGCTTCGTCGGACGAGCTCAAGCGCATTTCGCGCGTGACCTGCCCCTTCGTGCCTTCGAGATCGACGGGAAGCGTCTCAACGGAAGCCATGCGGTTCACGGCGCTCGCCGGGCCCTGCACTTTGACCGAATCGGGCGCGGCATCGGCCCGAACGATTTTATAGCCCGGCGGCGGCTTGCTGCCAAGACGGACTGTAACGGGCAGGACACGCTCGCCGCGCGTCTCGAGCTTCAGATTGATTACCGCCGGGCTGATGCGCGCGATCCTGACGCCGCGCGGCGGATTAAAGAAGCCCGGGCTCAATCGGAATGTCGATGTCCCGGCGTGCGCGCCGTCGAGATCGAGGACGACCTTGAGGTAGTCCGGATCGAGGGTGGACAGCAGCGCGGGCGGCCCCGCCACGCGGATCTCCACCTGCCCCGGACCGGGGTTTCCCATCATGAGATCCGCCGGCATGTTGCGCACCTCAACGGGCACGGTAATCGATTTCTCGGTCGGTTTTTGGCCGGCATTGACAAACAGCCATAAGCCGATAGCGAACAGCACCGAAAATATCTTCAGGCCGGTGTCGCCGCTCGCCCACGAGAGAAGTTTATTCAATCTGCGGTTCATGCGCTGAGAAGCTGCTCGAGATGAGAGCGCAGCTCGGGGCCATCGAGATCCCGGGTTACCCTGCCGCCAAACACGAGAGAGATCTTTCCCGATTCCTCGGAAACCACGACCACGACCGCATCGGTGCCTTCGGTCAGTCCTACGGCGGCTCGATGACGGGTTCCCATGTCTCTGCCGACTCTCGAGTCTTCGCTCAGCGGCAAAATGCATTTAGCCGCGGCGATCCTGCCTTTGCGGATGACCAGCGCGCCGTCGTGGATCGGCGAGCGCGGCGAAAAAACGCTCTCGACGAGCTCGCCGGTCACCCGCGCGTCGAGCGGCGTGCCCACGTCGATGTAATCGTTGAGTCCCACTTCGCGCTCAAAGACGATCAGCGCGCCGACGCGTTTGCCGGCCATCGACACCGCCGCCTTCGTGATCTCTTCCATTGCCTGCCCGCGCTCGAAGCGGTCGGGACTGCCGAAAAGCGGCGTCGTGCCGACCTGGGTGAGCGCGCGGCGGATATCGCTTTGAAAGACGACGATCACGACGAGGATGATCGAGCCGAGGAAGTTGTCGAGAATCCAGTTGAGCGTAAACAGCCCAAGCATCTGCGAGCCGATATAGAACAGCAGGACAATCACGAGGCCCATGATCATCTGCATGGCGCGCGTCCCGCGCATCATCGCTATGAGCCGGTAGATGATGAACGCGATGATCGCCACGTCGAGCGCGTCCTGCCAGCGGAGCTGCGTGAAAATTTCAAGCATGCCGCGTCTCCCGGCTTTCGCGCGCGCCGAATCGGAGCGCGTCGGCGACGCGTAGAGCGCGCGCCGCCTCTTTGACGTCGTGGACGCGCACGATATTGGCGCCTCCGAGCGCGGCGGCGACGGCCGCCGCGATGCTTCCCTCCAGCCGCTCGTCGGGACCAAGATCGAGAATTCTTCCGATGAAGGCCTTGCGCGACGCGCCGACGAGCAGCGGGTAGCCGAGCGCGGTGAGAGCGGACAATCTGCGCAGCAGCGCGAGATTATGGTCGAGATTCTTGCCGAAGCCGATGCCCGGATCTATCACGATGTTATCGGCGGCGACGCCCGCCGCCGAAGCTTCTTCGGCTTTTCGTTTGAGAAACTCCGCTACCTCTTCGACGACGTTTTCATATGCGGGGTTTTGCTGCATCGTCTGCGGCGTTCCCTGCATATGCATGAGCACTACCGGAACGCGCTCGCGCGCGACCAGCGCCGCCATCGCGGCATCGCCGCGGAGCGCGCTCACATCGTTGACGATATCCGCGCCCGCGTCCAACGCCGCGCGCGCGACCTCGCCTTTAACCGTATCGATGGAGATGGGAATGGCCGTCTTCGCGCGGAGTCTCTCGATGACGGGCAAGACCCGGCGGATTTCTTCCGCGGCGGAAATGGACTTCGCGCCGGGCCGCGTGGACTCGCCGCCGATATCGAGAATATCGGCGCCTTCCGCCGCGAGACGCTCGCCGTGAGCGGCGGCGCTCTCCGCATCGAAGAAGCGGCCGCCGTCTGAAAAAGAATCGGGCGTCACGTTGACGACGCCCATGATTGCGGTGCGCCGCACCATGTCGACGACGCCGTGGCGCGTGGTGAGAATAAATCCGCTAGCAGCGGCAGGCGCGGTTTTTTCGAACGTGTCTCGACGCATCGCGTTTCAAGGCTGCGTCCTCACATTCCGCATGTTAAACCCGAAACGTGAAGCCGACTCGAGCGGGAGAGGGACTTGAGTGAACCGACGATAAGGTGAATCGGCTCGAACCGAAAAACTCCCAGTTTGTTTTAGGCGTGCGCCGGCGCGACGAGAGTATGCGGGCTTCCGCCGTTGCCGCCGAATTCCTGCACCAACGCATCGATCTCCGCGCCGTCGAGCGACTCCTTTTCGAGAAGCTTCTCGGCAATCTTGTGCAAGAGATGGAGATTCGTGTGCAGCAGATCGCGCGCGCGCAGGTAGCTCGCCTGGATGATGCGCCGCACCTCTGCGTCGATCTCCACCGCGGTGCTTTCGGAATAGTCCTGCTGCTGCGTGAAGTCGCGCCCGAGGAAAATCTGCTCTTCTTTCTTACCGAAGGTCATCGGGCCGAGCTTCTCGCTCATGCCCCATTCGCAGACCATGCGCCGCGCAAGCTCCGTCGCGCGCTCGATATCGTTGCCGGCGCCGGTCGTCATGTGGTTCAACACGAGCTCCTCGGCGACGCGTCCGCCGAAGAGAATCGCGAGATTGTTGAGCAGATACTCCCTCGGATACGTGTGCTTCTCGTCGATCGGCAGCTGCTGCGTGAGGCCGAGCGCCATGCCGCGCGGGATGATCGTCACTTTGTGCACCGGATCGGTGCCCGGCAGCAGCTTGGCGACGAGCGTATGGCCGGCTTCGTGATAGGCGGTGTTGCGCTTTTCCTCTTCGCTGATGATCATGCTGCGGCGCTCCGAGCCCATCATGACCTTGTCCTTCGCGAGCTCGAAGTCGTGCATGTCGACTTTTTCTTTGTTGCTGCGCGCCGCCAGAAGCGCCGCCTCGTTGACCAGGTTCTCGAGGTCGGCTCCGGCGAAGCCGGGAGTGCCACGGGCGAGCACGCTGACATCGACGTCGGATGCCAGCGGCACCTTGCGCGTATGGACGGCAAGAATGCCTTCGCGGCCCTTCACGTCCGGACGCGGCACCACGACGCGGCGGTCGAAGCGGCCGGGCCGGAGCAACGCGGGATCGAGAACGTCCGGACGGTTGGTGGCGGCGATGAGAATGACGCCCTCATTCGCTTCGAAGCCGTCCATCTCTACGAGCAACTGGTTCAGCGTCTGCTCGCGCTCGTCGTGGCCGCCGCCGAGGCCGGCGCCGCGGTGTCGGCCGACGGCATCGATCTCGTCGATGAAGATGATGCAGGGCGCGTTCTTCTTGCCCTGAACGAACAGGTCGCGGACGCGCGAGGCGCCGACACCGACGAACATCTCGACGAAGTCCGAGCCGCTGATGCTGAAGAACGGCACGCCCGCCTCGCCGGCGATTGCGCGCGCGAGCAGCGTTTTGCCGGTTCCCGGCGGGCCCACGAGAATGCAGCCCTTGGGGATGCGTCCGCCGAGCTTGGTAAACTTCTTCGGGTCTTTCAGAAAGGCGATGATCTCCTGGAGGTCTTCCTTCGCCTCATCGACTCCGGCAACGTCGTTGAAGGTCATCCGATGTTGATTTTCCGTCAGGAGCTTGGCGCGGCTTTTACCGAAAGACATCGCTTTGCCGCCGCCCACCTGCATCTGGCGCATGAAGAAAATCCAGACGCCGATGAGCAAAAGCATCGGAAACCAGTTGACAAGCAGTACCATGTACCACGGCGATTCGTCCTCGGGCTTGGCAGCGATTTTTATATTCTTCTCGCGCAGCGATTTGACGAGGTCGGGATCGTTCGGCGCGAAAGTGCGGAAGCGCTCGCCGTTGCGGTATTTTCCCTGAATGTTGTGGCCCTGGATAGTGACTTCCTGGATCTCTCCGCGATCGACCGCAGCGGTAAACTCGCTGAAGATGATCTCGGGCTCGCGACTGTGCTGCTTGCTGAAAATATTGAACAGGAAGAGAAAAATCAGCACCAGCACCAGCCACAAGGCCAGATTTTTCGACATCTGATTCAAACCAAACCCCCTTTAAAGGAGAACCCTAACAAGGGTAACACACGCGTTAAATCAGTTCAACGTGCCAACGCCATATCCGGCCGGTATTTCAAGGAAAATTGCCCTGCTGCGAGGAGCGACGGGTATGCGCGGCCTGTACGCGCAAGACCGATCGCGTGCGCGGCGCTAGCACGGCCATCCGGCTGCGCCCGCAGCCGGGAATCCAGACGATTTCCTCGCCTGCCACGAGCAGGGGCAGCGTCGCGCGCGTCTCGAGCGCAAGTTTTCGATCGATAAACAGCTCTTTCAGCTTTTTATGACCCGTCATTCCCAGCGGCCGGAAGCGGTCGCCGGGGCGAAAATTCCGCACCGTCAGCATTGCCGGCAGCTCGTCGGCGTCGAAGAGCGCCTCGAACGCGTCTTTAGTAATTACGTCATCCGGAGCGACAACGGATGAAGAGATTTTCATGCCGGCTTCCGGGACGATCAGCTCGGAGCCCGGCTCGAATAGATAACTGTAAGACTCCGGTCGCGACGGCCGGCGCGTCTTCTGAAGAGTCAAAATCCCGTATCGCCGCACGGCCTCGCGCGGTCCCGGCAGCGCGAGGCGCCCATTCGGGGGACCGGCGGCAACAAGATCGAGCACCGCCTCGACGTGATCGAAGCCGATGCGTTTCAAGCTCCCCAGATGCTCTTCGAGCCAAAGCCTGACGATACGGCGCTGAAGCGCTCTGGGCTGGGCGAGCAGCGGCTCGCGCAGCAAGGCGCCCGCTTTTGTGGTCTGCGGCAGCCGCTCGCGTGCGAGCCGCTCCAGGACTTCGTCTTCGTCGCGGATAATCTCGGCCATCCGCGCGAGGCGCCCAGGGACGGCGGGATCGATTTTTTCTTTCAGGCGCGGGATCAAATCGATACGCGTCCAGTTGCGCAGCAGCGCGGGATCGAGGTTGCTGCGGTCGATGCGATATGCGAGACCCTCCGCGGCAAGATACGCTTCGACCTCTTCTCTCGGCGTATCGATCAATGGGCGGATCAGAACCGCATCGTCGCGATGGGCGATCGGCGCGATGGCGCGCAATCCCCGGCGGCCGCTGCCGCGAACGATGCGCATGAGCAGCGTCTCCGCCTGATCGTCGAGCGTATGCCCGGTCGCGATTTTATTCAGCCCGCGGGCGCGCGCCGTTTCGGTCAGGAATTTGTAACGCGCTTCGCGCGCCAGCGCTTCGAGATTGCCTGTCCCGCGCTCGGCCTGAGCGCGCGCAAGCTGAAGCTCTTTCAAATGAAACGCCAGACCGAGACGGTCCGCCAGCGCAGCGACGAAGCGGGCGTCGGCGCGCGACTCTTCGCCGCGGATGCCGTGCTCCAGATGCGCCACTTCGAGCCGCAGGCTGAATTCTTCTTTGAAGGCTGAAAACGCGTGCAGCAGGGCAACGGAATCCGGCCCCCCCGAGACGGCGGCGAGAACGCCGTCGCCAGGCGCGAGCATGCCGTATTTGCGGATCGTTTCCGAGACTTTGCGCGCTAGCGCCATACGCTGATTCTGGGCGCTTTAAGTGGGCAAATCAAGGAAGAAAAACGTCACACCTTCAGCTTGCCGGCATATCCGGTCATCTCGACGTAGCCTAGTCCCTCGACCGGCCGGCCATTGACAGCACCGCGAATCGAGACGCTGCCTTCCCAGTACGTTACTTTCGTGCTCTTTTTGGTGTCGAGCTCCTGGTCGGGAAAAAACGGCGTGACTTCCAGCTCGAGCTGTTCGCGAGGAACTCTGACCTTCCACTTCATCGGATAAACGGTGCCGCTTTTCGGGCTCTTCCACTTCTCCAGCGCCTCGATTTTGAAATCGGCGAGCGCGAGATGCCGGGCCGAGCCGTCAGGCTTGACGATCGTACCGCTCGAATACGGATCGATCGAGCCGTCTTTTCGCCGCATGACGTAAAGCATCAGCTCGGAGTTGTCGGCGAGCTGTAGGCTGAACCAGTCCCAGCCGAGCTGGTTGTCGGCGAGCTGATTGCTGCCGAACTCGTGATCCATCCAGCTCTGGCCGCGAACGCTTTCTTTGCGCCCGGCGATCTCGAGCTCCCCTTCCGTGATGAGCCGAGTAAACGAATAATAATACGACGCGCGGCCCGCGCCTTCGGCTTTTTGGCTGAGCCCGTTGTCGCCGTGAAGCACCGGCGGCTTCGCGGGAATCAAGCGCAGCTTCAGCGCTACATCTTTATCCTTGATGTCCAACGATTGCTTCTCGCCGCTGCCTTCGAGCCGCCAGTCTTCGTTCCACACCAATAACTTGTCGGTCGCCGCGCCCGCCTTTTCGCCGTAGCCGCGGTTGGCGCGCTCGGCGACGCGGAAGGTCTTCGCGTTTTTGTCGGAGAGCGCGAAGTGCGCCATATAAAGATCCGTAAAAAGAGGAACCGAAGTCTCCTGCTGGTGATCTTTCAAGCCAAAGCGGAAAAACGTGACCTGATATCCGTAGTTTTTGCCCGACGAGGTCGTGAAATGCCCCGTGTAATACCACCACTCGGTTTTGAAGTCGGGATGAGAGAAGTGGTCGCGCGGGAAAACCATTTTACGGCCCGGCAGAGCGAGCTGATAGGTAAATGAACAGAGAAAGAGAATAGAAGTCAGGAGCCAGAATCCAGGAGGCAGAAGTTTGAGAGGACTGCGGCTCAATCCACCGGCCTCTTTCCTTCTGGCTCCTGGCTCCTGACTCCTGGATTCTTTTTCCAACCGTGCTATAAGCCGAGCCATGGAAAAGAAAAAGTACACCCGTCCCGAGCTGCTCACAACTCCCGAGGGGCTCAAAGCGAAGCTCGGCGCTCCCAATCTTCGCGTGATCGATACGCGCCAGGCCGAGGTCTACGCGCAGGGGCACATTCCCGGCGCAATCCATTTCGATCTTTTCGGCATCAGCCTCATCGACACGAGCCCGGCGCCGCTCGCCGCCTTCATGTCGATGATCGCGCACCTGTTCGAGCTCCGCGGCGTCAATCTGGACACCGAGGTCGTTTTCTACGAAGAGAATTCCGGCATGAAGGCGTCGCGCGGCTTGTGGTTCCTGGAATACTTCGGCCATAAAAAAGTCTCCATCCTCGACGGCGGCATACAGGCGTGGAAAAAAGCCGGATATCCCGTAACGACCGAAACGGTTCCGCCGAAAGGGACGCACTTCAAAATCAACGAGCAGCGCGAGACTCTCGCGACTTTCGATGACGTGCTCAAAGCGATTAACGACCGGAACGCGAAGATCGTCGACACCCGCAGCTTAGACGAATACATGGGGCGGCTCGTCCGTGCGGCGCGCGGCGGCGCGGTGCCCGGCGCGGTGCATCTC
>DASWZY010000506.1:0-3398 GCA_036407055.1 Binatia bacterium
CGCCTCAACTCGCGCAAGCTCGTATGAACTCGGAGCAGGGGGAAAAGCGCAGCAGTTACGAGGCGAGACGACCTCAGGAAAGCCGAGGCAAAACGTGCGGCATTTTTCCTAATCCTGGGGCCGTGGGTTCGAATCCCGCCGGGGGCAAATAATCACCGGACCAGAGTTTGTTTTTCCCTTCTCCTCTGCGTCAAAGCAGTTTGCTTTGTCTCAAGCGCCGACGCTAATATAGCGCCCGAAGCTGCCGTCGACTGCAATGAAAGAAGCGCAACCCTTCAATGTCCGGCCCGACGACGAATAAGCGGGCTTTTCTGCGTCCGATTCTCGACCGGATAGAAGATGGATGGGAGATTCGAAAGCCGCCGGCTTCCGATCCCGGCGACGCCGACTACGTCTGTATTTTTATCCATCCGAAGACCGGGCGCGAGGCGCGGACGGCGATACCGACGAACTGGTTTCGCGACGCCGGCTTGTTTCCGGAAATAGAACTCGCCGTGCGCATGGCGATTCGTAATTCTGTCACTCCCAGCGGTCCGGGGAAGCCTTAGTCGCCGGCGACTTGACTGATTCCTCATACGTGCCGGTAAGTTCACACGGGGCTCTTTGCGGTCGGGGACCTTTATCGCCCGCCGGAAGTTCAACTGGAGTCTTACTTTCATTCCACCCAAAGCGCCGCGCCATGGGGCGAGTTCTAAATCGATGGGCGGCGTTTTTTATTCGGTAGGCCGTGCTGTTAGGGTTGACGACAGTCCTGAGACAATGGCACAATTCGCCCTTATCCTATCGAGGCTCAATAGCCGCAAGCTATGCGTGTATTGCTTCTTCTACTCCTTTACCTGGCCACCTGCGCGGGCTGCACCGGCGGTCCATATTATTATGACTTCATCCCATACGCCACCCGTGAGGAGGCGCTCGCCGCTGCCCGCGGGAATGTTGCACGAAGTGTTGCTCAGGTCGAAACCGCGTCAAAAAAGATCGGCGGCAAATTACTCGTGGTCATTCCGACCCGTGACATTATCGTCAAGCGAGGAGTTAAAGTCATCGGTGGGGGCCATACACGCTCCGGGGACATTGCGTTCGTCGCAGATGGCGTAGAGATTAATTTCCTCGGCATTGCTGATGCCGTTCGTCAAGCAGAGTTATTCGACGACGTAGCGGTCGTTCGGTCCTTAAATCCGGAAGATGAGCCCTTTACTGGTTATGATTACAAGCTCTGGCTTTTCAGCTTCGGTATCGACCAATGGCAATGGTATCTTGCGAGAGAGGACTTTACCCATCGACAACCCGTCACGGCCTATGAGACATACAACAAAACTGTGTATTTGAATTCGTTCAATGCGATGTTGGCGCGAGCCGTAGGATTGCTTGAGAGCCGATACTTTGCCGAAACAGGCAAGCAACCTAGGCGCGCGGGCGGCAAAAAGGGCGACGTCGTTTCGACGGGTAGCGGATTTTTCATCAGCAGCGCAGGCTTCGCGCTTACGAATGCTCATGTGGTAGACAACTGCGGCAGTCTCCGCGCCTCTCTTCGCGAAGGCGACATGCAGACGGCGACGGTGATTGCGACCGACCGAGACAATGACTTGGCTTTGGTTAAAATTCCTTCACGCGTTGGCCAGTATGCTCAATTACGATCCGGGCCGCCGGTGCGCCAGGGAGAGTCGATCGTGACTTATGGATTTCCGCTGACGGGCCTGCTCGCCTCTCATGGAAACTTGGGAACCGGCGTGGTCAGCGCTCTCGCCGGACTGGGAAATGACTCGGGGGAAATCCAGATTTCCGCTCCTATTCAGCCGGGAAATAGCGGCGGACCTGTCCTGGATGTCGGCGGCAATGTGGTTGGTGTCGTGCGTAGTAGATTGAATGCGACAGGCAAAGCGATAGCCGCCGGCGATATTCCGCAGAACGTTAATTTTGCGATTAAAGTGAGCGTGATCACGAGTTTTCTTGAAGTGAATAATGTCAAGTACGAGACCGCGCCGTTGAAAAAAGAAACATCCGCAGCGGACATCGGCGAGAAGGCCAAGGAGTTTACTTTTCTTCTGCAGTGCGTCGAATGAGGGATTGCGGCTATGCCGACCAAAGCGCCGCGCCGTGGGTTAGTTTCGAATCCATGGGCGGTATTTTTTTATTGCCGCGCAATGTGGCGGCGAAAGGGGAGGGGCCGTTGCCGCGAAGCCATTCCGCAACGGGGCCGGAACGATCCTTTGGCGCGAGCAGCACGAGCAGATGCGGCCCGATGTGAAATTCGGCGGCATCGGCTTTGAAATTCTTACGTACAATTCTTTCGTCTGTGGTTCCGAGTACCGCTTCATACCAGCGCTCGACCGCCGGCAAATCGTCCACGGCGACGAGAAGGGCGCCGATGCCGGTGACGCCGTTCGGATGATCGACGTCGCGCGGGACGCGCTCTTCGCGCGGCGTCACGTCCTCGATTAAAAACGGCGCGACGCCGCGGTGCGGTTCGACGGCCAACGACAGGAGCCACTTTAATTGATAGCCGTCCGGGCGCGTGCGCGACCACGGCACCGGGTCTTCGATCTTCACGCCCGCGCGGCGAAGCTTTGCGGTGTCGCCGGCGAGATCGTCGGTGCGAAAGCAGAAATCGACGAGCCCCTCGCGCTTTTGCAGCGCGGCCCACCAGCGATGCTCGGGGTTGTCGCGGTAAAAGGAAATCAGCTCGATGTACGAGCCGTCGACGAAGGCGATGAGACCGTTGTAGGTCCCGACCGGATGCCGCCCGCCGGGCACGACGGTAAAGCCGAGATTTTTATAATCTTCTGTCGCGCGCTCGAGATCGCGAACGGCGATCACGATATGATCCAAGCCGGCAAGCATTCACGATCTCCCAAGGCTGGAAACACACTCACGCGAAGGCGGGCGCGACTTCCTCGACAAAGCGCCGGAGCTGCGTCTGCTGGTCCCAGGAAGTCAGCCGCAAAGTAATATGTTGCAGGCCGGCATTAAAGTAATTCTTTAATTCTTGGATGCATTCCTTTGGATTCCCTGCGGTTGTGAAGCCTTCCACAAACGCGGCGCTGAAGTTCGACGTGTAATACTTATCGAGAAACGCCTTGCTCTCGGCGAGCGCGGCCTTGCGGTCCGGCTGAATGTTGATGTTGTGGTACAGCGCGTTGGCGAGCTTCGCCGGGTCGCGCCCCTCCTCGCGCGTCATCTCGAGCACGCGCGCCCACTGCCGCTTGAATTCCTCCGGGCTCACCTTGTTCGTCATCCAGCCGTCGGCGTACTTCGCCACGCGCCGGAAGCTCCGCTCGATGATCTCGCCCGGCGCGCTCGCGCCGTCCTGCCACGTGAGCCCCGTCGGGTTGCTCGCGCTCCAGATCGGGCAGGGCTGCTGCACCGGCCGCGGCTCCAGCGTCACGCCGTCGAAGTTGTAG
>DASWZY010000507.1:0-3586 GCA_036407055.1 Binatia bacterium
TGCTTGCTCAAGTGCGGCAGCTTTTTCGGCCAATCTTTACGACCCCAGGAAAATCTTAGTGTATTCCTTTTTCTTCTCGGCGAACCCTTTGGTGTCGAGATCGACCATCTCGACGAATTGGATCTTGTCCGCGTCCGGCAGGGGCGGCAGAACACCCTTGCGATTCACGAACTCGCCCATCTTCGCCATGATGGTCATGCCCTCCTCGCCGAGGAAGAAATCGATGAACGCCTTGCCGGCGTTTGGATGCGGCGCCTTCGCCGAAAGCGGCAGATAGTGGCCGTCGCCCATCATTTTGCCGAGCCGGACATAATCGAGCGGCGCGCCTTTCTGACCGAAAATAAAGGCATATTTGACGTAGGTAATAGCGATGGGCGTTTCGCCGGTGGAAACGCGCTCGGCGGCCGGCAGCAGCGACTCGACCAAAATCGGCTTCTGCGCGGCGAGGTCGCGGATGTATTTATCGGCCTTCTCCTTGCCGCCGAGCACCTTGTCCAGACTCGCGACCCACTGCGTCGTCGTCGTGTGCTGGGTCGGGTCGGGCATGACGATCTTGCCGCGGTACTGAGGCTTCACGAGGTCTTCGAGCGACTTCGGCGCGTCAGCTGCTTTCATCGATCCCTTATTATAGACGATGCCGATGATGACGTTGCGGTAGCGCGGGCCGAGGTTCGGATCGATCGCGTCCTTCGGGAAAGCCTTGGCGGAAGGCGAATCGTACTTGGCGAAGATACCCTCCTTCTGCATGATCTGCAGCGGGTTGTCGTTCGTCGCGATCGCGTCGAACATCGGCTTGCCGGCGCGGTATTCCGATTGCGCCCGGTCCATGACCTTGGTCGCCGACGCGCGCCAGTAATCGACCTCGATGCCGGTTTTTTTCGTGAATGCCTTCGAGACCGCCTCCATCGTGTCCGATTCGAGCGACCCGTAGACGACGGCCTTGCCCTCTTTCTTGGCCGCGGCAGACACCTGCGCCGACGCCGTTCCGGCGGCGAAAACGGCCGCGACTAAAAGTGTAACCACACTCAGGAATTTACCCATGAGAATGCCTCCTTCTACCAGCTTAGACGTCGGGCAGCGCGATAAAATCAAAATCATCAAAGAGAGTCAAGGTCAAGACGGGGACCAAATCGGCCGGGCCGTCGTGCCATGCTGCTCGGTTGACACCGATACCCGCGGAACATATAAGAAAAATCTCTACCTATCTTTCGAACGGAGATTTAAAATCATGGATAAAATCGATTTACTCGTTAAAGGCGGGGAGGTGTGGACGCCGGGCGGATTCGTCACCGCCGACCTCGCCGTGACAGGCGGCAAAGTGGCCGGCCTGGCCAATCCCGGGACGTTTTCGCAAGCGGGAAAAACTATCGATGCTACGGGCAAAAAAATTCTTCCCGGCTTGGTCGACACGCATACGCACCACCGCGACCCGGGATTCACCCACAAGGAAGATTTGACGACGGCCACGCGCGCTGCGGCGGCGGGCGGCGTCACGCTTTCGGTCGGCATGCCGAACGTGAGTCCGCCGACGACGACGGTCGAGCGCTATCGGGCGCTGATCGAGGATCACAAAAAGAAATCGATTGTCGATTTCAACCATAACCCATCGGGCACGGTGCCCGAGCAGATTCCGCTGCTCGCGAAAGAAGGCCCGCTCGCCTTTAAAATTTTTATGGTGCGCGACACCGGGCGCGACTATCCGCATATGCCCGGTATCGGCCTGCACAACCACGGCGATCTTTTCCGCAGCTTCGAAGAGATAGCGAAAACGGGTCTGCCGCTTATGGTTCATCCGCACGACCAGGATTTGATGGACGTGATCGAGCAGCGCTACTGGCAGCGCGGCGACTACAGCCCGCAGGCGTACGGCAAGGCCTATCGCGACTTCGACGGCATCATCTGGGATACCGCCATCGCGACGCTCGTGCGCATGCAAAAAGCCGCGGGCACGAAGCTGCATATTCTCCACATGAGCACGCCCGGCGGAATCGAGATGATCCGCCGCGCCAAAGAAGAAGGGCGCCCGGTCTCCGGCGAGGTCAATCCCTGGGCGCTGTTTCTCGCGACCTGGGAGAATGTCGAGAAGCTCGGGCCGTACTGCCTCGGCTTCTGGGTGCCGGATGAGCACGCGCAGGCGCTGTGGGAGGGCATCAACGACGGCACGCTGGAAGTCATCGGCACAGATCACGCGCCGCACACGAAAGAAGAAAAGGACGTCGGGTGGAAGGACATGTGGAAATCGCCGGGCGGCGAGCCGCAGATCCAGGATTATCTCCGGCTGTTCCTGACCGCCGTCAACGAAGGCAAGCTGTCGCTCGACCGGCTGGTGCGCATTACCTCGTACAACCCGGCGCGGATCTTCGGCGTCTACCCGCGCAAAGGCGTGCTGCAAGTCGGCTCCGACGCCGATATCACCATCGTCGACATGAATAAAGAAGAGACGATCTCGAATGAGACAACGTATACGAAGGTTGGGTGGACGCCGTATGACGGGCGCAAGGTGAAGGGCGTGCCGATTTATACCATCGTCCGCGGCACGGTCGTGATGGAAAACGGCAAGGTGATCGGACAGCCCGGCTTCGGCGAATGGGTGCGGCCGCTGCGCTAGCCGGTCGCCCCGTCCTCGAGCTTGTTCATCACGAGCCCGTCGATCAGCTTGGGGTAAAAGTAGGTCGTTTTCTGCGGCATCTTCTCGCCGGCGAGCGAGACGGCCACGATCTCCTCGGCTTTGGTCGAATTTAAGATGAACGCCGCGGCGTAGCCTTCCTTGTCGAGCGCCTGAAGGACCTTCTCTTCGTCCTGCGAATAGCTGATCGCTCCGTCCTTGACCTGATCTTCCGGCTTGAAGCCGAAGATGTGGTCCAGAACCAGGCGGTGCAGCACACTCACGTCGAGCTCGCGCAGCGGCGCGCTCAAGTCGCCCGCGAGCCGCTGCATGAATCTTTTGTTCTTCAGACGCAGGATCAGATAGCGCGGATCGCGCTTGAATGAAGCGCCGATCACGCGGTGCTTCTTGCCCTGCGTCTGCAGCGCGCGGAGAAACGCGCGCTGCCCTTCGACATTCTTGGGGTACGGCTCGACGTAGAAATAGCGCATCAGCTCCTCTTCGAGCTGCTGGAACGGGATCGGCGGAAGCGCGCGCACGAGCCGGTGCGTCGGCAGGATCACGAGCCCCTCGTCGCGCGTGTTGGCGAAAAACATCATGATGTAATCGAATGCCTCGCGGCCCGTGGCGCCGGGGTTGTCCGCGCGCATGCGGTCGCGGTAGTTGAGCGCCGCCTCGTAGCGGTGGTGGCCGTCGGCGATGAACAGCGGGACGGCGGCGATCTCGCGCTGCGCGACCGCGATCAGCTCGGGATCGTCGATGCGCCACAGCCGGGACGTGCCGTTTTTTTCCTCTTTCGCTTCCAAGAGCGGCGCGCGGCCCTGCGTATGCTCGGCGAGCAGGCGGTTGATCGTCTGCTTGGGCTCGTCGTAGAGCGCGAAGATCGGACTTAAATTGGCGTGCGTCGACAGCATGATGCGCAGCCGGTCTTCTTTCGGCGCCGCGAGCGTTCCCTCGTGGGGGCGTATCGCGCCGCTGGAG
>DASWZY010000508.1:0-35470 GCA_036407055.1 Binatia bacterium
AGCAAACCCATTTAAATAATCGGGAGAGGGTATGTCTACAGAACTCATCAATTCAAGACGTTTCTTTCAACTCTGGAGCTACTCAGTGAGTCATGGTGAGTTGATTTTCCGGAGTACAAAATCCGATCTGTTTCTGACACGCATCGACATACTTTTCAAAGGCGTAACAGAATTTCACTTGCCTACAACGTCCACTGAGCTTTTGATAACCGAGGCCTCGGATATCGATATCAGAAATCTTCATATGCTTTCGCCTGCATCACCTACGGATACCCATGTGAAGGTTTATGTAGTGAAGGGCCGCCGCGCTCGTTCGGTGGACGAATACAGTGGGTACATCATTGCGTTAGCTGCTTTCACCCATGAGGACGAAGGTGAATACTACGAGCCGAGCTTCTTTGATTCATTAATGCCCCAAAAATTGCACTAATGAGGGACGGCTAAGCAATTCCGTTGGTGCTGTAGTATATACAGTAGCTCTTAAGAACTGATGACAACCGGCGATTCGATCGATTTCGCAATAAGTTTCTCTGTCTTTATTTATGGCACGCTGCTCGGTTATAGAGTCATCGGGAAACAGCCCGGGCAGGATCTGAAGTACGACCGCAATTACCAGATATTTTTTAAGCACCTGAGATGGATCGGGCCGGTCGGCATCGTCTGCGTGGTCCTCGCCGCAATAGTCGGCCAGTTTTTTTGATAAAGGACGCAAGGTCATATTTGAGGTCGGGTCTTGCATCTAAGCCCTCCCGCGCCGATGGTACTGTGCGGTCGCCGTACGGGAGAGTAGGTCGCTGCCGGATTTAAAATGAAAAGGCCCGGAGCTCGCAAGAGCCCGGGCCTTTTTTTGTGACCGCGCGGCGTTGTATAATCGGCAAATGGAATCGAATATTAAAAGAAAGGCCTACAGGCTCGACCGGCGCAAAGTGAAACGTGTCAAGGCGATTTTGAAAACCGATACGGAAACCGCGGCGATCGACGCGGCGCTGGATTTTGTCGTGTTGCGGAAGCCGAACCGTCTGAGAGTCTTCGACCAGGCGACGAAGCGCCAGCGCGAGCGTGAGGCGGCGAGCGGCCCCGGTCCGGCCGGGGCGGACCGCGGCTGGACCCGAGATTCTGCATAGCGAATTGCATGACGTCACCTCAATACGATCGGTTATTCATTGTGTTCGAGAAGCAGCCCCTTTTACTGCTTTCAAATACGACTGCGAAAGTAACGATCGATTCGACAGAGTATCTGCAAGTCACTGATTACGATTGGACCGGTTTTTTCGATTGGCTTCGGTCCGCAAGCGGAGAAGTGATCGGCGTACGCTATTATGCCTTCGAGGAGTTCAGATTCGTATTCAAAGCGATACCAGATATCCCAAACGTTTTAGTAACGGGCTACTCAGCTGCTGAGTTCTACTTCGGCGAGAACCGCCAGTTTGATCCATGGAATTCATGTGATCAAGCCTTCGGAGAGAACGAAGTATACAGTTCCCGCGATGGGAAAGTGGCGATAGCATTCGGGACGTCTCACCTCAACGCAGCTGAGCGTAAGAGTCTTGAGAGTGTGGCAAGAAAACAAGAAATCAGTGGCGATGGTACTGTGCGGTAGCCTCCCCTCTCGCGCTCCTCCTTGAAAAATCCGCGCGGCGGTCTATGATCGCCGTCCAGCGGAGACGACAAGCATGGAACGGAACCCGAATGCTATCCTGGCCCGGCCCGCAGACCACCGCGGCCGGAATGAACTCGGGGTCAGGTCTTGAATCTTGACATTCTCTTATCAGTTGGACATTTTCCCGTTGCCGCGTTAATCGGACCCCATGAGTGAACAGCCCATCGAAAAACTGTCTCGTAAGGTCGTTATTGGTTGGCTTCTTCTGCTCTGCCTTTCGCTGTTAACCGTAATTATTAAAAATTGGCCAGATAATCCTCTAATCGAAGGTGGCTTGGCACTTCTGTTGGGCTTTTTAATAGTCATTCAGTTTAGAAACAAAAGAGTTGTCTCATTCCTACAAACGACTCGCGGCTTTGTCTTGAGCTTTCTCGCATGGTCTCTCTTCAGTTGGTTGTTCAATAAATCGTCGCTGGACTATTTCGTGACGGGCTTTTTTGCCCTCATCCTGGTGAGCTATTATTTGCGCCGGTCTTGGCTCGCGCGGCACGATTTAAATTAGTGAATTTCGGGACACAATAAAATTTCAGTTGGACATTTCCCCGCGGCTGCGTTAATCGGACCCCATGCCGGACGATTTTAACCCGCCGCCGCGCGCGGAATTCCGGAAAGACGGGAAATTGCCGCGACGGATGGCAATTAATCTAGCGCTGTGGCTGATTCTCGTTGTCGCCTTCCTCGCGGGCTTTTCGTTTCTCCGCTCAACTCAGCTGCAACTACGGGCGGAGGAATCGACGCCGGAGAAGGCTTTAAAAATCGGGCGCGAATATATCGAGACGCATTACTCCTTCGACAAGCGCGGCACAAAACTCGTGATCAACGATTTAGGCGATTCATGGCAGGTGACTTATCAACTGCCGGAGAATACGGCCGGCGGCGCGCCGGTCGCGGTTATCGATAAGAAAACTCTGAAAGTGATTCGCAGTTTTCACGCGCAGTGAGGCGTAACGGCTCCGGTCGCCCCGGCCGCGCCATTTCGTGAAGAGTCCTCTCCACCCGCCGTCCTTCCATACCCGTTGGACCAAGGTCCAATAGCACCGCTTTACCCGCCGACCTATAACGACCTCAGTCGGCTGAACCGGCTTCGCGTGTTGGACGTTATTGCGGCGCGGCCGCCAACGACGGGCCGATTCCTTCGCAGATGGCGGACACCAAAAGCGATATCACCCGCGCCGTTCTCGCGGTGCTCTTTATCGTCGGCCTCATCGGCTCTTCGATATGGATCCTGCGGCCGTTTCTCGGGGCGCTCGTGTGGTCCGGGACGATCGTCGTTGCGACCTGGCCGGTGATGATCGCCGTGCAGCGCCGGTTGTGGAACAAGCGCGCGCTCGCGGTCGCCGTCATGACGCTTTTGTTGATGGCCGTTCTGTTCGTGCCGCTGACCTACACCATCGCGGCGGTCCTCGGCCATGTCGATGAGGTCGCGCAATGGCTGAAATCGCTGGGACCTTTCGAGATTCCCGCGCCGCCGGATTGGCTCCTGCGTTTTCCCGTCGTCGGTCCCCGTGTCGTGGACTTGTGGCAGCGGGCGGCCGCCATAGGCGCTCAAGACATAGCCATGAAGGCGCTGCCCTATGCCGGCGCTCTGGTTGCATGGTTCGCCGCTCAGCTCGGGAATGTCGGCGTTCTGCTCGTCGAATTTCTCTTGACGGTGATTCTCGCCGCCGCGATGTACGCGAACGGCGAGCGCGTGGCCGCCCGGCTCCTTCGCTTCGGCGGCCGTTTGGGCGGGGCGAGCGGCGAAAACGCGGTCGTCCTGGCGGGGCAAACGATCCGCGGCGTCGCCCTCGGCGTCGTGGTGACCGCGCTCGTGCAGACGAGCTTCGCCGCGCTCGGCCTCGTAATCGCCGGCGTGCCGTTCGCCGCCGTGCTGAGCGGAGTCATGTTTGTTTTGGCGATCGCGCAAATCGGAATCTTTCCGGTGCTCGCTCCCGTGGTCGCCTGGTTTTATTGGACCGGCGCGACCGGCTGGGGCACGTTCCTGCTCGTCTGGACGCTCATCGCCGGGCCGATGGATAATTTTTTACGGCCGGTGCTGATCCGAAAAGGCGCGGACCTGCCGCTGCTGCTGATTTTTGCCGGCGTCATCGGCGGTCTGATCGCATTCGGCTTGATCGGCATTTTCGTCGGCCCGGTCGTGCTCGCCGTCGCCAACGCGCTGGTGAATGCCTGGATCGATGCGGACTTGAAGACACGCCCCGCCGTCGAGCCGCCCGTCCCGCTGTAAAAACCCCATCCCCACGGGTCCCAACCAAAGCCCCATTCCGTGACCCCCGTCACCTTGACGCTCGCGAGGCCCGGTGATTATCTCCGCCCCCGGACGCTTGGAATGGGGGAGCCCATGAACATGAAAAAAACCGCCATCGTTTCCCTGGCATTGCTTTGCCTTACCTTTGTCGCTGCCGGCCCGGTCAAGGCGGCGCCGCTGGAGCTCACCGGCAAGGAGTGGATGAGCTATAACGGCGCGGCGCGCCAGGAATTCGTTTTGGGCTACCTGAACGGGATCGAGCAGATCCTGTCGGTCGTCGGCTGGAGCATGCGCAGCCGTCCGAACGTCACCGTCACGCCGCAGATCGTCAGCGACGCGCTCTATAAAAAATTGGTCCAGGAGCCGGAGCTGCGCAGCGGGCCGCTCAGAGAATCGCTGTGGAAGATCGCCGACGACTATGTAGTCATTACCGACCGGGCGGGAAGCGCGCTGCCGAACTGGCAAAAGCTCATTACGATCTCGGACTGCGCCGAAGTGATCGTCAAGCTGATGCAGCAAGCGAAGGCCGAAAGTAGTTTTTAGACAGTGACCGCCGCGCCCCCTCTGTGCCTCCCCAGAGGGATAGGCCCGGAGCTCGCAGGAGCCCGGGCCTTTTTTTATTCCGATGTTACCCTTTTTGCGAAGCAGGCGGCGAGGAGGAGGTGCTTGACAGATTCTCCTTTTTGTTGTGCTATCGCCCGCGCTGGGATGGGAGGGGGCCATATGCGATATTTTCAGCCCTATGCGCCGCCGGTCGACGACGCGATCGCCGCCGCGTGGGACTCGCGCGTTCAGTTAGCCGCGGACGACCCGTGGCTCGAGGCCGCGCTCGCCGCCGAGGGCGGCGCGCTGCGCCCGCGCTTCGCCGAATGCTACCGCCGCCTGAGCGCGCTGCCGCGCGGCGCGCGCCGCGCCGTGCAGCGCCGTCTCGCCGCCTCGCGCGCGCTCGCGATTCCCGACGCGCGGCGGCGTAGCCTCGCGTTCTCGCTCGCCGGGGCGGCGCTCCTGTTGGCGCTCGCGCCCGCGGCGCAGGCGAACGACATCATCGTCAGCGCCAAGACGCCGCCGAACATCCAGCTCGGCGACAACAAATGCTCGCTCGCCGAAGCGATCGTCGCCTCCAACTTGCACGGCACGTACGACGCCTGCACGGCCGGCAGCGGCACCGACATCATCCATCTGCCCAAGGGCACGCAGACGCTGACCAAAGCAGACGGCGATTGCAGCGGCCCGACCGGCCTGCCGGCGATCACGAGCAACATCACCATCGAGGGCAACGGCGCCAAGATCGTGCGCGGAAAAAAGGCGCCGGCTTTCCGCCTTCTCTGCGTTCGTACCGGCGCGGTCACGATCAACGACACGACGTTCTCCGGCGGCTCCGCCGACTTCGGCGGCGGCATCGTCAATTCCTCGGCGCTCACGCTCAACAACTGCGTCATCTCCGGCAACGTCGCGACCGGCGACGGCGGCGGCATCTACACCGAGGGCTCCGTGCACGCGACCGGCACGACGTTTTCGAAGAACCAGGCGAATCGCGGCGGCGCCCTGTTCGCCTACGACTCCATCGTGCAGCTCGCCGACAGCCTCGTCACCGGCAACACCGCCGGCCGCGGCGGCGGGATCTATGTGCAAGAGTCGTCGGTCGATATCACCGGCGGCACGATCTCGAAAAACAGCGCGGCGGAAAACGGCGGCGGCGTCGCCGCCTACGGCATCATCCAAAAAAATTATTCTCCCGGTTATTATTATAACGGCTACTATTACGGCGGCTACACCTACTTTTACACCAACAATTATGTGCGCATCAGCGGAGCGACGATCACCGGCAATTCCGCGGCGCAGAGCGGCGGCGGCCTGTTCAGCTACGGCAGCTATATCTACACGACGGGCGGCGCGCTCACGAAAAATTCCGCCGGGCAGAACGGCGGCGGCGCGTACGGCAAGAGCGATACTTACTTCACCTTGACGAACGGCGTCGTCAGCGGCAACAAGGCGGGGCAAAAGGGCGGCGGCGCGGCGGCGCTCAATATTTACTACGGGGCGAATTTATCCGGCGAGAGCTTCTCGAAGAACAAGGCGGCCGCCGACGCGGCGACAAACGATACGTATGTGCCATAAATATTCGGCGGTAGAGAGCCGTAGGCCCGGAGCTCGCAGGAGCCCGGGCCTTTTTGTTTGCGCTCGGACGCTACCGGTAAAATGCAGGAAGAGTAAAATAAAAGCATGTCGATCGTTCCGGTCCTGATAACCGCCGTGATCGTCGTCGGCATTCCGTCGCTGTATCTGGCGGTGCGCTACCGGGAGTTCCGGAAGTTTTTGGCGGGCGCGTTTTTCGTCAGCGCCGGCATGCAGCTTTATTTCTGGCTCACGGGCATGACGGTCCCGCTACTTGGAACCAACATCGTGCAGACGCCGGAGATCAGCCTCGCGCGCGGCTGCATACATTCCGTTCTCTTTTTGCTCTGTCTCTATTTCGGCTTTTTCCGGGAGCCGAAAGCTGACCGATAACTCAGAAATCGGATCATCTCCGTCTCCGTGAAGCGCCGCCTGAGCTGGGGCTTCTACGCGACACGCCCGCCT
Organism: Binatia bacterium; assembly: GCA_036407055.1. Taxonomy (GTDB): domain Bacteria; phylum Desulfobacterota; class Binatia; order UBA9968; family UBA9968; genus JAJPJQ01. Next base: position 6,489 of record DASWZY010000508.1, read on the forward strand.
TCGCACCTTTCTGATCGCCCGCCGGCAATCGTTCCTATTTTGTTCTTGAAATATTCCCAAACAATCCTAAAATACGGCGGTTGTTTTCGAAACCGGCGGCGCCGAATTGTCGAGGCGCTCGCCGGCGAGCGAAGGAGGGCAGCGATGGCGAATTTAACGGCGACGGTTGCGCAAGCAGGCGCGCAGCTCGGGCTTTCGTCCACGCGCGCGGGCGGCTTGGTCTTTGGATCGAAGGACGGCTACCCGGTGCAGCTCGCCGCGCGCCGCACCGGCAACCAGGAGGCGGTCGTCGAAATTATCCGCTACGACGACCCGCCGCGCGACAAGGTAGTGCTTCAGGCGATATACGGCTCCGGCGGCGGTCCGTTCAAAGCGAAGCAGCTCAAGGTGGAGAACGGCGTCGTCGTGTATGAGCACCCGAGGCGGCTGTTCAGATCGCTGTCCGCGGAGGCGGTGGCGGCCGAGTTCGAGACGCTGCTGCGGGCGGTGAAGTCTGCCGCGCCGGCGCCGCCGGCAGGCTGCCGGCAGTGCAGAAGCTCGAGCGGCGCGGAGCCGATTCTCCTGGATGGTCTTGTCGATCGCGTGTGTCCGTCGTGCGTCGAGCGCCTCCAGCACGAGGCGAAGCTCAACGCCGCGCGCTACGAGAGCCTGCCGATGAACCTGCCGTTCGCCGTCGTGGTCGCGGCCATCCTGGCCCTCGTGTCGGCGGGCGTCTGGGCGGCGATCGCCATCGCGACCAACCGGATGTTCTGGGCCGTCGCGATCGGAAGCGGCCTCGTGATCGGCTGGGGCACGACCCGCGCGGCGGGAAAAGGCGGGCTCCCGGTGCAGGTCACGGGCGCGCTCTTCACGGTGCTCGGCGTGCTGCTGGGGGAAGTCTTCTTCATCGCCTGGCTGATAAATGCGTACGCACAATCGAACGGGGTCGAGATCGATTGGAACGAGTTCGCAGCGCGCGTGCCGGGCCTCTTGTGGGACAGCGGCGCCGATACGCTGTTCTCGCTCGGCGGCGGTCTCTTCGGCGCCTGGTATGCGGTCGTGAAGGCCGGCAAGCCGAAGCTCGACGTGAGCGTCGAGAAAAAGGCGGCCTAAGCGGTTGAGCTTAGAGCTCGGATGCATCAACAATGAGGGCATCCCGCGGCTCATCGACGAGCGCGATCGCCCGTAATAAGTTTCGAAAATGAATATGACGAATCCGGTTGACGGCGGCGTGGCGCTGCCCGCGGAAGATCCCGATAAGTATTCACAAGACAGCAGCGCGGCCGCTTTCGAAGCAAAGAGCCCGCGCAGCTACGTAACTTTCGCGCTCATCGGCGTAAACGTCGCCGTGTTCCTGGCGATGGTCGCGAGCGGCGTGAATTTCGTTAACCCGAGCGGCTGGGATATCGTGAAGTGGGGCGGAAATTTTATGCCCTTGACGAGGAGCGGCGAGTGGTGGCGCCTCATCACTGCTATGTTCCTGCATTTCGGCGTCTTCCATCTCTCGTTCAACATGTACGCGCTTTTGCAGGTCGGAAGATATCTCGAGCCGGTGCTCGGAAGCCGGCGCTTCGCACTTGCCTATTTCGGGACGGGCATCGCCGCGAGCTTTTCCAGCCTCTGGTTCCACACCGACAACTCGGTGGGCGCGGGAGCGTCCGGCGCGATATTCGGCCTGTTCGGCGTCCTGCTGGCGCTCGTCACGACCGATCTCTTCGAGAAGGATTATGCGAAAAAGATGCGCTCGAGCGTCCTGACCCTCGTCGGTATCAACCTCGTCCTCGGATGGCAGCTCGGTCTCGACAATGCTGCGCATATCGGCGGACTAGTGGCGGGAGTGCTCTTCGGTTACATCTATTTCCGCGCGCTGCGGTCCCGGCGGCCCCCTCCGCCAAATTACTCCGTCGGCGTCGACCTGTCGTCGCAAGGCAGGGTCAGATTTTGAATCTCTATGGCCGCTTCTCCTCTTTAATCGTGTTCGCCCATTTCTTCTTGAACGGGAACGCCTGTTTATAAAAAGGCGGGCCGCCGCCTGAGATAAAGAAAAGCTCGACCGATTCGGAAGTTACTTCTTTAGAAACTTTCGGCCCGAGGGTTACGGTCAGCTGCGCCGCATGCTCTCCGGCTGCGAGAGGCACGATCGTAGAGCCCCAATAGCCGGGCGGCAGCGGCCACGCCGTCAGCTCGGCCTTGTCGCCGCGGTCGCCGGCGTAGTAGTATTTGATTTCGAATACGACGGAATTTGAGGTCTGCTTGATGACCTTGAAGTCGCGAATCTCATTGGACGCGCAAAATCCGATCGCAGCGTGAGCGGCGATCGCGAGGGCCAGCGCGATTGCTTTTATCATGGTGACGGGATGTTGCCTTGCGCCGCATCACGGAGAATAGTTCGGGCCGCTGGGCGCTTTGTTCTTCGTGAATGTATCGTTGGTATAGATGAAGGTGAAGGGCGAGGCGTTGTACACTCCGCCGCCCGCCATGCCCGCCTTGTTTCCTGAGACTACGCTGTTCGTGAGAACGAGCGAGCCGCCGTGATTGAAGACGCCGCCGCCGTTATTGCCGGCCGCGTTCTTCGACAGCGTGCTGCCGTCGATATGCACTGCCACGCCCAGACCCGCGCTGTTGATGCTGTAGATCGCGCCGCCGTTGGGCGCTCGGTTGGTCGTCAGCAAGGAGGAGTCGATTTTGAGATAGTCGTGCCGGCTATGGATCGCGCCGCCTGCGTAGCCCGGCGCGCTGCCCACCGAATTCTTCAAGAATGTGCTGCCGTCGATATAAACATGCCCATACTTGCTGTAGATCGCGCCGCCGAAACGCCCGGCCGTGTTGCCGGTAATAAGAGTGTTGCTGATGATGGTAGTCGTATTGACGTAACTATAGATCGCCCCCGCATGCGTGTCGGCCGAGTTTTTCGACAGGGTGCTGCCGGTGATTTTGAGATACCCGATGTTGGAGATTGCGCCGGCGCGGCTTGCCGTATTTCCCGAGATAACGGAATTCTCGATGATGAGCGATCCGCGGTAGCCGTTGTAGAGGGCTCCGGCGGTGCTGGCGGTGGCGGCGAAGCCGCTCACCGTGGCGTCTTGCAAGGTGAGCTTGCCGCCCGTAGCGATGTGGAGGAAAAGGAATGCAGGCGTTCCTTTGGCGCGCGTGATCTTTGCGCCGTGGCCTGAAATTGTAATGTCGCTGGTAATCGACGGGACGGCGAGGTTCTCGGGCCCGTAGTTCGCCACGCTCTGCTTAAATATCTGGCTGCCTTTGGGCAGCATGATAGTATTCGGTCCCGCCGTCGCGCCGGGACAATCCGAATAGGTCGTCGCGTGGTTATTGGCGTTGACGATCGCTTCGATGAGCGAACATTTCCCGTCCGCGTTGACGTCGGGAGGCGTTTTCGCCGTGACGGCGATCGCCCCCGCGTGCGCGGCGCCGCCGAGCGCGAGCAAGAGCGCCGCGCCGGCAATGGAGTAGGCGAGCTTGCGCCGCCATTCGGCGGGAATATTCGCCAGCTCGCGTGACTGCGCTAGACGGCGCTGCAGCGCGCGCCGCGCCGAGCGCGGCAGGGCGCGGATCTCGCCGTAGCGTTTGGCGAACTCGGGAAATAATTCTGCGCCGCGCGCGGCGATGAGCTGTCTTAGCGAAGGGATTTCCGCCGCGCTTGCGACGGAGTCCCACGCGGCGACGATGCCGGCATCGGAGGAAAGCGAATAGGCGCGAAAATATTCCATAGAGCCTCCACGCAGACTGCGCTTCACGCCGAAATGTCAGCCGCGTCATAATACGGGCGCCGAGAGTCTGTCAAGACGTCTATCGACAGTCTTTGCGTGAATTTTGTATTATTTCGCTCCTTTCTAAGGACGGGGATAGGGTAGGTAGCGAGCACGCGCGGGCGGCTCGGCGGTTGCGTTGACAAACCCCGAGTGAAAGATATTTACTGCCGTTGGAATTCTACGGAGACGTTATGCCGCTCTTTTTAGATAACCGCGACGTCGAGCAGCTGCTCAGCATGAAGACGTGCATGGAAGCGCTCGAGATCCTTTACCGCGAGCTCGGCGAAGGCAAGGCCGTCGCCGCGCCGCGCTCGGATATTCATGTGCCGACCTCGTCGGCGCGCGCGGCGGAAGCGCCGATGGCGCACTATCTGAAGACGATGAGCGGCGCGACGCCGCATTTCGGCACCGCCGCGCTCAGATTTTCTTCCGACATCGTCGCCTGGCGCAGCGCCGGCGGCGGCATGCGGCGCGAGAAGCTGCCGACGATGCCGGGCAACCGCTGGCTCGGCCTCGTTCTGTTATTCAGCTCGAGCAACGGCGAGCTGCTGGCGATCATGAACGACGGCGTGCTCCAGCGCATGCGCGTCGGCGGCGCGAACGGCGTCGCGACGAAATTGCTCGCGCGCGCGGACGCGAGCCGGGTCGGGCTGATCGGGTCCGGCTGGCAGGCGGGATCGCAGGTGATGGCGGTCTGCGAGGCGCGCGGGATAAAGCAGATCAAGGTCTACAGCCCCACGCGCGCCAATCGAGAGAAGTTCGCGGCCGAGACGAGCCGTCTTGTGAACGTCGAGATCGTTCCCGTCGACTCGCAGGCCGAAGCGGTGCGCGACGTGGACATCGTCATTACGTCCACCAACGCGCGCGAGCCGTTTCTCGGCCCGGAAGCGCTCTGCGAAGGCGTGCATTTGAGCTGCATGCAGCGGGACGAGGCGAACGACGACGCGCTCATGCGCTGCCGCCCCCTCGTCGTCCACACGCACCTGATCGAGAACGACGCGACCTCTGCCGAACTCAGGAAGTACGACCGCCCGGGCTTCGAGCTCAAGGATCACCCGCTCAAGCGCGGCATCGACTGGAAAACGCTCCCGACGCTGCCCGATCTGATCGTCGGCCGCACGCACGGCCGCCGAAGCGATGATGAGATCACCGGCTTCGTCAACAATCTCGGCGTGGGCGTGCAGTTCGCGGCCGTCGGCGCCAAGGTGTACGAGGCGGCGCGCGCCCAAGGCGCCGGCCGCGAGCTCCCGCTCGACTGGTTCACGCAGGACGTCCATCCATGAAAAATCGCCCGCAACGAATCATGCTGCGCGCCGCCGTCGCGATCTGCGCGATCGCCGCGCTCGGGACGAACGCGGGAATAGCCTGGAGCGCCGCGCCGGCGGAAAAAATTATCCTCGGCTGGAGCGCGATCGCGGGATCGCAGGCGCCCATCTGGATCACGAAGGAAGCGGGCCTGTTCGAGAAAAATGGCCTGGACGCGACGCTGATCTATATCGACGGCGGCTCGAAGGCGACGCAGGCGCTGCTCTCGGGCGACGTGCCGATCGCGCAGGTCGGCGGCAACGCGCCGATCGTCGCGCGGCTCCGCGGCGCAGATGTGACGATTATCGCGGGGCTCACCAACGTGCTCGCCTACAGCCTCGTCGTCGCGCCGGAGATCAAAAAGCCGGAGGACCTTAAGGGAAAAAAATTGTCCGTCAGCCGCTTCGGCTCGAACTCCGACTACGCGACGCGGAAGATTCTTATGAAATGGGGCCTGCGCCCGGACGTCGACGTCGCCGTGCTGCAAATCCCCGGCGGCCAGCCGGCGCGGCTCGCCGCCGTGCAGAGCGGGCAGATTCACGGCATGGTCGCGCAGCCGCCGGTGACCAATCTCGCGCGCAAGTTCCATCTCAACATCCTCGCGCAGCCCGAGGACTTCGGCGGCGCCTATCCCACGACGCCGGTCGCGTCGCGGACTTCTTTCATCAAGCAGCGGCGCGAGACGGCCAGAAAATTCATGCGCGCCCTGGTCGAGGGGATTCACGTCTATAAAACGCAAAAAGAGTTCAGCAAAAAGGTCATGGCCAAGTATATCAGGGTCAACGATCAAGACGTCCTGGAGGACAGCTACCAGTTCTTTTCGCGCCTGGTGCCGGCGAAGCCTTATCCGCCGATCGACGGCATCAAGGAGGCGCTGATCGAGCTGGGCGACGCCGATCCCAAGGCGCGCGCCGCCGCGCCCGAGGAGTTCGCCGACATGAGTCTCGTGAAGGAGCTCGACGAGAGCGGATTCGTCGACGCTTTATATAAGGTGAAGAAATAGCCCGCGTAATTTGAGGAGGAGACGATATGGCCACGCTGCGCTATGTTGCGTTCTTGAGCGACGACCCCGAGAAGATCGCGTCCTTTTACAACCGCTTTCTCGGCACGAAAGAGATCGGCCGGTCGCCGGACGGCGACGTTTCGATCACGGACGGATTTTATAATTTGACGTTCCTGAAGAAGCGTCCGTCGCTGATGGAGCCCGGCACGGAAACGGGTCTCCATCACGTCGGCTTTCAGGTCGAAAGCATCGAGCAGGTCAAAGCACGCTACCTCGAATACAACCCGCGCGGCGTCGTCACCGACGAGCCGGCGGACGTCCACCACGGCCGCATCCGCATTTACGATCCGGAATGCCATCCCGTTGCGCTTTCCGAAGACGGCTTCGGCGTCGATGCGAAGGGCGAGAAACGATTTCCGCGCGTGCGCCACGTCGCGTACAACGCGCTCGATCCCGAGACGATGCTGCAGTTCTATCGCCGCGTGCTCGGCGTCAATGAATTGCCGACGAGCGACGTGCGCCGCAAGCAGGGTCTCGGCAATCGTTTCGGCGGCGACGGTTTTACCAATCTCGCGATCCATCCGTTTTACAGCCCCGTCGAGGGCCACGAGGCCAGGTTCGGAATCAACCACATCGGCTTTCTCGTGCAAAACATGGAAGCGACGATGGCGGAGCTGGCGACGGTGCTGAAAATCGAGCGGCGGCCTTCCAATCGGATCTACGCGGAGCTGCGCTTCCGCGACATCGAAGGCAACGCTCTCGACCTCTCGCAGACGAAAGGCTGGGAGGTCGATATCGACAAATGGGAAAAAGCCGCATAATTTTTTAACAACCACACAGTAAAAAGAAAGAAGGCGATTTATGGCGCGTCTGAAGCTCACGTTGGCGTTCGATAAATACGATTATCTCGAGCCGCTGCGGGACGGCACGGTCCAGCCCGAGGGCATCGACCTCAACCTCGTCACCGTAGAGAGCGGCATCCGCCACGAGCGCTTCTATAATTACGGCGAGTACGACGCGTGCGAGTTCTCGATGTGCTCGTATCTCGCCGCGCGCGGCCACGGCGTCGACTGGTTCCAGGCGATCCCGTTCTTCAGCCGCCGGATGTTCGGCCACAAGTTCGTCTTCGTCCGCTCCGGCGCCGGCTTCGAGAAGCCGGCGGATCTTCGCGGGCAGCGCTTCGGCATCCGCACCTATGAGAACACGCTCGCCTTCATGGTGAAGGGCATGCTGATGCACAACTACGGCCTGCCGCTCGACGGCGTCACGTGGGTGTGCGTCAACCGCGAGCTCGTCGGCGCGAAATTGCCGTCCGATATCAAGGTCGAGCACGCGAGTGGGCGCAAGCTCGAGGAGTTGCTCGCCGCCGGCGAGATCGACGCGGAGGTCGAGCCCGACCTGCCGCGCGGCTGGCTCGCGGGCAAAAGCGCGGTCGAGCGGCTGTTCCCGGATTACGCGAGCGAAGAGAGGCGCTACTACCAGGAGACGAAAATTTTTCCCATCATGCACCCGATCGTCGTCAAGAAGGAGATTCTCGACCGCGACCCGTGGGTGGCGACGAGCCTCTACGAGGCTTTCTGCAAGGCGAAAAATATTTACAACGACTTCATGCAGCAGCCGCACCGGCTGAGCTTCGCCTTCGCGCGCGCCTACGTCGAGGAGGAGCGCGCGTTCTTCGGCCGCGATCCGTTCGTGCAGGGACTCAAGGCGAACCGCCACGACGTCGAGACGATGGTCGAGTTCGCCAAGGAGCAGCACTTAGCGCCGAACGGCCTCGATGTGGACGGGCTGTTTACGGAGAATACGCGGAAGACGTAAGGGCAGGAGCAAGACGATCTAAATGGCGGACAACTTATTTTAGAGCCTGCTTCTGATGAAACCGCCGATTTTTGTATTTACAGACGATTTTTTGGTCTTCGATACGCTGCAACATGCGGAAAGCTATCTGGAACCGTACGATGTCAAGGAGGATGACGAACTATATGATAGCGAAGGCCGTAAACTGAAAGAAAAAATCGTTAGCGAAAAAGTCTGCATCGCGCGGTATTTTGTCCTTCCGATAAAAGCACCTCGTGTAAGAATTTTTGCCGTGGAGGATGAACCAAAGCACGAAGAGCGATTGAGAAATCTCATAATAGATTTCTTGTCGAGAGTTGGAGATAAGTCTGACTTAAAAGATTGCACAACTGAGGAGTTAGTTCAGAAGAGCCTCAAGTTTAAAAACTAGATAAGTGTGAAGAAGATCGGACTCTCTTCCTGGAATCTTTGCCTTGAAATTCTTCCCATCCTGTTGGGTTAGCCGGGCGGCAGGATGAAACGGCTTCTCCTCCTCTCCTTTCTCCTCGCCGCCTGCGGCGGATACACGTATCAGCTCAAATGGCCGGAAGGCGCGACGGCGGCGCAATATCAAAAGGACAGCGCCGCGTGCGAGAGCGAGCCGCGCACGGGCTTTGCCGATCTCACGAACGAGATGAACGACGTCGGCACGAGCATGGCCGAGCGCGACGATTCGCAGCGGCTGTGGAACCGGTGCATGGAGTCGCGGGGCTACGAGCTCGTCAGGGTGCCGCGCGGCCGGGCGGCAAGCTCGCCGCCGAGCGCGCGGTGAGACGGATGGAAGTGACAGTAGCCTTGGCCGCAGGCGAAAAGTAAAGTATAAATCCTTTAGTAGGAGGACGATATGAAAACGCTTCTCATGATCGGCGGATTGACGCTGGCTTTGTCGGCCGCCGCCATGGCGCAGCAGGAAGGCTCGCCGATGCAGGATATGATGCGGCAGCACCATGGCGACGGGGGCGGCATGATGGGCATGATGAATATGATGGAGCAGTGCAGCGCCATGATGGGAGCGCACAAGAGCACTCAAAACGACACCGCGCTCGATATCCTCAAGAAACGCTACGCCAAAGGCGAGATCAGCAAGGACGATTTCGAGCGCATGAAAAAAGATGTTCAGTGACGACCACGCGCCGGATCACGAGCGGCGTATTTTTCTCCGCCGCGTTCTAACGGTCGCAGGGCTGGCGCTCTTGGGCGATCAGTCGCTCTGGGGCGCGCAAAAGGCGCCGGCCTACAAGCTCGCGCCGGCATCGATTCTCCCGCCGGATATCCGCAACGCGCCGGAGAAAGTGCGAGAAGCCTACCGCTTCGCCCTCGCCAACCGGGAAACGCTGCGCTACATTCCCTGCTACTGCGGCTGCGGGGAGAGCGGCCACACCAGCAACGCCTCGTGCTACTTTCAAGACTCCTCGACTCCCGAGAGACCCGTCTTCGACCGCATGAGTCTCAGTTGAGACATCTGCATCGGCATCACGCGTGACGTGATGAAGATGATGGACGAAGGCAGGACGCTCAAGGAGATGCGGAAGACCATCGACGCGACCTACAGCAAGTACGGCCCGCCGACGCCGACGCCGCCCGTGCCCTGAGCTTGCGACAAGCCCCGGCGGCGCTAGAATGAATTGTCGCTATGGGGCGCAAAATTCCGCTCTTTCTCCTGCTGTGCGCGGGCCTTGTGGGCGCGGCTGCTCCGCCGCCGCTGCTGCCGGACGGCACCGTCAAGCCCGGCGTGAAGATTACGATACCGGCCGGCGAGCAAAGGGAGCTCCTGTTCGGCACGGCGGGGGTCAGGTTTCTCTCCGGCAAGGCGCGGCTCAAGGACCGCGCCGGCCCAGTCGTGGACGAGCTCGGCCGGCCGAAAAGCGAGATCGTCGTCGATGCCGACGACAAATCCCAGGGCACGCCCTGGATGCACGACGAGAAGCCGTTTCGACTCATCATCCATGCCATCACCGACGTCACGATAGAAACGCGCGAGACCTGGGATTGGAATCCGGAAAAAGATTTGCCGAAGCCGTCCGCCTCGTGATATTTTTCCGCTCCGCATGACGCCCCACAAAAAAGCGCTGCTTGCGGAGTACTTCACAGTCGGCTGGAACGTCATCGAGGGCGTCGTCGCGATCGCCTCCGGAATCGCCGCCGGCTCCATCGCGCTGATCGGATTCGGCCTCGACAGCTATATCGAGGTCGCGTCGGGCTCGGTGCTGATCTGGCGGCTGCGCAAACACGGCTTCGGCGACGAGGCGGGAGAGGAAGCAGCGGAGAAGAAAGCAATCCTGTTCGTCGGCGCGACTTTTCTTCTTCTCGCCGCGTACGTCTTCTACGAGTCGGCCCGGAAGCTCTACTTCCAGGAGCACCCCGAAGAAAGCCTGATCGGAATCATTTTGGCGGCCGTCTCGCTCGTGGTGATGCCGCTGCTGGCGCTCTACAAAAAGAAGCTCGCCGCCGAGATCGACAGCCGCGCGCTCCGCGCGGACGCGCTGGAGACCCTGGCCTGCTCTTATCTCTCGCTCACGCTGCTCGTGGGTCTCGTCGCCAACGCGCTGTTCGGCTGGTGGTGGGCCGATCCGATCGCCGCGCTCGCGATGATTTATTTTCTGATCCGGGAAGGGCTGGAGGCGATCGAGGAAGGACGCGAGGGCGTCGCCGAGGAAGCATAGAAGTACGGCCGCCGGTCGCTTCCAGCAAAAGAAATCACGCAAAAGACGGATAAGGCCCGGAGCTTAAAAGAGCCCGGGCCTTTTTTTATTTCCTTTCTCGCCGTATAAGCTGGGACGAAGAGATCACCCATGCCTTCCGTCCTTTTATTGAACAACGCCGACGTCGAGAAGCTTCTGACGATGGACGACACCGTCAAGGCGCTCGACCGCGCCTACCTCGAGCTCGACCGGGGCGAGACCGCCAACCGCCCGCGCACTTTTACCTTCTCGCCGACGCGCGACGGCCGCTTTCTCGCGAACACGCACGAGGGCATCCTGTCGCGGCAGGGCGTCTACAGCATCCGCATCGTCACGCACAGCCGGCCCGACCCGAAGGTCGATCCGACGCGCGTGAACTATTTTCACGGCGCGTTCAACTGCTCGCTCGACCTGCTCTACGACATCCACAGCGGCGATCTCCTGGCGGTGATCCACGACGGCTACCTGCAAAAGATGCGCGTCCAGGCGACCAATGCCATCGCCGCGCGCACCATGGCGAAGAAAAATACCCGCGCGATGGCGCTCATCGGCTCGGGCTGGCAGGCGACCGCGGCGATCGAGGCGATGCGCTTCGTGCGGCCGATCGACACGGTGAGCGTCTTCAGCCGCAACGCGGCGAATCGGGCCGATTTCGTGCGCCGCATGCGCGCTATATATAAGGATATGGAGATCCGCGACTGCGGTAGCGCCGAAGAAGCCGTGCGCGGCGCCGACATGGTCGTCGCGGCGACCAACGCGCGCGAGGCGGTGTGCAAAGGCGCATGGATCGAGAAGGGGATGCATCTCACCGGCGTGCTTCCGTACGAATTCGACCTCGACTGCTACCGGCGCGCCGACCGCATCGTGATTTTCAATCGGCTGCACGGCCGCGACTACTCGCTGAGGCGCGGCCCGGAGGAAGACCCGCTCGACATTCCGCCGCATAACGAGCTGCTCAAAGACGCGCCGGAGATCGCCGACCTGGTCTCGGGCAAAGATCCCGGCCGCAACAGCGACGACGAGATTACGATCTTCGCCAACGGCGGCCACGGCTGGGGCCACGACGGCGGGCCCGGCTACGGCATCCAGTTTGCCGCGATGGCGAAGCTGATCTACGATCTCGCGGTCGAGCGCGGCGGCGGCCGCCCGCTGCCGCTCGAATGGTTCCAGCAGGATGTGAATTCGTAAGGCCGCGAGGCGAGAAGCGTGAGGGGTGAGGCGTGTGGATAACGAGGGAAATAAGGCTTACGTCATGAAGCGCCGATTTTATTGCTTGCTTGCCGCAATGGTCTGCGCGGCGTTTTTTGCCGCGCCGCTCGGCGCGCAGGAGCTGGAAAAAATCGTCATCGGCCATTCGAACATCCGCAACGACACAGCGGCGTTCTGGGTGCCGAAGGAGCTGGGGATTTTTCGCAGGAACGGTCTCGATCCGAGCGTCGTGCTCATCACCGGCGGTGTGCGCATGACGCAGGCGATCCTCTCGGGTTCGGCGCCGTTCGGCATGACCGGCGCGGTCCTCGTCGCCTCGGCCGTCGCCGGCGGCGCGGACAACGTCATGATCGCGGGGGTTACGAACCGCCTCACCTACGACGTTTGGGCGCGGCCGGAGATCAAGCGCGGCGAAGACCTGCGCGGCAAAAGCATCGCGATCAGCGGCTTCGGCAGCTCTTCGCATGTCGCCTGTTTTCTGATGCTCCAGCATTTCAAACTCGACGAGCAGAAAGACCACATCACGTTTCTCGTCGTCGGCGACGAGCCGACGCGCGCGCAGGCGCTGATCGCCGGCGGCTTCGACGCGACGATCGTCGATCCGTCGGTCTCGGGGCCGCTGCGCAATAAAGGATTCACCTACCTGGGCAATCTCCAGGACCTCGGGGTACCGTTCGTCAACAACGCGCTCATCAGCACGCGCCGCTACGTCAAGGAAAATCCCCGCACGGCGGAAGCGGTCGTGCGCTCGCTCGTCGAGGGCAACGCCTTCATGCTCAACCCCGCGAACAAAGCGCGCGTGATGAGCATTCTGGCGAAGAATCTCCGCCTCGATCCGAAGGACGCGGAAAAAACCTACGACGACCTCCTCGCCAAAGTGGAGCGCCGGCCGTATCCCAACATGGACGCGGTCAAGGCGACCATTCAAGTCATGGGCTCGCGCAATCCCAAGATCGCGCAGCTCAAGCCCGACGACCTCGTCGACCTGTCGATTTTGCAGCGGCTGGAGAAGAGCGGGTTGATGAAGTAAATCGTCAAACGTTATTCGATAAAGGCTGCGTCCTCAACCAATTCCGCCCCTCTCGGTGACATTGACCAGACGGAGCGGATTTTTTCCAGGCAGCGGTTGAGCGGGTCGGCCTCGATGTTGAGGCGCAGCGATCCGGCGGCTTTCCAGAAAGGAAAGTTCAAGAAGATAGTCTTCGCGTTGGCCATGATCTCCATTCCGAAATCCATGATCGCATAATCCATTGTCGCCGCGAGCGCGGCGATCTGTTCGAAAGCATCGAGTCCTTTCAGTCCGTACGCGTCGGGAATGAAGCCGCGAAAGTTTTTGCCGAAGAAAGCCTGAGCAGTGACTATCGGCCCTATGATCTGCGCGTTGAACTCCGCCAGTCGCTCGGCTGGTATCCAAAGCTCGCGGTGTATTCCACCGCCGACCGTCCGCGTCTCGAACGTCGTGGCGTAGTTGTCGGTAATCTCGAATCGGAGCACATAGCCGGCGAACGGCGACTCCTTTGTGTTCCAGTCGCGCGCGATCTGTACGGCGTAATCCTTATTGAGAACAGGATAAAAGATCGGCTGCTCCGGTAGTCGCGGCGGAAACGCGGCCATGCCCGAATCGAAGACGAGGGCCATTTCATTGAGACCGACCGGCCGCCAGAGAATCATATGCGGCAACGATAGCACCGCCGCGCCTTTTCTTCACGCCGTCGCGGCGGTAAGTTAGCGCAGCTACGTTCCGTATCGCCTTGACAGGCCGCCGCCCGCGGCATAAAACTAGCGCAGTTCGAGATGCGAATCGCCGTTTACCATAGTGGACCGATGGCACGCATGACCAAATTCATCGCCTACGGCGTTTTCCTCGCGCTCGTCGTGCTCCAGGCGCAAGCGCTGTGGGCGCAGACCGCCAATATCGAAGCGGCGAAAAAAGAAGCGGAGGTTCTGTTCTACGTGTCGACGCGGGCGGAAGACGCGAACCAGCTCTCCGCCGCGTTCATGAAAAAGTATCCCTTCATCAAAGCGAGCTATTACCGCGCGGGCAGCGACCCGCTCTTCCAGCGGATCATCACCGAGTCGCGCGCGAACCAGCATCTGTTCGACGTCGTCTCGATCAAAGGGCCGATCATCATCAGCCTGAAGGACCGCCGGATGCTCGCGCCCTACAAGTCCGCGCATCAATCGGCCTATGGCCGCGGCTTTTTCGATCCCGACGGATACTGGACCGACACCTACGATCTCTATTACACGATCGCCTACAACACGAAGATGGTCCCGGCGGGCAGCGCGCCGCGCAGATGGCAGGATCTGTTGTCGCCGCAGTGGGCGGACGGAAAAATATGCATGGACCCGCGGCTGAACGACTGGTACGCGGGTATGATCGAAGCGCTGGGGCCGACCGAAGGACCGGCGTTCATGGATCGCCTGCGCAAGCAGAAGCCGGTCTTTCGCGAGGGACACTCGCTGATCGGGCAGCTGCTCGGGGCCGGCGAGTTTCCCCTGGCGATCACTTACGCGCATACGACCGAGCAGCTGAAATCGCGCGGCGCGCCGATCGATTGGGTGGCGATCGACCCGATGCCGGCGATCTCGCAGCCGATCGCGCTGAGCGCGCGCGCCCCGCATCCGAACGCCGGTAAATTATTCATCGATTTCATCTTGTCGGCGGAGGGCGCGAGCCTCTTGAAGCAGCAGCAGCGCATCCCCGCGCGGCTCGACGCCGAGCCGGTCAGCGAGCGCCTGAATCCCAGGAAGCTCAAGCTCCACCCCGTCAATATCTCGATCGAGAAGCTCGATCCGACCGGCTTTCGAAAATTTTTCGGCTTAGACTAGCATCAACCCGACAGGAGGCTCTTATCCATGGCCCGCGATTACAAATTGATTTCCGCCGACTCCCATCTCGAGATCGACACGAAATACTGGCGCGACCGCGTAGCCGAGAAACACCGCGAGCGCGTGCCGCGCATGGTGCGGACCGAGCTCGGCGGCGACCGCTGGATGGTCGAGGGGCAATACACGACCGAGGTGCCGCTCGATCTCTACGCCGGTAAGGGCGTGCAATCGGACAACGACCGCTGGACGCCTTTCGGCCAGCGCTATGAAGACACGCCGGGCACCGGCACCGCGCAGCAGCGCATCCGCGAGCAGGACCAGGACGGGCTCGACGCCGAGGTGTTGTTTCAAAGCTCCGCCTCGCGCTGGTGGCGCAACATTAAGGACGACGACGCCTACAAGGCCGTCATCGCGGGATACAACGCGTGGCTGGCCGAGGAGTATTGCGCGGTCGACCCCGACCGGCTGATCGGCATCGGCGCGCTGCCGATGAGCAACGCCGCCGACGCCGTCGCCGAAATGGAGCATTGCAAAAAGCTCGGCTTGAAGAGCGTCGCGCTGCGCGCCTTCCCGAGCAATAAAGGCTGGCCCACGCCCGAAGACGACCGCTTCTGGGCGGCGTCGCTCGATCTGGAGATGCCGATATCGATCCACGTCGAGCTCGACCGCTCGGGCGAGCGCAACGGCCCCATGCTGGTCTATCCCAAGGAGCCGCCGGAGCTGCGCCGGGACTCGGCGCGCGCGCAGGCCGCCGATTTCGGCCGGCAAGTGGCGCGCTTTTACCAGCTCGGCGGGCTCAACGCGATGCAGATGGTCCTCGACGGGCTGTTCGACCGCTTCCCGAACCTCAAAGTATATTTCGCCGAGACGCAGGCGGGATGGATCCCGTCGTTCCTCGAGGTCGCCGACATGCGCTACGAGCGCCACTACCGCTGGGCGCAGGAGCTGTTTGGCTGGGAGCCGCTCAAGCACGGGCTGCCGAGCGACTACGTCAAGCGCCACATCTACTGGGGCATCGTGCACGACCGCGTCGGCGTCGAGATGCGCCATCACGTCGGCGTCGATCGCATCATGTGGTCGACCGACTTCCCGCACCAGGAGTCCGAGTGGCCGCGCTCGCGCGCGGTCCTCGAAAAAATGATGCGCGGCGTCCCCGAGCCGGAGCGGCGCTTGATGGAAACGGGCAACTGCATCGAGTTTTACCGGTTGAAGTCGAACTGAGGAGCGGCGCCGCCGTGACGGGGCGGGATAACGGAAATAAAAAGGCGCCGCGCGGCGCGCTGCCGCTGACCTCGCTCTCCAAGGGCCTGACGATCCTGCTGAAGCTCAAGGACTTCACCCAGCCGGTGGGCTTGAGCGAGATGAGCCGGCTCGTCGGGATCAAAAAGCCGACGCTCTACCGCCTGCTCGGGACGCTCGAGCTTTTCCAGTTCATCGAAAAAGACGAAGCGCAGAAATACCGCATCGGCGCGAACGCCTTCGTCGTGGGCAGCTGCTTCCAGCCGATCCCCAAGCGCGCAGAGCATATCCGCCGCATCATGACCGACCTCGCGGCGGACTACGGGCACACGATCACGCTCAGCGTGCTGCGCGGCGTTACCGTGCTCTATATCGCGCGCGTCGACGGCAAGGCGCGCATTCGCGTGACGGTCAACATCGGCTCGGTTCGCGTCGCCTATTCCAGCTCCTCGGGGAAAGCCATTCTCGCCGGTTTGCCGGACGAAGAGATCCTGCGCCGCTACCGCGGCGTGCGCTTCAAGCGCCAGACGGAAAAGACGCACGCTTCGGTGGAGAAGCTGCTCGCCGACATTCGCCTCGTCCGGAGCCGTGGCTACGCCGTCAACGACGAAGAGAGCAATCCGGGGGTATTCGCCATCGCCGTTCCCGTCCACGACAAGGGCGGGCGGCCCGCGATGGCGCTGTCGTGTCTTTTTCCCGCGCGCCTGTTGCGCTCGGAGGAGCGGGCGAAAGTCGCGCGCCGTCTGCAAAAGGCGGCGCGCGAGATCGAAAGCCTCGGCATCGACGACCAGGAATTTTCCAATCTGGAGCTGAGAAGCGTCATCACGAGCTGACGCGAGAATGCATCCGCAAATCAAACTGCGCCGCTCGCTGCGTTCGAACGGTGTCGTCGCGAGCAAACGCTGACTTTCTGTCGGCGTTGACTCTCCCGTGTAGCCGTTGACGAACCGCCTCCATTCGTCCTATTTTCCACCAATGCGTCGAATTTGGTTTGTCCTTGTTTTCTGTCTGTTCGCCTCCGCGTGCGCGCCAACGGGTTTTTCGTCCAGGCAAGCGTCGACCGGCGACGCGCTTCTCGATTCCTATAATGCCGCGATCGCGGCGGAGCCGAACAATCCGGATGCGCGCGGCGCGCGATGCCTGTATCTCGCCGAGATGGCCGAGCAGCAGCGGACCAAGGCGGAATGGCAGGCGTTGCGCGCGCGGGCGATCGTCGACTGTGATCATGTATTGAAGAACGGGGCGGACGGCCGCCATACGGCGATTATTCTCGATATGCTTCGCGTCATCGATTGGCGCATGACCTGGGTTCCAAAAAAGGAGCCCTGCCCGGAGAACGCGCGAACAGCGGAGTCGACGGCTTACAAAGCTTTCATGGCGCACAAGTACAGCGAGGCGGTGGGCCAATACAAAGTCGCCGTCGACGCGTGCCCCAACGATCCGTCGCTGTGGGTCCAGTACGGCCACACGTACATGATGATGGGCGATTTAAAGTCGGCCGAGACTTACATGCTGGAAGGCGTCAAGCGCAACCGTTGGGAAAGATCGGGCAACTTCTTTCTCTCCGATCTCTACCGGGGCCAAGGCAAGCTCGATCTCGCCTATAAGCACGCCGCGCTCGCGGTCGTGAGCGACCCGACTTATGAGTTTGGCTGGGAGCAACTGAGGGAACTGGCGAAGGCGCGCGGGCGCGAATGGCGCCGCACGGTCAATCGGCGGGGGGTCGTCGTCATCAAGGAAACAACGCCGCTAATTAGCCTGCCGCTCGGAACCGTCCTCGAAGCGCCGGAGTCCGGCTTCTGGGTGGGACTCGCGTTGTCGGAAGCCTTCGCCTCGAGGCCGGGCTCCAAGCCGCAGGTTTTCCTCGGCATAGGCGACGACATCGCCGCGACGCTGAGGGGTCTCAGACAGAGCGGCAGAACGTTTCCGAGCCAGCTCAAAGACGACCGCGAGCGCGTCAAAATAACGCTCGATGTTGAACGCGAGCAGAAGAAAGCATCGGTGCTCACTGAAGTCATGCAGGAGGCGGTCGACAAGGGATATCTCGACGAAGCGATTTTCTTGAGTCTATTCGAATTTCGTCTCGCGACCGACTACGTCGAATACCGCGAAAAGAACGCGGAGCGCCTGCTGGATTACATCGCCACGATCCTGGCGCCGCCGCAGCGGCTGTAATCACTCCTCCGCCACTTCCATCTCCTCGTCACCCATTATCCCGCAGTGATCCGGGACGGGCGCGCAGGTGACGGCGTCGATGGACGTCGGCCATAGGCGGCCGACGCTCCGGTCGACGACCCACGCGCGGTAGACGTCGCCGATGTCGTCCGGGGCTGCGCGATAGACGACGGCGACGATGTCGGGATCGGGCAGGTCGCCGCGCGCGCAGGTGCTCAGGGCGATTTCTCCGGATTCGCCGAGATCGCGGATCTCGACCGAGTCGAGCACCTCCCAGTGCGGCTGCCCGTACTCGTCGCGGGAAGTCATGAGTTCGAGCGCGATCCTCCAGACGTCGATGTCGCAGCGGTAAATATGCAGGGCCAGGTTGGAATCCTCGGGCGGTTCGAGGAGGAAGCTCTCGGCGGTGCCGCATTCCGGCGGCGCCTCGGTGTAGGTGTCCGTCCCGAGTCCCAGGACCGCCGACAGGACGGCGGCGGCGAATACGCCCGCTGCCCGCATATCCATTAAACGACGGCCTTGGCAAAATATTCAAAAGCTGAATCGCCGCGGCGTCACGGCGAAAAGCACCGGCAAACCCCGTTGACTCCCGCCCGCGCCGTAGTAGGATGACTGCGCCATGGAGAAAGCGGCGCCGATGGCGCTGATTCCGCCGCAGGGCGGCAAGGTAGGCGCGGAGCGGCAACACGCGACGCTCGCTCTGACGAGAGCGCTTTGGCTGCGCGCCGACGCTCGCCGCGCGCATATTTCGGCCGAGGAGGCGAAGCTATTCTCGGAAGGGTCGCGCGAGCGGCTGGAAAATCTCGCCCGCCGCAACGGCTTCCATAAAATTCTGCTGACTCTGGCGAAAAGCGCCGTCCAGCCGTGCGACCGGCGCGCGCTCCTGACCGACGTGCTCGACGCGGCGATCGCGCTGACGAAAGCCGACATGGGCAACATCCAGCTGCTCAACCCGGCCGCGCATGCGCTCGCGATCGAAGCGCAGCGCGAGCTCCCGCCGTTCTTTCTCGACTATTTCGCCTACGTGCGCGGCGGCGCGAGCGCCTGCGGCGCGGCGCTCGAAAAGCGCGCGCGCGTCATCGTCGAAGACGTCGCCCGGAGCCCCATCTTCGCCGGCGTGGAGTCGCGGCACGTCGTGCTCGCCGCCGGCGCGGCCGCCGTGCAGTCCACGCCGCTCGTCGCCTCCTCCGGCCGCTTTTTGGGCGTGCTCTCGACCCATTACCGCCGCCCGCAGCGGCCCGGTGAAGACTGTTTGACGCTGCTCGACGCCGTCGCGCGGCGCACCGCCGACGTGTTGGACAAGGCGCTACTCTAGAGCTGTAACCCATCGCCGTCCGAAGGCCCGGAGCTCGAAAGCGCCCGGGTTTTTGCATCGAGCTGCGCGTCCTTCGAAGCCGTCGCGATTCGATCGCGGCCCCTCCGTAGGTGTTGGACCAAGGTCCAATGGCGGCGCTCTTAGCCGCTACCTATAACGATAGGCGACTGGCTGAATAAGCGGGTCTTCAGGACGGCAGGAGCCGCGAGCCGATTAGGAGGTCCCAAAGGCCTTGGATTTAGTACCCCTCGGGGCCTTTTGTTTTTTTCTTAAACTGTTAGGCTCTGTTGTACATCATTTTCGTCCCGCCGGCGTCTAAACCCCAGTCACGGTAGGAAATACGGAAGTAAGAAATTTGCGTGAAAGGAAGATTTGGGCAATGAAGGGTACGTTTGTGTACATTAAGATCGCGCTCGCCGCGCTTTTGATCGCTTCCGTTGCGCACGCCGACAACTCGCCGAAGGCGGCGATCCAGGACACCCTCGAGCGCGTGCTCGCGGTCACGCGGACGTTCAACAGCCAGCAGGACTTCATCGACAACAAGCCCAAGCTGCGCGCGATCATCATACCGCGCTTCGACTTCACCGAGATGGCGCGCCGCTCACTCGGCCCGGACTGGAGCCGGCTTGCGGGGCGCGAGCAGGAGTTCGTCGACACTTTCATTCAATTCGCCGAGGCCTCCTATACCAACGCGCTCGGCACCTACCGCGGCGAGAAGATGATCTACGGACGCGAGATCATCGACAAGGACACGGCCGAAGTGCACACCGCGGTCGTCGGCTCGAGCGGCGACTCGACGCCGATCGTCTACATGATGCGTCGCG
The DNA here is from genome assembly GCA_036407055.1 of Binatia bacterium. Classification (GTDB taxonomy): domain Bacteria; phylum Desulfobacterota; class Binatia; order UBA9968; family UBA9968; genus JAJPJQ01. Next base: position 26,654 of record DASWZY010000508.1, read on the forward strand.
TCGGCGGCGACTGGAAAGTCTACGACGTCGTCATCGACGACGTGAGCCTCACTTCCAACTTCCACTCGCAGTTCGCGCGCATCTTGAAGAAAGATTCGATCGACGGCCTGATGGCGAAGCTGCGCGCGAAGGCGCAGGTCGCGAGCAGCTGAGGCTCGCGTTAGAAGACTTCTCGCAAAAGGCCCGGCGCTCGAAAGAGCCCGGGCTTTTTTATTGCCGCTTGCGCGTTGTGTATAGATGGGGCGCGTCGCCTTTCCCGACTCTGCTTCCTTTAATCCTTATCGCCGCTCGTTGACGCATATCCAGATAAGTCTTGATTTGCTCCCGCCCCCCGCTAAACTGATCTTAACAAGCGCCCGCCTTGCGAATCGGCGGGTCCTGACGAACGGGTGTTTGGAAGTATGTCCGATCGGGTTATCCCTTACTGGACGCGGTGGCTCCGGGACGCCGCCCGCCGCGCCGGAGCGGAGACTGCGGATCGAGCGTGGAATAATTCTCTCGCGCGCGAGCTAGTGAGCGACTCGTGGGTGCTCGTCGAGCACGCGCGGCTCTTGTGCGGAACTCGGCGCCGCGGCTTAAACGGGCGAAGCGGAGGTGGCTCGGGCGCGGGGCGCCTAAAGCGAGGACATCGTAAGGAGGCCGGCGCACGGAAACGCGATGCGGCTGCGCGATCATCCGTTGATGAATTATCGCGGTATTGGGAACTGGCCGCCGCGGTGGCACGCGCGCGGCGACGGCGTCGCGCCGTCGGTCGCCGGCGAAGCCGGCGTTTTGACCGAAGTTACTATGTCCTACCGGTCGGCGCAGAATGTATCGCCTCCCCAGCTTTTCCTGTTCATGGAGCATCACGGCCACCGTTACATCGCCGCCGTGCTGTTCAGCGACGAGACTTTTTGCCGCCAGGTCGGCATGCTTTTACAGAATCATTGCGGGCGCGCGCTCGAAGAGATCGGCGGTCTCGACGTCAGCGACCTTCTGTAGATTGCGTCAATCGAGCAGCCGCTCGTGCTCTTCCCTGATGATCCCGTAGCACTCGCAGGTGACGCGCTCGAGCGCGGCGCGGTTCAACATCGTGATCGAGCCGTTGTCGTACTCGATCATGTGCTTCTTTTTGAACCCCGCGGCGACCACGTTCACGCTCGCGCGCCGGACGCCGAGCATCTGCGCCAGGAATTCCTGCGTCAGCGGAAAGGTGTCGCTGTCGACGCGGTCGCGCGTCGTGAGCAGCCAGCGCGCGGCGCGCTGCTCGATATTGTGCACGTTGTTGCACGCGTTTCCCTGCGCGATCTGGACCATGAGGGCCTGCGTGTAGCGCGCGACCATGTCGTGGAGGTGCCCCGGCTGGCTCGTTTCCTCGCGGAAAACTTCCGAGCGCATCTTGAAGCCGCGGCCGGGAATCTGCACGATTGACAGGAGCGGCATCGCTCCCGAGCCCAGAAACACCGGCACGCCGGTCGTGCCCTCGCGGCCGACCGTGGCGACCTCGAGCGCCGCGCCGGTTTTTATTAACGCCATCATCGACACGACGCCGCTCTCGACGAAGTAAACATAGGGCATCGGACCGCGCGGCTCCGCGATGACGAACTTGTACTCGAGCTCGACCGCTTCCAGCTCGGGCTTCAGACGCTCGAGCTCTCTTGCCGGCAGAAGCTGAAGCAGCCGGTTTTGCGGGCGCGAGTTGTTTTTTTTCGCCATGGCGCGATCCTTTCCGCACCCGAAGCCTTGCAATCGGGTGTACGGTACCGTACTCTTATTGTTACACTGTATGTTCCAGGCGAATAGGGGGTCGGGAAATTCGACCGCCGCCTTCGATGTCGTCGCCATGACGGCGTCGCTCGGCGGCCTCAAGGCTTTCGAGGAGGTCCTCGGCGCCCTGCCGGCGGATTTTCCCGCGCCGATCGTCGTCTTACAGCACGTCGATCCGGCCTCGCACGAGCTGTTGTCGGGCATCCTGCGGGTGCGGACGCGCCTCCGCGTCGAATGCGTCCAGGACGGCGAGGTTCTCTTGCCGGGAACCGTATACACCGTGCATCCGGGATTTTACCCGCAGGTGTGCGCGAACCTCACGGTGAGCCTCCATCCGAAGCACCTGAAATGCCGGCCGGCGGATTCGTTGCTAGAATCGGTTGCCCAGGCTTCGGGCAGGCGGTCGATCGCCGTCGTGCTGAGCGGCATGGGCAGCGACGGCGCGCGCGGCGTTTGCGCCGTCAAGCGCGCGGGCGGGCGCGTGCTCGTGCAGGACGAGCGCAGCGCGCTCCACTTCGGCATGCCGTCGGCCGCCATCGGCACCGGCTGCGTCGATTTCGTCATGCCGCCGAAGAGAATCGCCGCCGCGCTGGTCGCACTCGTGATGGTCGAAGGCGCCGCGGAATACTTCAAAGTCGCCATTCCGGCGTGGTCCTTAGCCTCGTAAGGCCGTCTGCGCCAAAATTAAGCGTCACACCGCGACATTCTGCGACATTCCGCCGCGGATTTTTCTTGATTCGTTTTCGATTAAGGTCCACTATAACAATCGACCGCGGATAGTAGTCGGCAAACTCCCTCAGAGTCATTCCCGCGCAAGCATGTCTTGAGCTAAGTCGAAGGGCGGGAATCCAGGCATTTCGAGTCCGTCCTAAAAATCTTTTCAGCCGGTATTCACCGCTTCGCAGGGCTTCTGCGATTCATTCTTTGGAGAGTTTTTCATCCATCCTTTCTTCGCTCATTAACCCTAACAGGAGGAATTATTATGTCCGAATCGCAGCCTGAAATCGCCAACCCGCCTGCGCCGGCCGACAAACAGCTCGCGGGATTCCACGCGCTCTTCGCCGACCTCGCGAACCGGCAACAGCGCGCGTTTCTCGCCGGCTTCGTCGCCGGCAAAGGGCTCAAGCGCGCCGAGGAACTTTCCGACGTCTCGCGCTGGTGCCACTATCAGTGGATAAAAAGCGACGCCGCCTACCGCGAGCGCTTCCGGCTCGCGAAAACGATCCTCACCGACGAGGCCGAGGACGAGGCATACCGCCGCGCGTTCCTCGGCCATGACACGCCCATCGTGCATGGCGGGAAGATCACCGGCTCGTATAAGAGCTACTCCGACGCGCTCGCGCAATTCATGCTGAAAGGCATGCGCCCGCGTGTCTATCGCGAGGGCATGGAGGACCTTCCGATGGGACCGACGTCGATGACCATCCGCGTCATAACTCCGGAAGAACAAGCGAAGCGGCGAGCCGAAGAGAAAGCCCGGCTGGCCGCGGAATCGGCGCGGACGATTTCGCTTCCGATCGGAACTCCGGATCCTTCGACAGGCTCAGGACGGGATCCTTCGACAGGCTCAGGACAGGACGGCGAAGCGTGAGAGGAAGCCACGGACGCTCGCCCCGATACATCGGCCGCCCGCCGAAAAATCCCGGCGCGATCGCACCGGAGTATCTGGCGCTGTTCGCCGACATCGCGCACCCGCGAAAGCGCGTCTACCTCGCCGCCTACGTGCAGGAGCGCGGCGACTGGTCGAGGTCGCGTGGTACCGCGGGCGGCGGATCTCAGCATTGTTACTGGCTGCGATATGACCCTCAGTACCGCGCCGCCTTCGAGCGCGCCCGGCTCGCCGTCGCCGACGCCGTCGAGCGCGAAGTCTGGCGCGCCGCCGGCCGCGCGCCGCAATCCAGCGAGAGCCTAATCGCCTTTCTCGCGCGGCTGGGCAGGGAAGGGTACGGGGAGGGACGGCGAAAGAAAATGTGACCCTTCCGAGCCGCGGCGATCGTTGCGGCAGCCTTAACAGTCACTAAAACTTTCGTTGAAAGTGACCGCCTCTTTATTTACGCGAGGGCGCGGCCGCGGTAAAACGCCGACTTCGAGCAACCTCTAATCTCAGCGAGCCGAAAGGAAAGTTTCCAAATGGAGCGCAAGCTGTGGACGCTCGGGTGCCAGAGCTGTCATGAGACGTTCGGCGTCGAGCTTACCGAGGAACAAGACATCATCGAGTTCGCCCTGCGGCAAGCCTGTCCGCATTGCGGAAAAAAACCCGACGAAGTCTCCACCGGGCGGCATCGCGTCGTCGCCGTCGGGCCTATAAAGCGAGCGGACCGGCCATGAGTGACATTTTCCGCCGTCTTAAAGTTCGAGTTTTAAGTCGAAGACAGGACCTCACCTACCGCCGCCGCAACGAAACGCAGGTTTGGCACTTCTGCGCGAACTGCAGCATGTGGCCCGCGGCCGACTTCGTCGAAACGACGGCGTCGGAATATCTGCTCAAAGGCAGCTTGTGCCTGGAATGCATCGCCCATCGACACTTCGGCGACTGCGAATCATCGGGCGGCGCGAAGAAAGTACTCACCTGATAACGCGCGGCTTCTTTATATCCTTCCGGTTTTCTTCCCACTAGAAATCAGACCGCGCCCGATTGGACGAGTCGCGTCTTCTTAATATGTTAGGAGTCGGCGTCCTTTAGGCGCCGGAACCTTACATTACATTTGGCACGTCCTCGGTAAGGGGCCCGACCAATCAGGCACCGCTTTATAGAGAGCGCCGTCCGGAGGTTTCTATGAATTTCCAGATTGCAGCGGTCAGCGAGCAAACCCGTTTGAACGACGCGCGCGAGAACGGAATTCCATGGAGAAAATGGGGACCCTACTTGAGCGAGCGCCAGTGGGGCACGGTGCGCGAGGACTATAGCGATAACGGCGACGCATGGAACTATTTCTCCCACGACCAGGCCCGCTCGCGGGCGTATCGCTGGGGCGAGGACGGCCTCGGCGGAATCTGCGACGAGAAGCAGCGGCTGTGCTTCGCGCTGGCATTGTGGAATGAGCGCGACCCGATTCTGAAAGAGCGGCTGTTCGGGCTCACCAACAACGAGGGGAACCACGGCGAGGACGTCAAGGAATATTATTTTTATATTGACAGCACGCCCAGCCACTCCTACATGAAATACCTCTATAAATACCCTCAGCGCGAGTATCCTTACTGCGATCTTGTCGCGACGAATCGAAGCCGTTCGCGAGAGGATTGGGAGTACGAGCTGATGGACACCGGGATATTCAACGACAACCGGTATTTCGACGTGTTCGTCGAATACGCCAAGGAAGCCCCGGAAGATATTCTCATTCGCATCTCCGTATACAATCGCGGGCCGGAAGTCGCCCGGCTGCGCGTCTTGCCGACGCTATGGTTCCGCAACACCTGGTCTTGGGACGATGACCCTCGCAAGCCCGCGCTCGAGGAAGCGGGACCCGGGATCATTCACGCGTCGCAGGAAGAGCTGGGCGACTATTGCCTCTGTTGCGACGGCGCGCCGGAGCTGCTCTTCACCGAGAATGAAACCAACACGCAGCGGCTGTGGAACCGGCCCAACGCTTCGCTCTACGTCAAGGATGCGTTTCACGACTACATCATCGCCGGGCGCGGCGAAGCGGTGAATCCCGGCAAGACGGGAACCAAGGCCGCGGCGCATTATCGCCTCGATGTGCCCGCGGGCGGTAACGCAGCCATCCGCCTCCGGCTGAGCCGCGGCCGAATCGCAAATCCCTTTGCTCATTTCGACACGACGTTCAAAGATCGCATCGCCGACGCGGAGGAATTTTACGATCTGATTACGCCGCGCGCGCTGAGCGACGACGAGCGCCGGGTGCATCGCCAGGCGCTCGCCGGCATGCTCTGGACCAAGCAGTTCTACTATTTCGACCTGGAGCGATGGCTGTGGCAGCATCACGGCCATCCGCTGCTCGAATCCAGCCGCCATCATGTACGCAATATGGACTGGTTCCACATGCTCAACAGCGACGTCATCTCCATGCCCGACAAATGGGAGTACCCGTGGTACGCGGCCTGGGATCTGGCTTTTCATACCCTCGCGCTCTCGCTCGTCGATTTCGATTTCGCCAAGGAGCAGCTCCTGTTGATGCTGCGCGGGCTCTATTTTCACCCGAGCGGCCAGATCCCCGCCTACGAGTGGAACTTCAGCGATGTCAATCCGCCCGTGCACGCCTGGGCGACGCTGTACCTATACAAATACGAGCGCGCGCTGGGCCGCGCGGACATGGCCTTCCTGGAGCGGTCGTTTCAGGGATTGATGCTCAACTTCAGCTGGTGGGTCAATCGCAAAGACCCCGCCGGCCGCAACGTCTTCGCCGGCGGATTTCTCGGACTCGACAACATCGGTGTTTTCGACCGCAGCGCGCAGCTGCCGACGGGTGGTCGTCTGGAGCAGTCGGACGGAACGGCGTGGATGGCGCTTTATTGCCTGTGCATGCTGGAGATGTCGCTGATTCTTTGCGAACACGACAAGATGTACGAGGAGATATCCTTCAAGTTCGTGCAGCATTTCCTTTGGATCGCTTATGCGATGGATCGCATCGGCGATAACCACGACGAAATGTGGGACGAGCAGGACGGCTTTTTCTACGATCTGCTGCACCTGCCGGACGGCAACGCGATGCGTCTGAAGATCAGATCGCTGGTAGGTCTCTTGCCGCTGTGCGCTTCTACGGCATTCGAGGCCGATATCGTCACGCGCTATCCGAGGCTGGTTGAGTTGATCGCGCTCTTTCGCAAACGCCACCCCGAAGTGATGTCCCATATCGCCCCGCTGGACGGCGGGTTTATCGGCTACAAAGGACGGCGCCTGCTGTCGATTCTGAACAAGAAAAAGCTCGAGCGGGTGCTCGCGTACATGCTCGATGAGAACGAATTTCTCGGCCCTTACGGCATCCGATCGCTGTCGCGCTATCACCTGGAGCATCCGTTCGTATTTAACGTCGGCGGTCACGAATACAAAGTGCAATACCTGCCGGCCGAATCGAACAACGCAATGTTCGGCGGCAATTCCAACTGGCGCGGTCCGGTATGGATGCCGGTCAATGTGCTGATCGTGCGGGCGCTCTTGAGCCTGTATCAATTTTACGGGGATGAATTCAAAGTCGAATGTCCGACCGGTTCGGGCCGGCATAGGACGCTGTTCGAGGTGGCCGGGGAGATCGTCCGCCGCTTGGCGGCCGTTTTTCTGCGCGACGGCAGCGGACAACGGCCGGTTTACGGCGGGGCGGCAAAGTTCCAGCAGGATCCGCACTGGCGCGACCTGATATTATTCTATGAATATTTTCACGGCGACAACGGGGCAGGGATCGGCGCCAGCCACCAGACGGGCTGGACAGGTCTCATCGCATCGCTGCTCGACCTCTTTGGACGTATCGAGGCCGGTTCCGCTCTGGACTCCGAACGCGGGGATATCTTCGAGCGGATCGTAAGGGAGCACGTCGGCGGCGAAGCGAGAAGCGGAGAGAGCCGAACGTTACGGGCCGGTTAGATTCGTCGCGCCGCGGGGGCGCGCGCGGCTACAGCAGATGCTCCAAGTCGAGGTCGCCGATTTGTTTCATCGTCCGGCCGCAGACTTCGGCAAGAATTCTGCCTATCTGGAGGCAGGCGGCGGGCTCGTCCAAGATCAGGCAGCCGACATACCCGCTGCCGCGATAATTCATGAAGAGATAAATGCGATTGTACGGTCTCACGGCGCCGGGTTGCCACGGATCGACCACGGAGATGCGGACCTCTTTCAAGACGCCGACCTCGCCGCGCGCGGTTTGATTTTCGCCCTCGCCCGTCCACAACCACGTCGGCGGCCACGTGCGTACGCCGCGGTAAGAGAGGATAGACATATCACGGAGCATGTCTGTCCATATCTGTAATTAGAACTCTGTCAATGGGGGGTGACAACTGCGCGGGGCCGCGCTAAAGCAGATGGCTCAGGTCTATGCTGCCGATCTCCTCGATTGTCTTGCCGCATTGCCGTGAAAGCATGGCGCCGATCTGGCGGCAGGCGGCCGCATCCTCGAAGAGCAGACAGCCCAGGTACCCGCTCTCGCGATATTCGGTGAAGAGGTAAACTCGATTGTACGGTCTCGTGCTTTCGGGTTTATCCGGATCGGCGATGGAGACATTGACCTCTTTTAAAACGCCGACCTCGCCGGTGGGATACTTGTGCTCGCCCTTGCCCGTCCACATCCAGCGAGACGGCCAGGTGCGTATGCCGCGATAGTTAAAAAGCGGCGAATCGCGGAGCATGCTCCCGCCATAGCCCCGCCGCTCGTCCGTGTCAAGCCGAATTACCGCTTCGCTTTTTTATCTGCCGGAGCGGTGCCCGCGCGTCTTGTACGATGACCACCGATTCTCGCCGCAGATCTTGGGCCGTCACTATGGCCGCCTGCGTTCGCGCGACGGTTTGCCGCATGATTTCGAGCAGGCGCTTAGATTCTGCTGTCTCTCGCGAACCCATTCTTACCGGCATTTCGCGCGCGGGCTGTGTACGATCGAATGGTCCGAAATGCGCGCTGAGCGATTCTATCTTGCCGCCGCGCCCGTCAAGACGCTACACGGTGACGATATCGCTCTTGCCGGAGGCGAGCAGCGGCTTCGCGCGCGCGCTCGGCACGTACGCGAGCAGCTCGTGCCCCTCGACGAAGCAGTTGCGGGCGTCGAGATCGCCCGGCTTTTTCCGGCAATGCGGGCAGGGCTGCGAGCCGATCAAATCGGTGATCAGCGTGTTGCTCGTAATGTGCAGATTGAAGGGCTTTTTACAGCTCTGGCACTTCAACTTCCAGATTCCCGTCTGCATGCGCCACCTCCGGGATATTCAGGCATATGCCGGAGCCGTATCACGAATTAGGTGTTCGTCAATGGGGTCGAAAAAAAATAAAAATTTTCCGCCGGGATCCAACCGCTGGTGCGCGCGCCCGGGCCGCGGTATACCATTTCGTCCATGACTCTGATCGGCAAACAGCGGATCGTGATCGGCATGTACGACGGCTTCGGCATGGATTATTACCACGCGAGCCCGCTGCCGGC
>DASWZY010000509.1:0-6705 GCA_036407055.1 Binatia bacterium
CATTTTTAAGGCAGGAGAAATTCTCAAACGGCGCAAGCAGGAGATCGCGCGCGCGATGACGCGCGAAATGGGAAAAATACTGAAAGAAACGCGCGGCGACGTGCAGGAGGGAATCGACACCGCGTTTTATGCGGGCGGCGAAGGGCGGCGGCTTTTCGGCGAGACCACGCCGTCGGAGCTGCCGGATAAATTCGCCATGTCGGTCCGCGCGCCGGTGGGCGTCTGCGGCCTCATCACGCCGTGGAATTTTCCCCTCGCGATTCCGACCTGGAAGCTTTTCCCGGCGCTTCTCTGCGGCAATACCGTTATCTTGAAGCCGGCGGAGGATACGCCGCACACGGCGGTGCTCTTCTTCGAGGTCTTGGAGGAGGCGGGCGTTCCGCCCGGCGTCGCCAACCTCGTCCACGGCGCGGGCGAGATCGCCGGCGCCGCGCTCGTGAACCATCCGGACGTCAAGCTGATCTCCTTTACCGGCTCTTCCGAGGTCGGCCGGGAGATCGCCGCCTCGTGCGGAAAAAATCTCAAGCGCGTCGCGCTGGAGATGGGTGGAAAAAACGCCCAGATCGTTCTCGATGACGCCGATTTGGATCTCGCGATCGAGGGCGCGCTGTGGGGGGCGTTCGGCACGACCGGCCAGCGCTGCACCGCGACGAGCCGCCTCATCGTGCAGCGCGGCGTTAAGCAGCGCGTCACCGACGCACTCGTCGCGCGCGCAGAGAAGATCGTCGTCGGCGACGGTCTGGACGAGAAAACCGAGATGGGGCCGCTTATCCACGAGGCCGCGCGCGAAAAAGTGCATCGATACGTGCAGATCGGTAAGGACGAAGGCGCTCGTCTGTTGACCGGCGGCTCCGTCTACGAAGAGGAGAAGTGGATCAACGGCTGGTTTTATCGGCCGACGATTTTCGACGGCGTCGCGCCGTCGATGCGCATCGCGCAGGAAGAAATTTTCGGGCCGGTGCTTTCGATCATCGAAGTGAACAGCTTCGAGGAAGCCATCGAGGTGATGAACGGCACGCGCTACGGGCTTTCGAGCTCGATTTATACGCGCGATGTCGCGCGCGCGTTTCGCTCCATGCGCGACATCGAGGCGGGAATCACCTATATTAACGGACCGACGATCGGCGCCGAAGTGCATTTGCCGTTCGGCGGCGTCAAAGATACCGGCAACGGACATCGCGAAGCGGGCACGACCGTCTACGACATTTTCACCGAGTGGAAGTCGGTCTACGTCGACTATTCGGGAAAGCTCCAGAAGGCGCAGATCGACAACGCGGAATGAGCGAGATCAAAATCCCACACATCAAAGTCAAGCCGCCGGGACCGAAAGCCCAGGAGCTGATCCGGCGCGACGAGCGCTACACCGCGCCGGCTTACGGTCGCGTCTATCCGCTAGCCGTCAAGGAAGGTCGGGGTATAGCGATCGAGGACGTCGACGGCAATTTGTATCTCGATTTCACCGCCGGCATTGCCGTAACCTCGACCGGGCATTCGCATCCCAAGGTTGTCGCCGCGATCGAGCAGCAGGCGCGGCGCTTTCTGCATTATTGCGGCAGCGACTTTTATTATGAGCCGATGGCGCAGCTGGCGGAAAAACTCGCGCGGCTGGCTCCGGGAGCTTCGGAAAAGAAAGTTTTCTTCACCAACTCCGGCACCGAGGCCGTCGAGGCCGCCATCAAGCTCGCGCGCTATGAGACGAGACGGACGCATCTGATCGCGTTTCTCGGCGCGTTTCACGGCCGCACGCTGGGCTCGCTCTCGCTTACGGCGAGCCGCGCCGCGCACCGCGCGCACTTCGGCCCGCTGCTTCCCGGCGTGCACCACGCGCCTTACGGAATGCAGGGTCTCGAAATCATAGAAAGAGAAATTTTTCGCCACGAGGCGGCGCCCGACGAGGTCGCCGCGATTTTTGTCGAGCCGATTCAGGGCGAGGGCGGCTATATCGTCCCGCCGCCCGAGTTTCTTCCGGCGTTGGCCTCGCTCTGCCGCCGCCACGGGATCCTGCTCGTCGCCGACGAGATTCAATCCGGCTTCGGCCGCACGGGAAAGATGTTTGCGTGCGAGCACTGGAATATCGAGCCGGATATTCTCTGCGTTGCCAAGGGCATCGCGAGCGGGCTGCCGCTCGGCGCGATGATCGCGCGAAGCGAGATCAGCACATGGAAGCACGGCAACCACGGCTCGACGTTCGGCGGCAATCCGGTCGCGTGCGCCGCCGCGCTCGCGACGATCGACCTCATCGAAAACGGGCTCATGAAGAACGCGGTAGAAGCCGGCGCTTATCTCAAGGAAAAGCTTTCGCGGCTAAAAAATTCTCGTTCGGCGATCGCCGACGTGCGCGGAATGGGACTTATGGTCGGCGTCGAGTTCGCGTCCGCCGAAGAGCGCGAGCGGGTCGTCCTCGCGTCGTTCGAAAAGGGATTGCTGCTGCTCGGCTGCGGCGAGCGCGTGATCCGCTTCTGCCCGCCGCTGATCGTCAGCAAGGCGGAAATCGATACCGCCGTGGAGATATTCTCGTCCGTGGTAAAGTAGCGGTAAGGCTTCGGTAGCGAAGCCGCCCTAAAAACTTTACAACCCCCAAGCCCCGCTCAGATGGATATTGGCGCCGTTGACGTAGCGCGCGTCTTCGGAAAGTAAGAACCGCACCGTCGCGACCGCGTCGTCGGTGGATCCGACATAGCCCGCCGGGATGCGCTTCGCAATCGCGGCGGTTTCTTCGGCTGGGGCGCTGCCGGTGTCGATAAACCCCGGAGAGATCGCGTTGACGGTGACGGCGTACGGCGCGGCGACCTTCGCGAGCGTGCGCGTGAGCACGAGCACGCCGGTCTTGGCGATATAGTGCGCTGTCAGGTTCGGCTGCGCGATCATCTGATCGGCGTTGGCCATGCTGAAGTTGACGATGCGGCCCCACTTGCGCGCGATCATGCCCGGAAGCACGGCGCGGCTGAGGTAGAAGACCGGGTGGAGGTTGTTGTCGAACATCGAATGCCAGCCTTCGACGGTCTCCTTCAATAAATCCACGCGGTGATACGGCCCGGCGCCGTTGATCAACGCATCGATGCCGCCCCATTCTTTTTCGACGCGCTCGACCATCGCCGCGGCGGCTCTCGGGTCGGACACGTCGCATTGCGCGGCGAGGGCCTGAACTCCGCTCCGTTTCGCGCTGTCCGCCACCGCGGCCGCCTCGCCGGCGCTCGTGCGGTAGCAGATCGCCACGTTCCATCCGCCGCGCGCGAGGTCGAGCGCGACCGCGCGCGCGATGCCGCGCGCGCCGCCGGTGATCAAAGCGGTCTTAGCTCCCGTCTCGCTCATAAACCCGCAAATTAAATATTGCCGAACTGCGTATTGCCGCGCAGAGGTGTAGTTGGCAATATAACAAAGAGGCCGCCAGAGTCATAGGAGGAACGATGCACCGGATGATGATCGCCGCGCTTTTCTTTCTCGCTGCCGGGAGACTTTTTGCAGCCGACATCACGGACGCCGAGCTGGCGCGGCGCCTGCGCCTGCCGGAGGGATTCGAGATCCATGTCTTCGCGCGCGGCCTCTCCGGCGCTCGCTTCATGACGGTCGGTCCCGACGGCATGATTTACGTATCGCTGCCGGGATCGGGCACCGTTGTGCGGCTCCGCGCCGACGGCGGCAGCACGGCACGCGCCGAGCGCGTCATCGACGGCCTCGACCGCGCGCACGGCCTCGCCTTTCGCGACGGCAAGCTCTATGTCGCCGGCACCCGGAAAATTTGGCGCGTCGATCAGTTCCGCGGCGACAGTGCGGCGCCAGGGCGGACGACGGAAATCGTCTCGAACCTGCCCGACGGCGGCCACTCGACGCGGACGATCCTCTTCGGGGCCGACGGCAAGCTCTACGTCTCGATCGGCTCCTCGTGCAACGTCTGCAAGGAGAAAGATCCGCGCAGGGCCGCAATCGTCCGGTACAATCAAGACGGAACCGGAGAGGAGATCTTCGCCACCGGGCTCCGCAACTCGGTCGGCATCGCGTGGCATCCGGTAACCAAGGAGCTCTGGGGCACCGACAACGGGCGCGATTGGCTCGGCGACGATTCGCCGCCGGAGGAGATCAACATCATCCGCCAGGGGAAAAATTACGGCTGGCCCAATTGCTATGCCGACCGCGTGCCCGATCCCGAGTTCGGCAGCGAGGAAATCTGCCGCAAGACGGAGCCGCCGCTGGTGAAAATTCAGGCTCATTCGGCGCCGTTGGGCCTTGCGTTCTATACGGCCAAGCAGTTCCCGGAACAATACCGCGGCGATCTCTTCGTCGCGCTCCACGGCTCGTGGAACCGGAGCAAAAAGACCGGCTACAAAGTTATCCGCATCAGGCTGCCGAACGGCAAACCGGCTCGGCCGGAGGATTTCGTCACCGGCTGGCTCAGTCAGGAAAACGGAGCGGATACCGTCTGGGGCAGGCCGGTCGATTTAGTCGTCGGGGGCGACGGCAGCCTTTATCTTTCGGACGACGCCGCAGGACTCATCTACCGCATCAGCTATCAAAAAAAATAGCGTCGCAATTCTCCGACGCGAACGTACGGCGAGACGGCCGACGAACAATCTCTGCTGGAGTCCACTGGCACGGTTGTGGTAAAAAGAGGCCATGGAAGCCGATCCGCTCAGCATAACCGCCGTTCCGGCGCTTAGGCGGCCGGTCTTGGTCCTCGCCTTCGGCGGCTGGAGCGATGCCGGAGCCTCCGCGACGACCTCGGCGCGGTATCTCTCAGAGCAGGTGATGGCGACCAAGTTCGCCGCGATCGATGCCGAGGATTTCTACGATTTCTCTCTTCAGCGCCCCCAGGTGCGGCTCGCCGACGGCCTGCAGCGGGAGATCCACTGGCCGACGTACGATTTTCACCACGGCGCCGGCATGGGCATCGAGCGCGATTTCGTCTTCGGCATCGGCGGCGAACCGCATCTCCGGTGGCGGGGGTTCTCCGAGACGATGCTGCGCGTCGTGCGTGAATGCAAGATCGAGCTCGTGGTCACGCTCGGCGCCTATCTCGACGAAGTCCTGTACACGCGCCCCGTGCCGCTCACCGGATTCTCGACGGATGCCCAACTCATGAATCAGCTCGACCTGCTGCCGTCGCGCTATCAGGGACCGACCGGCATTATCGGCGTTCTCGGGGATGCGTTTCGGCGCAACAATGTGCCGCACCTGAGCCTGTGGGCGACGTTGCCGCATTATCTCTCCGCCACGCCGAATCCGCGCGGCGCGCTCGCGCTCGTCCTGAAGCTCACGCAGTGGCTGGGTCTCCGCGTCGACATCGGGCCGCTCGAGCGAGCCGCCGCCGACTTCCAGAACAAGGTCAACGAAGCCGTCAACAACGATCCCAACCTCTCGGCGTTTATCCGCGAGCTGAAGAAGCGCGAGTTCGAGCAGTGAAGCTCTCCGTCGTGATGCCCGTCTACAACGAGGCGGCGTCGCTCGAAGAAGCTATCCGCAGGGTGCAGAGCGTCCGCTTTCCGAAAGAGATCATCGCCGTCGACGACGGCTCGACAGACGGCAGCCGCGACATTCTGCATCGCTTCGCAGCGGGCGCGATGTCCGCGGGTGCTTCCGATACTTTCAAAGTCGTGTTGCAGCCGTTCAATCAGGGAAAGGGCGCGGCGCTCCGCACGGGCATCGCCCACGTGACGGGCGAAGTCGTGATCATCCAGGACGCCGATCTCGAATACGATCCCGCCGACTACGAGCGGCTGCTGGAGCCCATTCTCCAAGGCAAAGCGGACGTCGTCTACGGCACGCGCTTTGCCGGCGGCGGTCCCCACCGCGTGATGTTTTTCTGGCACTACCTCGGCAACAAAATGCTGACGCTGTTCTCGAACGCGCTCACGAACCTGAATCTCACCGATATGGAAGTCGGCTACAAAGTTTTTCGCGCCGAGGTCATCAAGCGGATCAGGATCGAATCCGAGCGCTTCGGCTTCGAGCCCGAAGTCACGATGAAAGTCGCAAAAATGGGCTGCCGCGTCTACGAAGTGCCGATCTCCTACTACGGCCGTACCTACGCCGAGGGAAAAAAGATCACCTGGAAGGACGGCGTCTCGGCGCTGTATTGCTTAATCAGGTTTTGGTGGAAGGATTGACTTCAGTCGCCATAAAACTTCAAATAGTGATGCGGTTGCTCGTGACATTTCATCGCCAGATCGAGAACGCGCCTAAATAATTCTTCTTCCTCTTTCGTTTCCGCCTTTCGCATCACCTTTTTTAGCTCGGTAGAAAACTGTTCCATTTGCTGCCGATTAAACACCGTATCTCCATAGTGATCGATGAAACGAAGGCACTGAAAAGTTTTGTCGGTTACAGGCAGCTACTTGCCGAGTAAGTAGACTTTTCCTTCAACTTTTTCGATCGGTTTCCCGTGTTCGTCTTCGAGAATGATATCGACGATTTCCACGAGTTTCAGCCCCTGATCCCCTCGCTCCACAAATCTTCCATGTAATCGCGCAGCGCTTCTTTGAGCGGAAACTTCGGCTCATATCCTAATTCCGCCTTCGACGCGCTCAAATCGAGCGGGAATTCCGCGTGGCTTTCGGTTGCCGTCCCGGAAACAGTGACTTCCAGCTTCGGCACGATCTCGCGCGCGGCTTTGGCCAGATCGTCGGCCTTTGTCACGACGCCGCTGCCGGCATTGTAAATCCTTTGTTTGGCCGCTTTCGCCGAGCAGGCGAGGTCGATCGCCAGCGCGAC
>DASWZY010000510.1:0-3800 GCA_036407055.1 Binatia bacterium
TCGGACGGCCTCGAAGACGCGAGCCGCATGGCGGTGCTGAACGCGAATTATGTGCGCAAGCGCCTCGAGAGCACGTACTTCCTGCCCTCGCCGGAGCCTTCGATGCACGAGTGCGTGTTCACCGACAAAAATCAGCAGAAGGACGGCGTCACGACGCTCGACATCGCCAAGCGCCTGCTCGACTACGGCTTTCACCCGCCCACGATTTACTTCCCGCTCGTCGTCTCCGGCGCGCTCATGATCGAGCCCACTGAGACCGAGACGCGCGAGACGCTCGACGCCTTCGCCGACGCGATGATCGCCATCGCCCGCGAGGCGAAGGAAGAGCCCGCCGTCGTCAAATCCGCGCCGCACACGACGCCCGTCGGACGCCTCGACGAGGCGCGCGCCGCGCGCCGGCCGGTGCTCCGCTGGGAGCCCGGCGGCCACGATTGATATTTGACGTTAATTTCCGTTCCTGCTATAGACTCAATCCAATTATTTTCCCATTGAAAGGGGACATTTGTATCCATGACTCTCCATCAACTTAAGGTATTCACGACGGTGGCGAAGATCAGAAGCTTCACCCAGGCCGCCGAGCGCCTCGGCGTGCGCCAGCCGTCGGTCTCGCTCGTGATCAAGGATCTCGAGCAGGACCTCGAGGTGCGGCTGTTCGAAAAACTCGGACACAAGATCAACCTGACCGCCGCGGGCGAGCTGTTGCTGCAGGACGCCGAGGACATTCTCGCCAAGGCCGAAGGCCTGAAGGAGCGGATGGACGAGCTCAAGGGGCTGAAGAAAGGGCGCCTCGCGGTCGGCGGTTCGCCGGTCGCGGCCGCGTCGTTTTTTCCTTTCGTCGCCGAGCAGTTCAAGCGCGAGTTCTCCTGGGTCGACACGACGCTCCGGATCGCCACGAGCATCAGCCTGGAGAAGAGCCTCCTCGACGGCGACCTCGACGTCGCGATCCTCGGACGCCCGCCGAAATCGCCGCTCATCATGGGCGAGGCGTGCCATCAGGAAGACATCGTCGCAATCGCTTCGCCGCGCCACCCGCTCGCCGGCAAGAGCTCGGTGCCGCTCATGCGCATCGCGCGCGAGCCGATCATCACGGAGGAAAGGGGCGGCAGCCTGGTGCGCGACATGATCGAAGAGCGCTTCGCCAAGCTCGGCGTTCCGTTCACGCCGCATCTGGAGCTGGGCATCGGCTCGCGCGACGCGGTCCGTAGCGCGGTCGCCGGCGGGCTCGGCGTCGGCTTCATCACGAAGTGCCACGTTATGAGCGACGTGGAGGCTGGGCATCTGAAGATTCTGAAAGTGCCGGATTTGAAGCTCAAGCGCAGCAACTACATCGCCGTCCACAAGAGCCGGCAAAAAACGCCGCTCGTTCAGGCGTTCATCCGGGTGCTGAAGAAATACAAGGGCAAGAATTCGGCGAACTGAGCGCGGAATCGATTACCGCGGCGCGAAGCTGAACGAGATCGTGTTTTTCTCGTAAATGAAGGTGACGTCGATCGGGCGCTTGCCGAACGAGCGCGGCGCGCGGCCAAAATTCGGCGCCGCCGCGGCGACGACGCGCAAAGCCTCCTGATCCAGCATGTCGTAGCCGGACGTCCGCGTGATGTAAAGCTCGTCGAGCTCGCCGCCGTCGGTTTGTGTAAACCGTACGACTAGCTTGCCGTCGATGCCGTAAGACCTCACTGCCGATCTGGCGATCGTCGGATCCGCCCAGGCCAAATCCAACGCGTGTTTGACGCGCCTTAAATAATCCGTAAAGCGCGGGTCGCGGCTGTCCAGACGTATCGGCGCCTGCTCTTCCACGCCGTTTTTATTCGCCATCCTCATTCCCGGCGGCAACAGGTCGTTCAACGTCGGCATTTGCTGAATCACTTCCCGGCCGTTGTCCGCCGTCGCGACGCGCGGAGTTTTCGTCTCCTGCTCTTCGTCGCTGTTTTTCTCGACCGGCGGCGGCTCGCTCTTCTTGATCTTTTTGGGTGGTGTTTCGACGCCGGAGCGATCGATTTTGGCGTGCTGCCCCGGCGGCAATTCGGCGCGCGCGAGCTTTTCGTCGGACGGCGTCTCGCGAGGCGCCTTGGCTCTCGGCGCCGGCGGGCTGCGCCGCGGCGCGGGCTTTTCGACGGCCGCCGGAGGCGGCTCCGGCGCCGAAAGGATCTCGATCGGAATCTGTTCCATAACCGGCGGCCTGAGCGCCCGCCCGTGCAATAAGACCATCAGCACCAGGTGCAAAACTGTGGAGACTAAAAGAAACGAAAAGAGCGGATTACGCGCAGCGCTCACCGGGTCATTTTAACCCGGAGCGGGAGTGCAGGGCAAATAGCCGCAGCGGATTCTTTTTACGCGCGCGCCGAGCCCGCCGGCAGCGCGTCGACGACGCCGATCATGCTGTCGCGCGTGACGAGCTTCGCGAGCTGCCGCTCGCTCAGGCTTTCGGTGCCGGCCGGCCTTATCGGCAGCACGAGATAGCGGATATCGGCTGTGCTGTCGTGCACGCGGACCTCGACGTCCGGCCCGACGCTTTGGCCGAATTCGCGCATGACGCCGCGCGGGTCGCTCACGGCGCGCGAGCGGTAGTTGAGGCTCTTGTACCAGTCCGGCGGCCGGCCGAGGATCGGCCGCGGATAGCAGGAGCACAGCGTGCACACGACCATGTGGCGGACTTTGTCGGTGTTCTCCAGCACGACGAATTCGTTGAGACTCGTCGCGTCGATGCCGAGCTCGGCGCACGCCTTTTTGGGATCGGCGATCAGGCGCGCCTTGAAGTCGGCGTCGGTCCACGCGCGCGCGACAATGCGCGCGCCGTTGGCGGGCGAGCGCTGCTCCTGATAATCGATCTGCTCCTGGATGTGCTCCTGCGTGAGCACTTTTTTCTCCAGCAGCAGGTCGCGGATCGCGTAGATGCGCCGCGCGTAATAGCCGAGCTCGTGCCGCGGATGATCGTGCTCCTGGGATTTGTCGTGCGTATCGCTCATGTCCGTTTTCCTTTCACGCGGGCTCGAGCCAGTGCTCGTAGATGTCGATAAAGAGCTTGTCTTTCGCCGCTTCGTATTT
This sequence comes from Binatia bacterium, assembly GCA_036407055.1. GTDB lineage: Bacteria > Desulfobacterota > Binatia > UBA9968 > UBA9968 > JAJPJQ01. The sequence goes on from DASWZY010000510.1 coordinate 3,046, forward strand.
GCTCCAAACCTGCGACTGCTCGAAGCCGACGAGGTAGAGCGGCCGCTTCGGCAGGCCGTCGCCGCCGTAGGCGAGCGTCTCGGGGTTGCGAAACTCGCCGTAGACGCGCTCGATCCAGCCGCGCTTGCCGCGCACGTACCACGGCGTGCGGATGTGGCCGGGGCGATCCTCCATCTTCACCAGCACGCGGTCGCCGGGCTTGAACCGCGCGCTCACGGCTCGCCCCATTTTTTGTCGAACGCGGCGACCCTGCGGTCGATCTCTTCCTTCGTGAGAATCTTTTTCTCGATCAGGATCGCCTCCATGCTGGCGATCCAGCGCTCGTAATATTTGAGCGAGCGGTAGAGCTCCGAATCCATCTCCTCGCGCGCGCGGCGCAGCTCGTCGGTGCGCTTGACCCCGACGACGCCGAGCGCCTGGTTGACCGCGTCGGCGAGGATCTCCCAATCTTCGAGCTGGTGCTCGCCGCGTTCGATCGGGCCCGAATCGCGCTCGCTGCCGCCGATATCGTGATGACCTCTGGCCATATGCTGCGTCCTTCCTAGCCGCTCAGCCCCAATAGCTTCGCCGCGTTGCCGCCGAGAATTTTCTTTTTATCTTCCTCGGGCAAGTCCAGATCCTGGACGACCTTCACCGAGCGCTTGAGCGGTATCGGCACCGGCGGATAGTCGCTGCCGAAGACGACGTGGTCGACGCCGACCGTCTGCGCCGTGCAGAGCACCGCCGGCGTATGCAGGCTCACGGTGTCCATGTAG
>DASWZY010000511.1:0-4102 GCA_036407055.1 Binatia bacterium
CATTGGCACCTCCAGCATACCTACTTCTCCCGTTAGCCATTTCATCCCCGGAATTGTCGATTTCGGTGATGGATATTGTGGGGCCGACTTTCAGACTATTGGCGCTGATTGAATTCCGAATGTCGCGGCTCGATGCTCCCACCAAAATCGCGTCCCCGCAACTCTTCCTAATTTCTCATTGACACCGTTCCACGCGATCGATATAGTTAAATTCCGTGATGCGCTTTCCGAGAAGGCCATCGCGGCTTTTTATTTTTGGCGGCAAAACTCTGAGTGTAAACCTATCGGCCCCCCCGTTGGCGCTCAGAGTTTGACATGGCCGTTATCGCGATCATCCCAGTTCGTTACGGCTCGACCCGCTTTCCCGGAAAGCCGCTCGCCCTGATCGGCGGCAAACCGATGATCCAGCATGTCTATGAAAATACCGCGCGCGCTCCCGGCCTCGACCGCGTCATCGTCGCGACCGACGACGAGCGCATTCTGCAAACCGCGCGCGCCTTCGGCGCCGAGGCGATGATGACGTCGTCCGAGCACGCGAGCGGCACCGATCGCCTCGCCGAAGTCGCGAAAAAAGTCCGCGGCGAGATCGTCGTCAACGTGCAGGGCGACCTGCCTTTCATCCGCTCCGAGACGATCCATGCGACCTTGAAGCCGCTACGCCATGATGCGAAAATTCCGATGGGCACGGCGAAGACGCCGATCTTCGACGAGGCCGAGTGGCTCAACCCGAACGTCGTCAAGGTCATCACCGATACCGCAGGCTTCGCGCTCTATTTCTCGCGCGCGCCGATTCCGTATCTCCGCGACGACGGCCCGCGGCCGATCCAGCGCAAGCTCTGGGGCTACCGCCACGTCGGCATCTACGCCTACCGCCGCGAGTTTCTTCTGAAGTTCGCGCGCATGCGGCCGAGCGCGCTGGAGCAGTCGGAAAAATTGGAGCAGCTTCGCGCGCTGTCGAACGGCTACCGCATCCGCGTCGCCGACGTGGACGAGACGGCGGTCGAAGTCGACACGCCCGCGGACTTGGAGAAGGCCGAGGAATATCTGCGCAGCGAAAACAACAACCGCACCAGGAGACGTACGGCACATGGCTAGCGTCAAGACCAAATTCATCTTCGTAACCGGCGGCGTGGTCTCATCGCTCGGCAAGGGGCTCGCTTCGGCCTCGATCGGCGCGCTGATGGAGAGCCGCGGGCTCCGCGTCACGCACCTCAAGATGGACCCGTACATCAACGTCGATCCGGGCACGATGAGCCCGTTCCAGCACGGGGAAGTTTTCGTGACCGACGACGGCGCCGAGACCGATCTCGACCTCGGGCACTACGAGCGCTACGTCTCGACGCCGATGGGGAAGAAAAATAATTTCACCACCGGCCAGATTTACGAGACCGTCATCGGCAAAGAGCGGCGCGGCGACTACCTCGGCGGCACGGTGCAGGTCATCCCGCATATCACCGACGAGATCAAGCGGCGCATCCAGCTCGCGGCCGAAGGCTATGACATCGCGATCTGCGAGGTCGGCGGCACGGTCGGCGACATCGAAAGCCTGCCGTTCCTCGAAGCGATCCGCGAGTTCGGCTGGGACTCGGGCAAGGAAAACGTCCTCTACGTCCATCTGACGCTCGTGCCGTACATCGCCGCGGGCGGCGAGCTCAAGACCAAGCCGACGCAGCACAGCGTGAAGGAATTGACCGGCCTCGGCATTCAGCCCGACATTCTGCTCTGCCGCACCGACCGCCTGCTGGAAAAAAAGCTCAAGGCGAAGATCGCTAGCTTCTGCAACGTCGACGAGAATTCGGTCATCACCGCCAAGGACGTCGAGTGGATCTACGAAGTGCCGCTGATCTTCCACCAGGAGGGATTGGACGAGCGCATCGTCGAGAAGCTACACATGTGGACCGGCGCGCCGAACCTGAAGCGCTGGGAGCGCGTCGTGCAGGTTCTCAAAAATCCCAAAGAGACAGTGCGCATCGCGGTCGTCGGCAAGTACATGGACCTCAAGGAATCCTACAAGAGCCTGATGGAGGCGCTCGTTCACGGCGGCATCGCCAACGAGGCGCGCGTCGAGCTCGATTGCATCGAGGCCGAGAAGATCGAGGAAAGCGGCACGAAAGTTTTAGACCAGGTCGACGGCATTCTCGTTCCTGGCGGCTTCGGCGACCGCGGCAGCGAAGGCAAGATCACCGCGGCGCGCTACGCGCGCGAGAACCGCATCCCCTACTTCGGCATCTGCCTCGGCATGCAGATGGCGGTCGTCGAATTCGCGCGCGACGTCTGCGGCCTCGAGCGTGCCAACTCGACCGAATTCGATCCGGCGAGTCCGCACCCGGTAATACATTTGATGGAGACGCAGAAGGGGGTCGAGAACAAAGGCGCGACGATGCGCCTCGGCGCCTATCCGTGCGCGCTGCAGGACGACTCGCTCGCGGCGAAAGTTTACGGCAAGAAAAAAATCTCCGAGCGCCACCGCCATCGCTATGAGTTCAACAACGCCTATCGCGAGGCGTTCACGCAGAAAGGCATGGCGCTGAGCGGCCTCTCGCCCGACGGCGCGCTCGTCGAGATCGTCGAGCTGAAGGACCATCCGTGGTTCTTGGGCTGCCAGTTCCATCCCGAGTTCAAATCGCGCCCGATGGAGAGCCACCCGCTGTTCAAAGGCTTCATCAAGGCCGCGCTGCAAAACCGGCAGGCGCAAAAAGAGGTACCGCGCATCAAAGTCGCGCGCACCTGATCGTCTGAAAAAGTCCGGCCGCGCGCGACAGCAACCGCTCGCGCGAAAATGAAATTTGCATTCTCCATAGACGGATGGTCTACTGACCGCGCATGGCGAACCGAAAAACCGTAAAGATCGGCGGCTTCCAGATCGGCGGCGGCAAGCCGCTCGCGCTGATCGCCGGCCCGTGCGTGATCGAGAGCGCCGACGCCGCGCAGAGACACGCGGCGGCGCTCAAGCAAATCGCCGACCGCGTCGGCATGCCGTTCGTTTTCAAATCTTCCTACGATAAAGCGAATCGGACCTCGCTGGAATCGTTCCGCGGCCCGGGCATCGACGAGGGATTGAAAATTCTCGCCCAGGTGCGGCGCGACATCGGCGTGCCGGTGCTCACCGACGTGCACGACATCGATCAGGTCGCCGCGGCGGCGGACGCCGTCGACGTGCTGCAGATTCCCGCGTTTCTCTGCCGGCAGACCGACTTCGTTCTCGCCGTCGGCGGCGCGGGCAAAGTCGTCAACATCAAAAAGGGACAGTTCCTCGCGCCGTGGGACGTGAAAAACATCGTCGAGAAGGTCGTCTCGACGGGCAACGAGCAGGTGACGGTGACCGAGCGCGGCGCATCGTTCGGCTACAACAATCTCGTTTCGGACATGCGCTCGCTCGTCGTGCTCGGCGACTTGGGCTATCCCGTCGTCTTCGACGCGACGCACAGCCTGCAGCAGCCCGGAGGGCTCGGCAAGGCGTCGGGCGGCGAGCGGCGCTACATCCCGGCGCTCGCGCGCGCCGCGGCCGCGGTCGGCATCGACGCGCTCTTTATGGAAGTGCACGAAGATCCCGATCGCGCGCTCAGCGACGGCCCCAACTCGCTCGCGCTGGCCGATCTCGAAGCGCTGCTCAAGCGCGTCAAAGAGATCGACGGGCTGGTCAAGAAGCGGTAAGGAAATGGACGCGGACAAGACGCTCAAGCGCGCGCGCGACGTGCTCGACATCGAGGCGCGCGGCATTCTCGCTCTCACCGACCGGCTGGACGGGAGCTTCGTCCGCGCGGTCGATCTGCTCTATCGCTGTAAGGGCAAAGTCGTGGTGACCGGACTCGGCAAATCGGGACTCATCTGCCGCAAAATCGCCGCGACGCTCTCTAGCACCGGCACGCCGTCGCTCTTTCTCCATGCCGGCGACGCCAACCACGGCGACATGGGGATGATCAACAAGGGCGACGTCGTGCTCGCCGTGTCGAACAGCGGCGAGACCGAAGAGATGCTGAAATTCGTCCCGCTGATCAAGCGGCTCGGCGTAAAGCTCATAACCATGACCGGCAATGCCGATTCGAATCTCTCTCGCGCGGCCGATGTCGCCTTGAACGCGGCCGTGAAAGAGGAAGCCTGT
>DASWZY010000512.1:0-3984 GCA_036407055.1 Binatia bacterium
CGGCGCTACATCCCGGCGCTCGCGCGCGCCGCGGCCGCGGTCGGCATCGACGCGCTCTTCATGGAAGTGCACGAGGATCCCGATCGCGCCCTCAGCGACGGACCCAACTCGCTCGCGCTCAAAGATCTCGAAGACCTGCTCAAGCGCGTCAAAGAAATCGACGGGCTGGTAAAGAAACGGTAGCGCAATGGACGCGGAGAAAACCCTCAAGCGCGCGCGCGACGTGCTCGACATCGAGGCGCGCGGGATTTTGTCGCTTACCGACCGGCTGGATGAGAGCTTCGTCCGCGCGGTCGATCTGCTCTACCGCTGCAAGGGCAAAGTCGTGGTGACCGGACTCGGCAAGTCGGGACTCATCTGCCGCAAAATCGCCGCGACGCTCTCCAGCACCGGCACGCCGTCGCTTTTTCTTCACGCGGGCGACGCCAATCACGGCGACATGGGGATGATCAACAAAGGCGACGTCGTGCTCGCCGTGTCGAACAGCGGCGAGACCGAAGAGATGCTGAAATTCGTGCCGCTGATCAAGCGGCTCGGCGTGAAGCTCATAACCATGACCGGCAATGCCGATTCGAATCTCTCGCGCGCGGCCGATGTCGCCTTGAACGCGGCCGTGAAAGAGGAAGCCTGTCCGCTGGGTCTGTCGCCGACGGCGAGCACGACCGCGGCGCTCGCGCTGGGCGATGCGCTGGCCGTCGTGCTGCTCGAAAAGCGCGGCTTCAAAGAAGAGGATTTCGCGCTGCGCCATCCCGGCGGCACGCTCGGGCGAAAGCTCCTGCTCCGCGTCGACGAGCTGATGCACCAAGGAAGCGAGCTGCCGCTCGTGAGCGAAGAAACGCCGATGAAGGAGGCTATCCTGGAGATCACCTCCAAGCGCCTGGGCGTCACTGGAGTCGTGAATGGACAGGGCGCCCTCGTCGGCATCGTGACCGACGGCGATCTTAGGCGCGGGCTCGAGAAAAAAGGCGACGTCTTTCGCTACCAGGCGAAGGACCTGATGACGCGGAGCCCGAAGACGATCGCGGGCGACGCTCTCGCCGCCGCCGCGATGGCGGTGATGGAGGAGCATTCGATCACCTCGCTCTTCGTGCTTAGCGCGAAGAAGCCGGTCGGCGTCATTCACCTCCACGACCTCTTGAAGGCGGGCATTTAGCGCCGTGCCCCGAGCCGCTTCCTCCATCCGCGACCGGGCCCGGAAAATCAAGCTGCTGCTGCTCGATTTGGACGGCGTTTTGACTGACGGCGGCATCGTGATCGACGGCACCGGCGATGAGTTCAAGCGCTTCGATGTGCGCGACGGCCACGGCATCCGGCTCCTCCAGCGTGGCGGCATTCGGCTTGGAATCATCTCCGGGCGCTCGGCCAAGGCGGCGCGCCACCGCGCCCGCGACTTGGACGTCGAGCTTTTCTTTCAAGGGGTAGACGATAAACTGGCGGTGTACGAGAAAATAAAGCGGATGACCAAACTGACCGACCAAGAGATCGCCTATATCGGCGACGATATGGTCGATCTGCCGGTGCTCCGCCGCGTCGGCCTAGCCGTCGCGATCGGCGACGGTTGGGAGGACCTCAAGCGTCATACCCACTATACGACCCGTTTGGCCGGCGGGCGCGGCGCTGTAAGGGAAGTTATCGAATTGCTTCTGAAAAGCCAAAATAAGTGGAAGGAAGTTACCGCGAAGTACTACCGTTCCTGAAAATTTCTCGCCTAATTAAGCAATTTTCGTGCCCGCCAACTTTACAGGTACTCCGAAAGGTGGTATTTTGCGCACGATAAGGGGAGCGCCATGAGTGGACGCAGGTTTAGAGCCATACTTTTGATCGCGATTTCGGCCTTGCTGGGAATCGTCACCTATAAGGTTGGCGAAAGCGTCTGGCAGGCAAAGAAAAGGGGGCTGGGCAAAACAATCGCCAGGGAGGCGTTCAACCTGGTCCCTGACGAGGCGCTTCAGATTAAGGATTTCCATCGTGCCCAGGTCGATGGCGACCGGAAGGTGTGGGAGGTCTTCGGCGACGAGGCGCGGTACAATAAGGAAGAAAAACTCCTCGCCGTCCAGAAAGCGCGCATTCTCTTTTATCAGAAAGACGACACAACCATCGAGGCAGTCGGCAAGCAGGGGAATCTCTGGATGGGCGAAGGCCAAAGCGACCTGGAGAAGGCCCAGCTTCTGGGCGACGTCCAGGTCACCTTCCGCGGCTACGTTTTGAAGACGAACGAGATCCTATATTTCAAGGCCCGCAACATGATGGTGCTGCCGAGCCGCGTATCGATCAAAGGCGAAGGCATGGAACTCGACGGCTCCCACATGGAGATCAGTCTCAACGACGAGAAGCTCCATCTGAACGGCAACGTCAAGACGAAAGTCGTGCCCAACAAACTCCCGACGAAGGGACGCTCCGATGAAAACAACGCTGGCTGAGCCGGTGCGTTGGATTGCTGCCCTGGCGCTTTGTCTCATTTTGACGCCCCTTCACAATGCGCCCGCGGACGCGGCGCAAGCCGAAAAAAAGTCCGACGAAAAAGCAAAGGCGAACCAAAAGAGCGAAGAAAAAGGCGATACGAAGAAAAAATCCCAGGGCGCCGGCTTCAACAAACAGGATCCGATTTACATCACGTCGGATCGCATGGATGCCGACCGGCAGAAAAACGTCGTCGTCTATACCGGTCAGGTCGTCGCGATTCAGGGGGAGATGACGCTTAGGAGCGACAAGCTCACGACCTATTTCGATCCGGACCTCCAGCAGATCAAAGAGGCGATCGCCGAAGGCAAACAGGTCCGCATGACACAGGGCGACCGGATCGCGATCGGCACGAAGGCCGTGTTCGACGGCGTCGCGCAGACCCTCACCATGACCGGCAAGCCGGTCGTGCGACAGGGCAACAGCGAAGTGGCCGGAAGCAAAATTATCTATTTCATGGTCGAGGACCGCGTCGTCGTTGAGAGCGGTAAGGACGTTGATCGCGTCACCGGCACGATTTTCCCCGGAGAGCTGCAGCAAAAAGACGACGGCGATCAAAAAGCCGATCAAAAGAAGGAAAAGACGCCCTCGAAAGAGAAGGAAAAGACGACGGCGAAAGGCAAATGAGCCAGCTGCTAGCCGAAAGCGTGACGAAATCTTACACCGGGCGCCGCGTCGTCGACGGCGTCAGCCTCAGCGTCAACGGCGGAGAGGTGGTCGGACTACTGGGTCCGAACGGCGCGGGCAAGACGACCACGTTTCATATGATGGTAGGCCTCGTGCACCCGGACGGCGGCAAAGTCTTGTTGAACGGCGAAGATCTGACGGCGATGCCCATCTACCAGCGCGCGCGCGCCGGCCTCAGCTACCTGCCGCAGGAGTCTTCCGTGTTCCGGCGGCTGACGGTGGAGGAAAACCTGCTCGCGATCCTCGAAACGCTCGATCTCACCGACGAGGAGCAGCGCGACCGCGCGCTCAGGCTGATGCAGATGCTCGGCGTCGCGGACCTCGCGAAGCAGAAAGCGCTGACGCTCTCCGGCGGCGAGCGGCGCCGCGTCGAGATCGCCCGCGCGCTCGTTCTCTCCCCTTTCTTCGTGCTCCTCGACGAGCCTTTTACCGGCATCGACCCGATCGCGGTCTCCGAAATTCAAAAAATCATTCGCAAGCTGAGCGGCAGCGGCATCGGTGTCCTCATCACGGACCATAACGTGCGCGAGACGCTCGGCATCTGCGACCGCGCTTACATCATCAACGAAGGCAACGTGCTCGAAGAAGGAACGCCGGAGAAGATCGCGGTCAGCCCGAAGGCGCGGGAAGTCTATCTTGGGGAAGGTTTCAGGCTTTAAACCATGGCTTTAGAGATCCGACAGGTACAACGGCTCGCGCAGCAGTTGGTAATGACGCCGCAGCTGCAGCAGGCGATCAAGCTGCTGCAGCTCTCGCGCATCGAGCTCGAGGAGATGATCTCCCAAGAACTGCAGGAAAACCCGACGCTCGAGGAAAGCCCGGCCGGCGAGCCCGACA
>DASWZY010000513.1:0-10819 GCA_036407055.1 Binatia bacterium
CCGGGGCGGTCTTCTACTCGACGACCTCCGCGGCCACCTCGCGGCGGAAGACGAGCTGGTCCCCCTCCGCGTCGACTCGCACGGTGTCGCCCTCCACGAACTCGCCCTCGAGGATCTTGAGCGCGAGGGGGTCCTGCACCAGGCGCTGGATCGTGCGCTTGAGTGGCCGCGCGCCATAGACCGGGTCGTAACCTCTTTCGGCGAGCAGCGCCTTTGCCGCGTCGGTGACCTCGATCGAGATCTTCCGATCCGCGAGCAGGCGCTCGAGGCGCTTGAGCTGGATCTCGACGATATGCTTGATCTCATCGCGCCCGAGCGGATTGAAAATCACGATCTCGTCGATACGGTTCAGGAACTCGGGCTTGAATGCCTGCTGGAGCGCGGCGGTGACGCGCCGCTCCATCTCCTTGCGGTCGGTAAGATCGACGATGAACTGGCTTCCCAGATTCGACGTCATGATGATCACGGTGTTCTTGAAATCTACCGTACGCCCCTGTCCGTCGGTCAGCCGTCCGTCTTCGAGGATCTGAAGCAGCACGTTGAAGACGTCGGGATGCGCCTTCTCGATCTCGTCGAAGAGGATCACCGAGTAGGGCCGGCGCCGGACGGCTTCCGTCAGATAGCCGCCCTCCTCGTAGCCGACGTAGCCGGGAGGCGCGCCGATCAGGCGCGCGACGGAGTGCTTCTCCATGAACTCCGACATGTCGATCCGCACCATCGCCTGCTCGTCGTCGAAGAGAAACTCCGCGAGCGCGCGTGCGAGCTCGGTCTTGCCGACGCCGGTCGGGCCCAAAAAGATGAACGAGCCGATCGGCCGGTTCGGGTCCTGGAGGCCGGCGCGGGCGCGGCGCACCGCGTTCGCGACCGCCTGGATGGCGGGATCCTGGCCGACGACGCGCTGCTGCAGACGATCTTCCATGTGGAGCAGCTTCTGCACCTCACCTTCGAGCATCTTCGAGACCGGGATGCCGGTCCATTTGCTGATCACTTCCGCGATGTCCTCGGCGTCGACCTCTTCCTTCAGCATCTTCTGCTTTTTTTGCAGCTCCTCGAGCTTCTTGTTCTCCGCTTCGAGCTCTTTGGTAAGCTGCGTGAGCACGCCGTAGCGCAACTCGGCGGCGCGGTTCAAATCGCCCTTGCGCTGGGACTGCTGCTCCTCGACTTTGGTTGTCTCGGTCTTTTCCTTCAAAGCGCGGATGCGCTGGATGATCTCTTTTTCCTGCTTCCAGTGCGCCTTGAGCTCGTCGGACTGCGCGCGCAGCTCGGCGATTTCCTTCTCGACGCGCTCGAGTCGTTCGCGCGACGACCGGTCGCTCTCGCGCTTGAGCGCCTGGCGCTCGATCTCGAGCTGCATGACGCGGCGCTCGATCTCGTCGATCTCGGTCGGCATGCTGTCGATCTCGATCCTCAGGCGCGCCGCGGCCTCGTCGATCAGGTCGATCGCCTTGTCGGGCAGAAAACGGTCGGTAATATAGCGGTGCGACAGCGTCGCCGCCGCGACGATCGCGCCGTCGGTGATGCGCACGCCGTGATGCACCTCGTAGCGCTCCTTCAAACCGCGGAGAATCGCGATCGTGTCCTCGACCGACGGCTCCTGAACCAGGACCGGCTGGAAGCGCCGCTCGAGCGCGGCATCTTTCTCGATGCGCTTACGGTACTCGTCGAGCGTCGTGGCGCCGATACAGCGCAGCTCGCCGCGCGCGAGCGCGGGCTTCAGCATGTTGGAGGCGTCCATGGCGCCTTCGGCCGCGCCGGCGCCGACCAGCGTGTGCAGCTCGTCGATGAAAAGAATGATCTGGCCGTTCGACTCGGTGACCTCTTTGAGTACGGCCTTCAGCCGCTCCTCGAATTCCCCGCGGTACTTCGCGCCTGCGACCAGCGCGCTTATGTCGAGCGCGACGATGCGTTTGTCTTTGAGCGTTTCCGGCACGTCGCCGTTGACCATACGCAGCGCGAGGCCTTCGACGATGGCGGTCTTGCCGACGCCCGGCTCGCCGATCAGCACCGGGTTATTTTTGGTGCGGCGCGACAGCACCTGGATGACCCGGCGGATCTCTTCGTCGCGGCCGATGACCGGATCGAGCTTGCCCTTGCGGGCGAGGTCGCTTAAGTCGCGGCTGTATTTTTGCAGTGCCTGATACTTTTCTTCGGGGTTCTGATCGGTGACGCGCTGCGCGCCGCGGATATCCACGAGCGCCGCTAAAATCTTGTCCTTGGTGATGCCGAACTCGCGGAAGATTCTGCCGGTCTCGCCGTCGTCCGCTGCCATCGCGATCAAAAGATGCTCGACGGAGACGTATTCGTCCTTGAGTCCTTCGGCCGCGCTTTCCGCGCTCTCGATGAGTTTCTTTAGCCGAGGCGTGATGTAGGCCTGGCCGGCGGCGGCTCCGGTGACTTGAGGAATGCGATCGAGCGCCTTTTCGATGCGGGCGAGGACCGCCGTCGGCTGCACGCCTAGCTTCTGTAGCAAAGCGAGGGCGATGCCCTCCTTTTGCCCGAGCAGGGCCATCAACAGGTGCTCGACATCGACCGCCTGGTGATTGCGGCGCTCGGCGAGACTCTGCGCGTTCTGCAAGGCTTCGGCAGATTTAACGGTTAATTTGTCCAGTCGCATGCAAACCCCCCGTGATCGCGTGGAATTTAACCACGACCCATGGGGTCGTCAAGGAATGGACGGCTGAATCAAACGGAAAATTACGCGGAATTTAAAGGAGAATTTACTTTGAGGCTTTTTCCGGCTCGAACGGCTGCAGGATGCTGCCGGTCTCCTCGGCTGCCGCGGCGGTGCCGTTAGCCTGGGGCGGACGATTGCCGTTTTCCGCCGCCGGATGAGCGGCTGCGGCCGACTCGACGTAAGGGGATAGAAGAACGATGCCCTTGCCTTTCGCAATGTTGAACTCGTATTCCGTGGGTACAACGGCCGTGCCGCGCATCTTCTTGATCCAAAGCGTGCGCACGAAGCGATCACCTTGGCGGAACATGCGGAGCGATAAGACGCCGGCGGCGAGGAACTCCTCGACGCTGCTCGACTCGTCCTCGGTCCGGCCCGAGCTCAACATATTGGTCGTTTGAAGCTGTGTCTGAAGGAGCCGGATTAAAAGCCGGGCCTGCTCCTCGGACCGGCCGGTCGGGGTATCGGCCTTGATGAGCGGCCCGACGGGGTCGATCGCGAGGCGCTTCGCCTCCATGCGCGTGATGTGGCTCGCTAGATCCGTGACGATCCTTTGGACGTCGACTTCCCGTTCCTTGGCTGGCCCCGCGCGGGTGCTGAAGTACGGCGCGGCGTCCAGGATAACGAGGTTTTTGTCCTGCACGAAAGGCTGTAAATCCCAGCCCAGCGACGCCGCGGAATCGAGCAGGTCGGTGGGGCGCTCATCCACGGTGACGTAGACAGCCTTTTCGCCGCTCGTCAGGCCCTTTAGCAAAAATTGCAGGCAGGCGGTCGTCTTACCCGTTCCGGCGTCGCCGGTGACCACATAGGACTTGCCCGGGAGAAACCCATTTTGGGTCAGGGGGTCGAGCCCTTCGATTCCGGTCCCCACCCGTTTGATCTTCTCTCCTTTTTCGGCCTTTTCCGCCATAAAACAGCATTTTTATCATACACTAAGCCGACTATGAAAGCACTCGGTTGCTTGGCCGGGGCGTTTCGCGTAAGAAAGCTTCATGCCGGGCCGCTTCAGGAAAAATATCGAGGACATGGCCGGCTATGTCCCAGGCGAGCAGCCCCAAGACGGCGCCTATATAAAACTCAACACCAACGAAAATCCCTACCCACCGTCGCCGCGCGTGGTGGCGGCGGTCAAGAAAGCCGCCGGCAGCGCACTCCGCTTGTACCCGGAGCCGATGGGCCGCGACGTGCGCGCTTTGGCTGCAACGGTATATGGCGTCGCGCCGGATAACGTCCTGGTGGGCAACGGCTCGGACGAGCTCTTGTCGATCATCGTCCGCGCATTCGTAGGCCCCGGCGACCGGGTGCTGTATCCGGAGCCTACATATACGCTTTACGATACGCTGGTCGCGATTCAGGAAGGCGTCAAAGCAGCGCTGCCGTACGCGGCCGACTTCTCGCTGCCGGGGCAGTTTTTCACCGAAAAAGCGGCACTGACGTTCGTCTGCAATCCCAATTCGCCGTCCGGCACGCTGTTGCCGCTGAGCGACATCGAGCGCCTCGCGCGATCGTCGGGCGGCGCAGTCGTCGTCGACGAGGCATACATAGACTTCTCCGATGTAAACGCGACGGCGATTCCCCTGCTCAAGCAATTTCCCAACCTGATCGTCCTCCGGACCTTCTCCAAATCCTTTTCGCTCGCCGGCATGCGCGTCGGCCTCGCGCTCGCGTCCGAAGAGATGATCGCGGGGCTCGTCAAGATCAAAGATTCCTACAACGTGAATCGTATCAGCCAGATCGCCGCCGCCGCGGCGCTCGCCGATCTCGCGTGGATGGAGCGGAGCGTCGGCCGCATCCAGCGGAGCCGGAAAAGATTAGTCGGTGGGCTTAAAAAGCTCGGCTTCCAGGTATATCCGTCGCAGGCGAATTTCGTTTTGGCGCGGCGGCAGGGGCAGAATCTCCGCGGACTCTACGAGGAGCTCAAGCGGCGAAAAATCCTGGTGCGCTATTTCGATCAGCCCGGGCTGGAAGATTGCCTGCGCATTACGGTCGGCGCGCCGGCGGAGGTGCGGGCGTTGCTCGATCAGCTCGCGGCGATTATAAAGGGCTAAGGAGCGTAGCCATGAAACCGATTCAAGTCACGGAGTTGGACCATATCGTTCTCAACGTCAAGGACATCGACCGCGCGCTCGCGTTCTACGGCGACGTGCTCGGCCTCAAGATCGAGCGGCTGGACGAATTTCGCTCGGGCAAGACCGGCTTTCCCTCCGTTCGCATCAACAACGACACGATCATTGATCTGTTTCCGGCGAAAGAGGCGGTCAATCGTCCGGGGAATCTCAACCACTTCTGCCTCGTCGTCGGCAAAGACGATTTCTCCGGGATCGTCGATTACTTGAACGGGCACGGCGTCAAAATTTTGACCGGGCCCATCTCGCGCTGGGGCGCGCGCGGCCGCGCGACGTCGGTATACTTTCACGATCCCGACCAAAACGAGATCGAGATCCGCTGCTACTGATCGCCGCCGATGTCTTCGCTCCTGATCCAGAACATCGGCGCGCTCCTTACCGGCGACATCGACAAGCCGCTGGCGTCCGCCGATTCAATTTACGTCGAAGACGGCGTAATCCGCGCCGTTGGGAAGACTTTGGCGCAACCGGCCGACCGCGTCATCGACGCGCAGGGCATCACGGCAATACCGGGTCTGGTCGATTCGCACTCGCACCCCTCGATCGGCGAATACACGCCGGCGCAGAATTCGCTCTCGTGGATCACGAACTACATGCATGGCGGCGTCACGGCGCTCATCTCCGCGGGCGAGCTGCATATCCCGGGGTTGCCGCTGCCGCCGGACGCGCGCACGGCGCTCTCGCTCGCGCTCGTGACCAAGCGCTGCTACGACAATCTGCGCCCCTCGGGCGTGAAGGTATTCGCCGGCACGCTTTTGCTCGTGCCGGGACTCAGCGAGAAAGATTTCGACGAGATCGCCGCCGCGGGCATCCGTCTCGTCAAATTTATTTTTTACGACTACAGCCTGCTGCCGAACGGCGAGGCCGAGCGCTACGTTCGCTGGGCGCATGCGCGCGGCATCAAGGTGAAAATTCACTCGGGCGGCGTCTCGCGCTCGGGCGTGAGCCAGATCGCCGGCTGGGAGATCGTGAGCCGCATCAAGCCCGACATCATCGGCCACATCACGGGCGGACCCATCCCGATGGCGGAGAATGAGATGGTCCGCATCGTCGCGGAGACCGATCACTATGTGGAGTCCTGCAGCTCCGGCAATTATCGCATGGCGCTCGTGCTCGCGCGTGCGGTGAAACAGCATAACGCGCACCGCCGGGTGCTCATCGGCACCGACACGCCCGGCGGCACTGGCATCATTCCGCGCGGCATCCTGCGCGAGATCGCCTACCTCTCGTCGGTGGGCGAAATCCCGCCGGAGAAAGCCGTCTGTATGGCGACGGGCAACGTCGGCCGCGCGCACGGGCTCGATATCGGCTTCATCGAGGAGGGCCGGTCGGCGGATATCGTGCTGCTGCACAAGATCACGGGGTCGGTGGCGAAAGACGCGCTCGACTGCTTCGCCAAGGGTGATCTCCCCGGCATCTCGACGGTGATCATCGACGGCGAGGTCCGCGTCGCCGGCCGCAGCCAGCAGACGCCGCCGCCGGAGCGCGCCGCGACGGAAAAATAAAGAAGGATGAGGCTTCGGGCGCGAACTCCGGGCCGCGGCCGATAGTGCAGTACCATAATCCAAAATTCCGTGACCGGACGTCCGCGGCCCTTTATCCCGCGCCGCTCAGCCTCAACAAGAAGGGCGGTGCCCGCTCGAAGAGCCCGCGCATCCGACGCGGACGGTAGGAATTACAACTGAACCATTGCGCGGGCTTGGAGACTGGGCCCGCCTTTCTTGCAACAGGAGTTGAGATGGCGACTAAGCAAATGGAATTCGGCGCCGGGCTTTTCCCCACCGAGCCGCTGCCCAAAATGATTCAGCTTGCCAAGCTCTCCGAAGAGCTCGGCTATAGCCACGTATGGATCGGCGACTCGCACCTCATCTGGCGCGAGGCCTACGTCAACATGACGGCAGCGGCGCTCAACACGAAAAAGGTAAAGTTAGGCACCGGCGTGACCAATCCGCTCACGCGCCATCCGTCGGTCGTGGCGAGCGCTTACGCGACTCTGGAGGAACTGGCGCCGGGACGCTTCATCGTCGGCATCGGCCTCGGCGACAGCTCGGTCGAGACGATGGGGATGAAGCCCGCCAAACTCGATTTTTTCGAGCGGTCGATCAGCGAGATGCGCGAGCTGATCACGGGCAAAGAAGTTCAGCTCGAAACGGGCAAGATTCATCTCAAGCATCCCGCGAAAAAAGGCATGCCGATTTATATCGCGGCGAGCGGTCCGAAGATGCTCGAGCTATCCGGCAAGATCGCCGATGGCATCATCGTGCTCGTGGGCGTCGCCGATGAGTATCTGGCGCAGGCGAAGGCGAAGATCGAAGCCGGCGCTAAAGCGGCGGGGAGAAAGCTCAGCGACATCGATCTCGTCCTCTGGGTGCCGTGCGCGGTCTCGGACAAAGCGCCGGCGAAGGACGCGGTCAAGGCGCACGTTGCGCGCGTCGTTGCGCATCCGCAGCCGTATGTATTGGATGAAAAGGAGCAGAAGGTTCTGGCGGAGATCAGGAAAACCTACGACTACTATCGACACATGGAGCAGGAGGCGAACCACGCGGAAGTCATTCCCGACTGGCTCGTCGACAAATTCGCGATCGCCGGCACCGTCGCCGAATGCCGCGTGCAGGTCGAGCGCATCAAGAAGAGCGGCATCATCCAGCAGATCGCGATCATCCCCTACAGCCCGCCCGGCGGCAGCAGGGAAGAGACGCTACGGGGATTTGCGAAAGCGGTGCAGTAGAGACTCTCGACCGGTCCGGCGCGAAATCATTCGTTCGCCCATGCCGCCGGATTCACCCGATAAAATCGACAAAGCAGCGTGAACACCTTAGGGTGCTTGGCCCGTGATTCTTCGGCGCTTTCGAAGAACATTTCCGTTATCACAGCGAAAAATTCCGCAGGATTCGTTGCGCCGTAAGCGTCGATCGAGGTCTCAGCGCCCGCCGCCACTTTATTGCACAATCGAGAGTACTCGGTGCCAAGCACTCGCGCCCACGCTCGATATTGAGAACGGCTTTCCAAAACCGGCACTCCGTCGGCGCTGCCGTTTTCTTGGTCGAGCTGATGCGCGAATTCGTGGAGTACTACGTTGTGCCCGCTGTGAAGATCGGCGGGATTCTTTTTTACCGCGTCCCAGGAAATCACAACGTAATCGTGCGACCAAGACTCGCCGAGGCGCGGCTCTTTCGTTATAAACTCCGCATAGCCGAGCCGCTGGATTTTTTGCGCCACGTAGGCGCGCGGGTAAACCAGAATCGTGCTGAGCCGAGGATAGTAAGTGGGCCTCCGGTTCAACAGCAAAAGACAGGCGTAGCCGGCCACGGTTACCTTGATCTCGTCGGTGATTTTCAAGCCGGCGCAACCTTCGAATCTTTTTTCGGACAAGAAGACGCGAATGCGGCCTAGCAGCTGCTCCTGCAATTCTCTGTTCAGACGATGATAAAAGTGGATGTTTTTTTCGAGAATCTCCAGCCATTCGGGCGGAAAAGGTTCTGCTGCGATGTGTCGACGCTTTCGTTCACGAAAGGCATCGGCGACTATCCACGGCCATGTAAGAGCTTTAGCGATCGCGACGATACCGTTTTTTATGATCATGCTAAAATTTTTCACCCACACCATGGGTGGGATTTCACGCATGAGTTTCGGAACCGAGCGTAGACGACGTTCTCAAGCGCTCCAACGGAGGCTGCCGGGACCGGTTTATCCGGTGCCTTCGCCTCGTAATTTGACTAACGAGCGCGCAAGGTTATCCCGGGCCTGCGCTTCATAGCGGGCATGAAAGAAGTCGGTCTGGTAGATTCGTGGCCGCTCAAGCAGCTTGTCCAAAATCACTCCACGAGCGTGACGAAAATCGTCTGCGGAAACCCACGCGTATTCGCGTCGGACCTGTCCCTCGTACAAGTCGAATTGATCCTGTGGCTTGCCAAGAATCGAGAGATCGATATCGAGCAGCATAGCGGCATCGGCATCATCCATCACTTCATGATGTCGGGTAGCAAGAACTAACTGTTCGACGCGCTTTGCGTGGGGCGTAGAAATGCCGATGCGAGATAGAGCGGTGCTGGCCCACAAGGCGGCATGCTCTTCATTGTCGGACCGATGCGTATCGTAAATCGCGTCGTGGAACCACAGAGCCGCCTCGATCTCGTTGGGGTCGGCGGCGAATCTGCGAGCGGAATCAAACTCGCGAAGGCAACTCTCCAAATGAGCGAGCGTATGATAGGCCCGGTGAGGCTCCGAATAGGCACTCACAAGCTCGTCGTAGATTGCCGATGGATCTTCTTTCGTTCCGAGACCTGCGCAGACCTTCTTCCAGCGCACTAGAGAGACTGAGGCCCGGCTTATCTCATCAGCCATACTATCTCACGTGTGCTTACGCTTAGCCGTCGGCTTTAATTCCATTGTCTTTTCCGGATACGCGCAGAGATCGTTGATCACGCACAGAGGACAGCGCGGCTTCTTGGCGATGCAGACGCGCCGGCCGTGATATTGCAGCAGGTGGCAGAAGCGGATCTGTTTCTCCTTCGGCACGATCGGTGTGAGATCGAATTCGATCTTGTCGGGATTGGTATTTTTCGTAAAGCCGAGCCGCTGCGAGAGGCGCATGACGTGCGTGTCGACGCCGATGCCCGGAATGCCGAAGGCGTTGCCGAGCACGATGTTGGCCGTCTTCCGTCCGACGCCCGGCAACGTAACTAGCTCGTCGAGCGTCCGCGGCACCTGGCCGCCAAAATTTTTTACCAGCTCCTCGCAGCAGCTCTTGATGCGTCCCGTCTTGATGCCGGCGAAGTTGATGCGGCTGACGAGATCGAATATCTCCTGCCGCGGCGCATCCGCGTAGTCTTTCGCGGTTTTGTATTTGGCGAACAGCGCCGGCGTGATCTGGTTGACGAGGCTGTCGTGCGACTGCGCGGCGAGGATGAGCGAAACGAGCAGCTCCAGCGGATTGCTGTAATCGAGCGCGAGCTTGGCGTCGGGATGCTCCTTGTCGAGGAGCGCGTAAATCTTCACGAGACGATCCCGCGTAGCCGCGGCATTCGCGGCGTTTTTGACGGCTTTTGCCATTTTGCTTTTCCGGGGAATCATGTTAGCAGATTATAGAGCGAGGGAGGAATAGACGAATGGATTTGAAAGAGTTGCGCCGGCTGCCGATGCCGAAGCTCCGCGATGTGGCTAAAGCCGAGACCGATCTTAAAGGGGTCGGGGGCATGGAGAAGGAAGATCTCATCAAGGCGATCGCGAAGGCGAAGGATATTCCGTACGACGTGACCGGCAAGGACGTAAACGCCATCCATTCGATCAAGCACGATATCCGCGAGCTCAAGAAAGAAAAAAGCGAGCTGCTGACTTCTTCGCGCGACGCGAAGAAACTTAAAAAAGTGCAGCGAAAGATCAAGCGGCTGAGGCGTCTGACGCGCCATCTGGCGCACGAAGCGAAGAGCGCACCGGCGGCGCCGGCCGCAGAAGCCGCACCTGCGGCTGCGCCGGCTGCCGCGCCTGCCGCAGCAGCCCCGGAGACGCCGCCGGCAACCTAGAAAGATGAAAAAGCCGTCCGGTTTCAAAGGCCGCGGCTCCGCCGACAATCCGAAAAACCGCTTTGAGAGAGTCGAGCGGGTCGTCGAGCCCGAGGCCGACGAGACCTCCTCGCCGGCGACGCAGTTCCTTCCCGACGCTTCGAAATCGATCATCGCCTACAACGACAGCCCCGACGTCGGCTTCGACGCGAGCATCAATCCATACCGCGGCTGCGAGCACGGCTGCATCTACTGCTACGCGCGGCCGACGCACGAATACTTAGGCTTCTCCGCGGGCCTCGACTTCGAGACCCGCATCATGGTCAAGCGCGATGCGCCCCAGCTGCTGCGTAAAGAGCTGTCGAGCCCGCGGTGGAAGCCGCAGGTGTTGGCGTCGAGCGGCGTGACCGACTGTTACCAGCCGATCGAGAAGAAGCTTCAGCTCACACGGCAATGTCTCGACGTGCTGGTCGAGTTTCGCAATCCTGTCATTATCATCACCAAGAACCACCTCGTTACCC
>DASWZY010000514.1:0-2615 GCA_036407055.1 Binatia bacterium
CCCGTTTCTGGCGCTCGCTTTATGTCGTGACGGCCGTGATCGCTCTGTATTTGAATGTCTTCGTGCTCGTGGCGCAGTCGTTTCAGAAAGTATCTTTCCTCAACGCACTGGCGCCAACCGGGTCGGAACCGCCTTTCGCTGTTACCCAGCTTGTCGTGCTGGCGCTGTTTATTTGGTTCGGCATACGGGCGGTGCAATCGTTCCGCCCGAAACCGGAAATGCCTGCCTGAAAGCTGCTTGAGTTTCAGCCGAGGCTGCGGACGAAGCCCGACTCGTCCAATTCGCGCACGAAGCGCTCGTCGACGAAGCTTCGCGGATCCGCTTCCGCCGCCGCTGGAAGGTCGCGCGACATCATCTTGAGCGCCTCGCCCAGCGCGGCGACGATGGGATACGGCAGCTCGGGCATTCCCGGACGCGTGAGATCGTAAGTTCCTTCCGCCACCGCGCGGTCGGCGATGCCGCTGTATTCCTGCTGGACTCCGATAGTGAACTCGCGGTCGGTGCGGTAGCGGTGCATGCCTTCGACATACGCCGTGACGAATTTGCGCGCGAGGTCCGGCGACTCCGCGACGATTCGCCGCCGCGCAGCGATTCCCCCCAGCGCGTAATTGAAACCGAACTCGGCGAAGTCGACGAGAAACGGACAGCCGCGCAGCTTCGCCTCGACCGCTTCCGGCGGCGTCATCACGAGCGCGTCGCACGAGCCGTCGAACAGCGGCGCTGCGCCGCGCGCGCCGCTGCGCGAGAGCTGCACGGCGCTCGCGCGGATCCCCTGCTCCTCGAAGCGCTCGATGATGAAGCGGACGAGGAGATCGTTGAGCCCGCCGTCGCCGAGAAAGCCGATGCGCGCGCCGTCGAGCTCGCCGCGGCGGCGAAAGCGCGCCCGCGCGACGAGAAACTGCTGGTTGATGCCGCCGGTAAGGAACACGAGATCGGCTTTGCCTTCGACGCCTGCGCGGAGCAGCGCCGGCGCGGCGAGATTGCCGAAGAGGATCTCGCCGTCCATCAGGCCTCTGACGACGCCCTTGGCGCCGCCCATGATGCGCGTCCTAACGTCGAGCCCGTGCTTGGCGAAAATGCCGGCGCGCTCGGTGACGATCATCGGGCCGGCGCCCTGCCCGATCGTCGCGTAGCCGGCGATGAGCGGCTGCGTCGCCACGGCGGATTACTTATTGCGGTTGTAGTGGCCTAGGCCGGGGCGATAAGTCTTGTCGTCGAGGAACTGCTTCATGCCCTTCTCGCGCCCGCGCTCGGGATCGTTCGCGGCGAGCGCAGCGCTCTTCGCCGACATGAACTCCTCGGCCTGCCAGTAATCCATCGTCTTGCACGCCTTGTAGACTTCCTTCGCCGCCTTGAGCGCGGCGGGATTTTTCTCTTTGATTTTATTCGCGAGCTTGATCGTCTCTTCGCGCAGCTTCGCCTTCGGCACCGAATAGGTCACGAGCCGCATCTCCGCGGCTTTCTTTCCGTCGAAACTGTCGCCGGTCATGATGTAGTACATCGCGTCGCGATATGACATCGATTCGGCGAGTACGCGGCTTACGAGGCCGCCGGGGAAGATGCCCCAGTTGATCTCGCTGAGGCCGAACACCGCCTCGTCCGCGGCGATCGCGAAGTCGCAGGCGATGAGCGGCGTAAAGGCGCCGCCGAAGCAGAAGCCGTTCACCATCGCTATCGTCGGCTTGGGAAACGTGTAGAGCTTGCGCCAGCGCCATTCCTGCGAGGCCCAGCCGGCTTTGCGCTTCTCGGCGGGATTTTTTTCCAACGCGCGGAAATATTCTTTCAAGTCCTGGCCCGCGCACCAGCTCTCGCCCGCGCCGGTGATGACAACGACGCGCGTGTCCTTGTCGCTCTCGAGCTCGGTCAGGGCCTCGAGCATGTCGTAGTGAAGCTGCGGGCTCATCGCGTTGCGCTTCTCCGGGCGGTTCAGGATCGCCCACGAGATGCCGTCTTCTTTTTCGACTTTCACCGTCGCGTAGGATTTCGTTTCCATGTCATTGCCTCCTTGGCGTGATGGAGCATATGGGAGGGGTGAATGGGCGTCAAGCCGGTTGACACCAACGCCGTTCTCCGAATATGACGAGGCAGACCGAATGGAGGCCGCCATGCCGTACGTCGCTGCGCTACTCATGCTCGTCGGACTTCTTCTCTCCGCTCCCGTCCACGCGAAAATAACCAAGATCGTCATCGACAAGCGCGAGCCGTTCGCCGGCGGATACGAGTTTCCGGTCACCGGGGCGTACGAGAAGATCACCGGCAAGGCGTACGGCGAGGTCGATCCCAAAAATGCGCTGAACAAGACGATCGTCAACATCGACAAGGCGCCGCGAAACGCCCACGGCAACGTCGAATACTGGGTCGAGATATCGATCCTCAAGCCCGTCGACATGCGGCGGGGCAACGGCACGATCTTTTACGACACACTCAACCGCGGCAACAAGGCGATGCGCTTCAACGCCGGCGCGGCGCGGAGTAACGATCCGACGACGATCGAGCACGCCGGCGACGGCTTCCTGATGCGCCAGGGCTACGCGATGATCTGGAGCGGCTGGCAGGGCGACATCCTGCCCGGCAACGAGCGCATGACGACCGGATTTCCCGTCGCGAAGAACGCC
>DASWZY010000515.1:0-8891 GCA_036407055.1 Binatia bacterium
CTTCACACGGGAAACGGCTAAGGGAGGACCGATGCACACCGCTAAATGGCTCGTGGTTTTTTCGCTCGTATTCGCGGGATTCGCGGGCTCGCTATTCGCGCAGGAAGAAAAAGAAAAGAAGGCAAAAGCCAAGGATGTCGAGGTGGAGGCGGTGATCAGCGCCGTCGGCCAGCGCACGATCACGTTTCAGCACGAGCGCAAAGGCAAGGTCCGCGAAGAAGTCGTCGGCGTCGACGACCACACCGACATCGAGAAGGACGGCTCGAAGATCAAGTTGAAGGACTTGCAGCGGACCGATAAAGCGATGATCAAGTACGAGCCCGACGCCTACATGCCCGCCCAATCCATCAAGGTCACCGGCAAGGGCGAAATTCAGAAAGCCAGCTCGGACGACTAGCGTCCGTAGCGCGCGCGCCGATCGGCGCCGACGATCGCGAGCTCGAGCGATTCTTCCTCGCGGAGAATCCTGAGCGAGATGCGGTCTCCGGGCCGCTTTTTCCACAGCTCGCGGTAAAGCTCCGCGCGCGAGCGGATATCCTGCGTCTCCACCTTCACGATAATATCGCCCTCTTTGAGGCCGCTCTGCTCGCCTGGGCCGCCGGGGACAAGGCCCGCGATCACGACGTGGCCGCCCATGTGCTGCGGATAAATGCCCAGCCACGGGCGGGGCGGCCGGCTGCGCACGCGACCGTACTGCTTCAATTCCGATTCGTATTTGAGATAAAGCTCGATCGGAATGGCGAGCGTGCACTTGGCGATCTCGCCGAGATTCAGCGACACGACGCCCATCAACTGCCCGGAGAAATCGACCAGCGAGCCGCCGCCCATCCCGGGATTGGGCGCGGTGAGGCGGATGCTCTTCTCCAGCATGTATTCCCAGTGGCCGTCGTAGCCCTCGAACGACGTGATGTAGCCGCCGCTCGTCCGCCGCTGGCCTTCGCCGCCGCTCGCGACGATGAGCGCTGGCGCGCCGAGCTGAACGCTTTCCGCCGGCGCGGCCTTGAGGAAGGGCAGATCGCGGCCGGGAATCTTCACCAGCGCCAGCCCGCTCTCCTGGTCATCGGCGGCGAGTGTGCCGGGCAGCTCCTCGCCGTCGGCGGTCGTTACGACGATCGAATGCGCGCCGACGGTGATGTAATGCACGGTGAGAATGTAACCGTCGGGATCGACGATCGTGCCGGAGCCGGAGCGCTCCGCGCCGAGGTTTCGCGCCGACGGATGGCTCTCCGGGATCGTCACGCGCAGGTCGACGGTCGCCGGCAGGACGGAATGGATCAAGCGCATATTGCCGTTCACGGCGCCGCCTCCGTCGAACTTGAAGCTCGAAACTCGAAACGTGAAACCTCTTGGAACAATCTTCCCTGCCACGCGTCGCGCGCCTCGAACACGCGCTGGATCGCGTTGTGTGTGCCGATCTTGTCGATCGACCACTCCGGCGCGACCGTGAGCGCGCGGTAGGTCTCGCCCGACAAGCGGTGGATGACAATCTCCGGCGAAAGCCGCTCTAAAAAATCGACCGCGAGATCGGCGTATTCCTCGCGCGACATCAAGGGAAAGGGCTCGCGCAGGTACATCTCCGCGAGCGCGGTATCGCGGATGATGTGGAGATTGTGCAGCTTGACGCCGTCGACGCCGAGCGCGTTGAAGAGCGCTGCCGCCTCGAGCATCTCGTCGCGCGTCTCGCTGGGGAAGCCGAGGATCAGATGCGCGCAGACGCGGAGCCCGCGCGCCTTGGCGCGCGCGACCGCGTCGATAAAATCCTTGAGATCGTGCCCGCGGTTGACCCAGCGGAGCGTCTTGTCGTGCATCGATTCCAGCCCCATCTCGAGCCAAAGATAAGTCCCGCGCGCGAGCTCCGCGAGCAGATCGAGCACCTCATCCGGCACGCAGTCGGGCCGCGTTGAGACCGCGAGCCCGGCGACGCCGGGGAACGCGAGCGCCTCGCGGTAAAGGCGCGCCAATTTTTCCGGCGGCCCGTAGGTATTGGAGTAGCTCTGGAAATAGGCGATGAACTTCTCCGCGTGGTGGCGGCGCGCGAGCGCCGCCGCGCCCTGCGCGAGCTGCTCGGTCACGGACGTTCCGGCGCGGAAGCCCTGCGGTGTGTGGCTTGAGTTGTTGCAGTAGATGCAGCCGCCGACGGCGACGGTGCCGTCGCGATTTGGACAGGTGAAATCCATCCGGATGCCGATCTTGTGAACGCGCGCGTGAAACGCATCCTTGAGCGCCCGATTGAGGGAGTGGTAGCGCTTGCCGTCCCAGCGGCGGGCGAGATGCGGTGGAAAGTTCATGGCGCCGAGGTAAAAAAACGCTAACAGAACGCGCAGCGAGACTCAAGAAGCGCGTTCGACCGTTCGACTGCGCTCACGGCAAACCCATTGCAATGAATCTGCGATGCGCTCCCTTGCGGACAGGCGCAATCCATTTTGTGGTGAGCCCTTCGACTTTGCTGAGGGCAGGCCTGTCGAGCCACGTTTGACAATCGCCGCCGTGCCCGCGACAATCCGCGCATGGAACCGCTGCTCTTGCTCCGCGCCGCGGACTTCGCCGCGCGCAAGCACCGCGCGCAGAAACGCAAGGACGAGGAGGCGTCGCCTTACGTCAACCATCCGCTCGCGGTCGCGATGCTCCTGGCCGAGGTCGGCGGCGTGACGGACCCCGAGATTCTCGCGGCGGCGATCCTCCACGGTACGCTCGAAGATACGAAGACCACGCCCGCCGAGCTCGAGGCCGCCTTCGGCGCGCGCGTGCGGGCGCTCGTCGAGGCGGTCACCGACGACAAGTCGCTCCGCAAAGCGGAGCGCAAGCGCCTCCAGATCGAGCACGCGAACGGCCTCTCGGCCGACGCCGTGCTCATCAAGCTGGGCGACAAGATCGCCAACGTCGCCGACGTCACGCATTCGCCGCCCACGATGTGGGACGTTGCGCGCCGCAAAGAATACCTCGACTGGGCCGCCGCGGTCGTCGCCAACTGCCCGCGCGTCAACGCCGCGCTCGAAGCGCGCTTCGCCGAAGTGCTGGAAGAGGGGCGAGAGAAGCTGGGCGTCTGAGCCTACGCGGGCACGGCACGCAGTGCCCCTACAATCGCCCGCATCCAATCGAACGTCGCGGGATTTTTCGCCGCATGTTTTGTGGGCGCGCGGCGCGCTATTCTTTTTTTTCGGGGATCGGGAGCGTAATCGTCGGAAGCTCGGTCGCGGGCTCGCGCCTGGGATCGTCCGGGCGTTTGACGGTGATGTTGATGTGCGTCGGCCCGCCGATCTCCGGCTCGCGCTGCCGCACGTTGTAGACCTCGGGCTTTAAATGCTTCAGCAGAAAAACCGCGAGCCGGTCGGAATAGTTTTTGTAACGGTCCGTGACTTTTCCGCCGTGGACGACCGGCTTCGCATAGCCGTCGACCGCGCGCCGGATCACCTCCTCCTCGACGAGGTCGCCGAGCATTTTGCGCGCGCGGCGCCAGTGATCGCCATAGTGCACATCGTGGCGGAGCCAGTTGTAATGCGCCTCGCGCGACACGCCCGTGAGCTGCGATGCCGCGAGCGTCCGCTTCGTTTTGACGTAAGCCGCTAGAAACGCCCGCTGCTTCGGATTCTCCACGTCCTTGAAGAGCGCGTGGATCTCCGTGCGCGTCATGTCCCGCGACTTCGGCCGCTGAGCGCCCGACCGTTTTCTCTTTGCCATTCGTTTCGGCATAATTTTCTCCTTCAGCCGCAGATTGTGAACCTGCCCGCGAAGTCAATCAACAAAAAAATGCGCCGAAATGTCGCAGTCTGTCGCAGTGTGACGCACAATTTTGGCGGGAAGGCGCCGGACAGCGCTTTTAGCTGCGCGCGGATGATGCGGGCCGGTCGCGCGCAGATAGCGACATCATTCGAAAAAAGGGGCGCTGGGCCCCTTTTTCGCTCCCGGCGCGTTCAAACGTGTCGTTTCGGTGAATTGATCGTTACGATTCTGTAAAAAACCTTGCGCCTTGAGCGGTACGGAGCATATTCGGGAGCATGGACACAGGAATTTGGACCTTCCGCTGCCGGAGCTGCGCTAGCGTTTTCGAATTGGTGTTGCGTGAGCGCGAAAGCGCCGCCGCGGCGCCCAAGCTGAAGCACTGCCCCAAGTGCGACCACGCCCCCGCCGCCCGAAAAGGATCGCTGCCCAGCGAATCCTGGCATACAATCATCGGCTACCGCATGGAGAAAAACGCCCACCCGTTTTTCATCTAAGCGCGCGCTTACCGGCCGAAAGTTCTTTCCACAATCTGCATCGTCGTCAAGTCGACGACGTAGGCGGCCTCACCGCCGGCTGTCGCGTTCGGCGGCGGCAGGAAGACGACGCGCAGCCGGTCGGGACTCAATTGTGAATAGCGCACACCCCATTGGCGCGCGAAAAGCTCGCGCGGCGTGAGCACGACGCCCTTGCCGCTCCAGTAGCGCGCGTGCTCCTCGTACGCCGCGACGAGCGCAGCGAAGGTCGCCGACGGCATCAGGCCGCCCGGCTGCATCGCCGGCGCGTACGGGTTCGGCTGCCCGTAAGGCGCGGGCGCGCCGTACGTCTGCGATCCATAGGGCGCAGGCTGGTATTGCGCGAACGCCGCCGCCGTGAGTGAAAGCAGCGCGGACGCGAGGATGCACGAGCGCGTTAAGTTTTTCATGGAATACTCCCGAATTTTTCGGACCGGCGGCGGGGTTATTTGTCGGTGCGCCAGCGGCGCGGGCGCCATTCGCGCGCCAGCGCGCGCGTAAATCGGAACGGTATGTGAGCGTTGGAAATCAGGTTTAGACAGAGCCATCGTCTCCCGATTCGTTTGCGCATCAAGCAAGACCCTCCCGCGCTCAGGGTGAACGTAAAGCACAAAGGAGTCAAGAAAAATTTTGATTACGAAACGCAAATGTGCGCGCGGAGCTTCGCGAAACGCGAGAAAGAAAAGCAGGCGGACGCCGTTTCCGGCGCCCGCCTGCTCAGGGGCAGGTTGCTTACTGCGTAAAGGCGAGCGAAAAACCGATTTTCGTCGCTACTTATCCAACTTCGCTAGTTTCCCGGCGAAGCTGCAAGCGTAAAGCCGAGCGAGAAAGCGATTTTCGTTGTGACGGCCGCGTCGCTGGTCACCGCCTCGACGGTTATCTTTTCATCGCCGTTAAGCGGCGCGGTATTCACCAGGTCCGAGCACGTATCGTCGGTGTCGGCGATCGTGCAGGTGATATCCGAGTCGCTGTTGTTAATCACCACGATGATCAGCACGGTTTGGCCGCTTCCCGGCGCATCGCTCAGAGCGACGCGGAGATTCGCGAGAACTCCGGGCGGTAGCGGAATGCCGACCGGCGTACCGCTGCCGTTTCCGGGCGACATAGCCACCGCGGTATCCGGCTCTAGAACGTTGTCGCCGGTGCCGCCGGTCAAAATCGTCGTGTTAATACCGGTCGCGCCCGTCGCGCCGGTCGGACCCGTCGGGCCGGTCGCGCCCGTGTCACCAGTCGGACCGGTGGGACCCGTTGCGCCCGTGGCTCCAGTCGGGCCGGTCGGACCTGTAGCGCCGGTGGCACCCGTCGCGCCCGTCGCACCTGTGGGCCCGGTTGCTCCTGTTGGTCCGGTGGCGCCAGTCGGGCCCGTCGCACCAGTCGCTCCCGTCGCACCAGTCGGCCCCGTTGGTCCTGTCGGGCCACTGGCGCCCGTAGCTCCAGTTGCGCCGGTCGGACCCGTCGGACCCGTCGCGCCTGTGTCACCCGTCGGACCGGTGGGACCCGTCGCCCCCGTTGGTCCCGTCGCGCCGGTGGCCCCGGTTGCTCCCGTTGGTCCCGTGACGCCGGTGGGGCCTGTCGCACCCGTCGGTCCGGTCGGGCCGGTTGCGCCTGTGTCACCCGTCGGACCAGTGGGACCCGTTGCGCCCGTTGGTCCGGTCGGTCCGGTGACGCCCTGAGTTCCTTGTGATCCTGTCGGACCCTGCGGACCTGTCGAGCCTTGAGGTCCCGTGGGACCTGTCGGTCCGGTGAGGCCGAACGCGAGCGGTGTTTCGTTTTTCTTACAATTATCGGAGTCGTCATCCACGATCCTCACGTTGCCGTTCTTCGCTACGCATGCAATCAACGTTGCCGCGTCGGATCGCGGCGCCGCATAAAACAGGCTCACCGCGAGCAAGACCGCCCATAAAGCTGCGCCCTTCATCCCAAAGCCTCCCGTTCTACTCGGCGCTCGAAGAGGGGAAGCGCCTACGCCTTAGAGGACAGAATTTTTTTTGCGGCAGTTTGCCTTATTACCTATGCGGCTGTCAAGTTAATTCTGATGGCGATGTCGCCATATGGCGTCTTTTGGGCAAGTTTTTACCTCTGTAACATGGCAAGGTACTTATCTGTATAATTGGTATTACAAAATCGTAACTTCGGTAGCTGAGATGCCGAAATCAAGAATTAACTGGTAATTCGCTGATACGAATCGGCGCTATGATGATAACGAAAGGCGCTTTGAATCGCTCTGCGATGTATTTTGAAATGATTTCAAGCGCCGCGGCGGCGTTGATTCCCGCGGCACCGGCATATAGGACGGAATCATGGACGAAACGCCGCGAAAAGCCGCCGACGAGAAATTCTGCTCCGAGTGCGGCGCGATCATCAAAGCCAAGGCCGAGATCTGCCCCAAGTGCGGCGTGCGCCAACTACCGGCGCCGAACGCCTGGGCCGGCATCGCGCCCAACGGCAAGAGCAAGCTCGTCGCCGGGCTGCTCGCGCTCGTCCTCGGCGGCCTCGGCGTTCACAAGTTCTACCTCGGACAAATCGGCTGGGGCGTCCTCTACGCTATTTTCTTCTGGACGTTCATCCCCGCCGTCGTCGGCTTCATCGAGGGCATCATGCTGCTCGCCATGACGCAGGAAGAGTTCAACGAGAAGTACGGGAAGCTTTAGGAGGATAAATGTCCCGGGAAACGAGACCGGTCGCCATCCGCGCGGCCGACGCGCCGCCGCGCGCCAAGCCCTCGGCCTACCCCGAGCCGTTCGCCGCGCGCATGGCGGGGAGAGAAAAGCGCCCGCTCGGCGACCTGTTCGGCCTCGCCAACTTCGGCGTCAATCTCACGCGCCTCGCGCCCAAGGCGGCCTCGGCGCTGCGCCACGCGCATACGCGGCAGGACGAGTTCATCTACATCGTCGAGGGGCGCCCGACGCTGCACACCGACGAAGGCCGCACGGTCCTGTCGCCGGGCATGTGCGCCGGCTTCCAGGCGGGTACCGGCAACGGCCACTGTCTTATCAACGAGACCGGCGAAGACGTCGTCTATCTCGAGATCGGCGACCGAACGCCCGGCGACGAAGGCAGCTACCCCGACGACGACCTCAAGGCGCTGATGGTCGAAGGCAAGTGGAAGTTCGTGCGCAAGGACGGCTCGCCGTACTGAGCGCGCATAGGCTCCGTTCGTCCTGCCCCGCCGCATCACACGCAGGGAGAAAGTCGCTCGGTGAACTGAGCTTCTATAGCTCAGTAACGTTTCGAATTCTCCAAATATGGAAGTTCGCCGAAAAGCATTTCGGGCCGTTATTGAATTCTCAATAACCCTGAGCCATCGAATTTTTAAATGACACGATAAAAGAATTTGATGGCCCCCGGCTCCGCCGATTCGACGGCGGCGCGCGAGCAAAAGCATAAAAGACGCCGCCGTTCCCCCGCTCTATCTTATTCACCCGCGTCTGCTATACTTAAAAGCGACTGGCGCCCACAGGACAGGGCGAACGCCCGGCTGCCGACCGCCGGGCACTGCGGAGGCGGTTCGCTCGTCCAGCGGGCAACCGCCTTTTTGTCTTTTTGGGGCGGGCGCGTTCGAAGGAAACTCCAAAATGCAGCTCAGCGAGGGAACTAAAATCAGCTATCCTCGTCAGGGTCCTTGTCTCATCGGACCGGTCGTCAGCAAAGTGGTCGGCGGCGAGCGCGTCAAGTTTCACCACTTGATTCCGCTCGGTGACGGCGGCCCGGAATTCTTTGTGCCGTTCGGCCGGGCGCCCGCCGCGGGCGTGCGGCGCCTGCTGGCGAAATCCGAGATCCCCGAAGTGCTCGATCGTCTGGCTCAGCCGCCGCGGCCGGCGGTCAACGGGAGACTGCGCGCGCACGATCACTTGAGACTTTTCGCCTCCGGCGCGGCGCTCGACCTAGCCGACCTCATCGCGCTGCTTACGGATATCGGCAGCATCAACCGTTTCAACGGCGACGGCCTGCTCGAAAAGGCGCGCCGCCTGCTGGCGCGCGAGATAGCCGAAGTTCTCGGCGAGAGCGAGAGCGACGCCGAGGCGAGCATCGACGAGGCGCTGGCGGCGGGCGGCAGAGACCGTGCGCGGCCAAAAGCGCGGAGCGGCGTATGAAGCGGCGGCGCGGTAGACCGCGGACAAGAGACGCCGCCGCGCGCGGGCATTCTCATTCGTGGCTGAAGCCGCTCAAGGCGCGCCCGCCGGCGCCGTTTTTCGATTCCGGGCAGAGCGCGCTGGATTGTCCGGAGACGGCGCTCCTCTGCGCCGTTCTCGAAGACGCCTTCGCGTGCCTCGACGATGCGGCTCACCCGGAGCTCAGGGCGGAGGCGCGGCGCTGGTTTTTTAGCGCATCGCGACGCGTCTTCTCGTTTCTGGCGCTCTGCGACTCTCTCGATCTCGACGGTGAACAGATACGCGCCGCCGTCACGGTCCGCGGCAAGGCGCGCCGCCACGCCGCGGCGGGAAAGAAAAGAAAAAATGCGCCGGCGCCGGCTGCGCTGTCGATAAAAATTTTTGGCGGCGACGGCGCGCCGCGGCCGCTTGCGCGAAAGTGAGATGAAATTTTTTCGCCGGCCGTTGACAACGCGGGCGAAAGCCCGTACCCTAAATTGTCCACTTCAGTAAAAGGCCTCCTGAAACGGGATCTACTGGAACGAGGCCTCGTCCGTCTCTCCCTTGC
>DASWZY010000516.1:0-5114 GCA_036407055.1 Binatia bacterium
AATCGCGCCCAAAGGTGGCAGAATGCGGAATTTGGGCGATTTTGGCAGGGGTGTTGAAATGACATTTTTTAACCCTTTCAACTCGCTTAGACGATATACGTTTTGGATTATCGCCGGCTGTCTGATTTTCACGGCCGTAGCGGCCGGTGCCCAGACCGGCAAAAATGCCCGATCGGGGAAGCTCACGCCGGCTCTGATCGATCTTCAGGATCAGCACTCGGCGCAGACCGAGCAACGGACGGCGGCGCCGCTGCACGCGCCTAATCGCCTCGTCAGGCTGGCCGAGGACCGAGTAGTTATCAAAGCGGTCGCCGAAGACGATGCTAAAACGCTCAAGGCCGACCTCGAGGCTTTGGGCATGCAGCACGCATCCGTTTCTGGACGAATCGTTTCCGGCGAGCTGCCGGTTTCCGCAATCGGCATCGCCGGAGATCTGCGCAGCCTGCGCTTCGCGCGCGAGTCGATGGCCGGCAGGCGCGCCGGCGCCGTGACGAGTCAAGGCGATGTCTCGATGCTGGCGGACGCTGCGCGCACCAGCTTCGATGTCGACGGCACCGGCGTCAAAGTCGGAGTGCTGTCCGACAGCTTCAACTGCCTGGGCGGCGCCTCAGGCGACGTTACTAGCGGCGACCTCTCGACGGTCACAGTGATCCAGGATCTTACGCAGCAACAGTGCTCGTCCTTCGATGGAACCGACGAGGGCCGCGCGATGCTGCAGATTGTCCACGATGTTGCCCCCGGCGCGTCTCTTTCCTTTGCGACGGCATTCGTTAGCGAAGCGTCGTTCGCTAACAACATTCTGGCGCTGAAAAATGCTGGCGCGGACGTGATCGTCGACGATGTTTTCTACTTCGACGAGCCGATGTTTCAGGACGGCATCGTCGCGCAGGCGGTGGACACCGTCGTGGCCGGCGGCGCGGCCTATTTTTCCGCCGCGGGCAACGAGGCGAGACAGAGCTATCAGCACGCCTTCAGCTCCGGCAGCACCTTTGTCGATGGGCAATTCCCTTCAGCGGTCGGAGCGCCGCACTTTTTCGGCGGCGTTGCGCACAACTTCGGCCCCGGCGATCCTTTTCAAAGCCTCACGATCCCGGCGCACGGGAGCGTTACGTTCAGTCTGCAGTGGGATACGCCAATGTTTTCCGTGAGCGGCTCACCCGGCGCGCGCAACGATCTCGATATTTATCTTCTCAACAGCTCGGCGACGCAGGTCATCGAGGGCAGCACCTTCGATAACGTCGGCGCCGACCCGGTGGAAATTTTTTCCTTCACGAACAATGGCAGTTCGCCGTTGAACGTCAATCTCATGATCGTTAAGTTCGCCGGCGCAACGAATCCGAACATCGTGAAATACGTGTACTTTGGATCGATGACCGTGAATGAATTCGATACGCAGAGCAGCACGATTTTCGGTCACTCTAACGCGAACGGGGCCGAGGCGGTCGGCGCCGCCTGGTATAAGCAGACGCCCGCTTTCGGCGTTTCGCCGCCGGTCCTGGAATCCTATTCGTCTGCCGGAGGAACAGCGGTTCTATTCGACACAGATGGAAATTCCATAAGCGACGCGCGCGCGGACAAGCCTGAGATCACCGCGCCCGACGGAGCGAATACGACGTTCTTCTTCGCCGGTGATGACCCCGAATCCGACGGGCATCCCAATTTCTTCGGTACCTCGGCCGCCGCGCCGCACGCCGGAGGCGTGGCGGCGCTTCTGTTGCAGGCGAATCCGACGCTCACTCCTGGAGCAGTTTACGATGCACTGGAGAATTCGGCGATCGATATGGGGACGGCGGGCTTCGACAACAACAGCGGCTTCGGGCTTATCCAGGCGGACGCCGCACTCACTACTGTCGCGACTGGATTGAATTTGGCATTGACCAATAGCGATGCACCCGACCCCGTCATCGTTGGCAATAATGTCACGTACACGCTGACGGTAAAAAGCCGCGGGTTCATCGATGCGACCGGCGTCACGCTGACGGATACCTTACCGGCGAATCTCAGCCTCGTTTCGGCCACGCCGAGCCAGGGCAGCGCCTGCAGCGGCACCACCACGATCACGTGTAACCTCGGCAGCATACTCAATCACGCGAGCGCCACCGTCACGATCGTCGCGACGGCGACCGCGATCGGCCCCGCGACAAACACCGCGACCGTGGCGGCGAATGAAGACGACTTCAACCCGTCGAACAATACCGCGAGCCAGACGACCACGGTTGCGCCGCCGCCGCTCGCCGTCGGCGCCAATTCCCTGCCGAGCAGCGCCGCGGGATTGAACTACAATACCAACTTACAAATCACGGGAGGCGCCGCGCCCTATCACGCGACGGTTATTTCCGGCGCGCTGCCGGCCGGTCTGACTCTCAATGCATCGACCGGCGTAATCAGCGGAGTGGCGACCAAGGCCAACAACAAGAAGCCGCTTAGCTTTACGATCCGCGTAACCGACAGCGCGAGCGGCTCGGTGTCGAAGCAATTCTCAATCGTCGTTTATCCGGCGCTCGTGAGTAAGACCAAGAGCTTGAAGAAGGGCGTGATAGGCAAAAATTATGCGGCGACGCTCAAAGCCTCCGGCGGAAAATTGCCGTACACTTGGTCGCTGGTCGGTGGAAGTCTGCCCTCGGGCCTGGCCGAGAGCCCGGCCGGCACTATCACCGGCATGCCGGGCGCCGGCGCCCAGGGGACTCACTCTCTGACGTTTCGTCTCACGGACGCGCTCGGGAATTTTAAAGACATAACGCTGCCGCTGCAAATTCAGTAACGGCAGCGCTTATTTTCCCGCCGCGACTTTTCCCGGCGCGGTTTCGGCGAGCTCGGCGTAGAGGTCGTCGAAGTTCTTCAACGTCGCGTTGATCTTGAACGGCTGCTCGACGCTCGCGACGACCGACTCCAGACATTTGTAGCCGTTGCCTGTGACGCTGATCACGATCGACTCGTCGCGCGGGATTTTTCCCTGCTGGATGAGCTTCTTCGCCACGGCGACTTCCGTGCCGCCCGCGGGCTCCGTGAAGATTCCCTCGGTGCGCGCGAGCAGCTTGATGCCGTCGATGATCTCTTCGTCCGTTACGCTCTCGCCCCAGCCGCCGGACTCCCGCACCGCCTGGAGCACGTAGTAGCCGTCGGCGGGATTGCCGATCGCGATCGAGCTCGCGATCGTGTTCGGCTTCACCGGACTGATGAGGTCGGCGCCTTTTTTCAGCGCCTGGACCATCGGCGCGCAGCCCGTCGCCTGCGCCGTGTAGATTTTGCATTCGCTCGATTCGATCAGTCCCACCTGCTCGAGCTCTTTGAATGCCTTGTGCAGCTTCGGAAGAATCGTGCCGCCGGCCGAGGCGACGACGATGTGCTTCGGCAGCTTCCAGCCCAGTTGCTCGGCGACTTCGAACGCGTGCGTCTTGGCGCCCTCGGCGTAGTACGGACGGAGATTCACGTTGACGAACGCCCAGCCGTATTTATCGCCGATCTCGCTGCAAAGCCGGTTGACGTCGTCGTAGTTGCCCTGGATTGCGATTGTTTTCGGGCCGTAGATCGCCGAGCCGATGATTTTTCCCTGCTCGAGACCCTCGGGGATGAAGACGTAGCAGTTGAGCCCGGCCTTGGCGGCGTGCGCCGCGACGGAGTTGGCGAGGTTGCCGGTCGAGGCGCACGAGACGGTCTCGAAGCCGAACTCGATCGCCTTGGAGATCGCGACCGAGACGACGCGGTCTTTGTAAGAGAAAGTCGGATGGTTGACCGAGTCGTCCTTGATGTACAGCTCCTTCACGCCCAGCACTTCGCCGAGGCGATGGGCGCGCACGAGCGGCGTGAAGCCGGAGTAGAGGCCGGCGCGCGGCTCGCCGTCGATCGGCAGCAGCTCGCGGTAGCGCCAGAGATTTTTCGCCCGCTCCGCGATCTTCTCGCGCGAGAGCGCCTTTTTGATCGCGTCGTAGTCGTAGACGACCTCCAGCGGACCGAAGCAGGTCTCACAGACGTGGAGCGGCTCTTTGGGATAATCCTGGCCGCACTCGCGACACTTCAACCCTTTAACGTAGCTCATGGCTTCTCCTCTCCGCCTTTTCGCCGCAGGCGGCGCACGCGGGATTTTTCCGTACCTCGATATTTCTGAAGCTCATCGTTTTCGCGTCGTAAGTGAGCACGCGGTCGGTCAGCAGCTCTTCGTCCATGCCGCTGAGATATTTGATCGCCTCGGTCGCCTGAATCGCGCCGATCACGCCGGCGACCGCGCCGAGTATGCCCGCCTGCTGGCAATTCATCAGCTCGCCCGGAGCCGGCGGCTCCTGAAAGACGCAGCGGTAGCAAGCGCTTTTCCACGGCACGACGGTCATTGTCTGCCCTTGCAGGCGCACGATGCCGGCGTGCGAGAAGGCTTTGCCGAGCGAGACGGCGATATCGTTCACGAGGAATTTGGTATCGAAGTTGTCGCTGCCGTCGACGATGAAATCGTAGCCGGCGAAAATCTCCGCCGCGTTGCCGGCGTCGAGCCTTGTCGGATAAATCTTAACGGCGATCTCGGGATTCAATCCCGCGAGCTTTTCTTTCGCCGACGCGACCTTCTCGCGGCCGATGTCCCGGGTCGCGTGCAAAATCTGCCGCTGCAAGTTCGACAGTTCGACGCGGTCGCCGTCGATGAGCCCGAGCGCGCCGACGCCCGCGGCGGCGAGATAGAACGCGGCCGGCGACCCCAGGCCGCCGGCGCCGATCACGAGCGCCTTGCTCTCGCGGAGCCGGATCTGGCCCTTGCCGCCGAAGTCGGGAATCATGATCTGGCGGCTGTAGCGCTCGATCTCGTCCTGGCTGAGTCGCGTCGTCATTGTCTTCTTTGAGACCGCTCAAAAATGTCCCAGATGCGGCGTGCGAGAAACGACCGAGCGCAGGCGTACTGTTTTTGTACGTCGAGCGAGGGCGTTCGAAGCGCAACGAAGCAGATGGGCGTTTTCAGCGCTCTCATGGCCAAAAAAAAACCTCTTCTCACGAGATAAGAAGAGGTTTTTACCCTCACCTTATCTTCCCCCCGGATGTCCCGGAGGCGGGAATTAGCACCAGCGTTTCACCTTTCGGTGAAACCGGTTGCTGTGGCATCTACGGGCCGCGATCCCTCCGCCACTCTGGATAAG
>DASWZY010000517.1:0-8702 GCA_036407055.1 Binatia bacterium
GTAGTTTTGAGCGCTTAGTTCATGGTCCGGAGACCCGCGCTGCTGACGCGGCGTCATCGCACTCAGCATCCCGGCCTGATTTCTCAACGAGCGGCTTCCGCGGCTTTCAGCGCGGGCGTGAAATCGAACACGCGCTCCGGCGGCACCGCCGGCGGCGGCTTCAAGCGCCGCGCGGCGGTCGCGATCATTTCGCGCTGCAGATTTTCCTCGACCGCGCCGTTCGCGAGATATCCCTGCGCCGCCGCTTCGTAGATCCGCTCCACGAATCTGTCCCGCTCCTTGCCGAGCTCCAGGTAGGGGCCCTTCATGAAGTCGAGCGCGTACTTCCGGTCGCTCTTGATCAGCCGCACCGCGCGCAGCGTGGCGCGAATCATGCGGATGGCGAGCTCGGGACGCTCCGAAAGCACCGCGCGCGTCGTCGTGAGCCCGCCCTGCACGACGCGGTAATAGTCCGCGCCGGCGGCGAGCTTGCGATAGCCTTCGTCCTGCGCGAGAAACGTCGGCGGGATCTGCAGCATGGCGGCGTCGATGACGCCGGCCTTGAGCGACGGATACGTCAGGTCGCTCGCGTTGAGCGCGAGAAATGTGACCTGATCGAGCGCAACGCGATTGGACGTGAGAATCTGGCGCACGATCGTCTCCGACAAGCCGCCGATGCCGCCGTAGCCGATCTTGTGCCCGCGGAGCTGCTGGATCGTAGCGATCGACGGATGCGCGATGAGATCGAACGACGGCCGGTCGGTCATCGCGAAGATTACGCGCACGTCGGCGCCGCTCACCGCGGCGTTCACCGCCGTGCCCGTCGCGGTCGCGAAGGCGATGCTGCCGCTAAGCAGCGCCTGGACCGAGAGGCTCGAGCGCACGAGCACGATCTCGACCTCGAGTCCTTCTTCGCGGAAAAAGCCGCGGTCGCGCGCGACATAGTACGGCATGTCGAGGGTGCTGCGCGAGACGACGCCGATGCGCACCGGCACGAGTTTGCCGCTCTTCTCCGCGGAAAAGGATTTCTTTCCGCTGGCTAAAATCAAAAAGCCGACGGCCAGCAGGAAAACAAATGTTCGACGGCGCATGTTTCATCCCCGAGCGGGATCGTTTATAAGACGACCATGAAAATCGTCCTGGTGCAACCGCCGGTGGAGGACTTCTACGACACCGACGTGCGGCTGCAGCCGATTGGGCTGTGCTATATGAAGGCCGCCGTCGAGAAGCATCTGCCCGGCGTCGACGTCATCGTGCGCGACTATCACCGCGGCAGGCGGCAGACCGCCGCGATTCCGCCGCCGCTCGCATATCTGACGGAATACTATCCGGCCGCCGACCGCTCGCCGTTCTCCACTTTCCATCGCTACTATCACTTCGGCGCGTCCTTCGATGAGATCGAAGCGGATTTGGCCGCGTTGAACGCGGACGTCGTCGGCATCTCGTCGCTGTTCACGCCCTATTACCGCGAGGCGCTGGAGGTCGCGCGGCGCGTAAAGCGCCGCTCGACGGCCCCGGTAATCCTCGGCGGCTCGCACGCGTCGGCCGCCCCCGAATCGCTGCTCGCCTCGCGCGCTGTCGACTATGTCGTTCGCGGCGAAGGGGAGCGGCCGTTCGTGGAATTTCTCCAATTCCTGCTCGGGCGCAAGCCCGTCGAGGCGGTGCCCAATCTCGCCTACAAAAAAGACGGCGAGATCGTCTTCAATCCGATCGAGGATAATTTTCCGATCGACGACCTGCCGTTTCCCGATCTCGGCGACTTCGCGCCGGAGCATTACCGCCTTGGCGCTAAGCCGCTGACCTTCGTGATCACCTCGCGGAGCTGCCCGCACCGATGCTCGTTCTGCTCCGTGCATACGACGTTCGGCGCGAAGTACCGGCTCCGCTCGCTGGAGAACGTTCTGGACGAAATCGACGTGCGCTACCGGCAGGGATATCGCATAATCGATTTCGAGGACGATAACCTCACCTATTATAAAGCTGCTTTCAAAGAGCTCTGCCGGCGCATCATCGCGCGTTATCCCGCCGGCGCGCTCGAGCTCGTCGCGATGAACGGCATCAGCTACCTGAGTCTCGACGATGAAGCGCTGGAGCTCATGGCGGTGGCGGGTTTCTCGCATTTGAATCTGGCGCTGGTGAGCTCGGACAAGACGGTGCGCGAGACGACCAAGCGGCCGCATACGCTGAGCGCCTATCTAAAGATCGTCGATAAGGCGCATCGCCTCGGTTTGAAAATCACGTCGTACCAAATCCTCGGGCTGCCGAACGAAAGCCTCGCGAGTATGATCCAGACGCTGGCGTTCAACGCGCGCCTGCCGGTGCTGCTTGGCGCGTCGCCTTTTTACCGGACGCCGAATGCGCCGATCGCCCGCGGCGACGTGTTCGCCGACGCCGATTACGTGAGCTCGCGCCTCACCGCCATGGCTTCGACCGGCGATGACTTCGAGCGCGAAGACGTCTACACGCTTTTCGTCGCGACGCGGATCATCAACTTCTTAAAAGGGCTGCCGCTTTCGGCGCCTGCCGCGCTCGCGGACTTATTCGATCTGAAATGGCCGGAAGAGCGCCAGCGCATCGGCTTCGAATCGCTCCGGCGG
The DNA here is from genome assembly GCA_036407055.1 of Binatia bacterium. GTDB lineage: Bacteria > Desulfobacterota > Binatia > UBA9968 > UBA9968 > JAJPJQ01. Next base: position 2,577 of record DASWZY010000517.1, read on the forward strand.
CTCGCCGACACCGGCTGCTTGTGGTCGTTCACCAAAACGGGCTGGGTCGAGAATTATAAATTCCGTCCTGAGCTCTTCCGGCGCGTTCTGCACGAGATGGAATATCTCACCACACGGCACGGCGTACGAATCACTCCCGCTCTGTGGGATGAACTGCTCCCTGCCTTCAGTCAGGCCGCTCGTTAGCTTTTCCGGCTGTAAAGCTGTCTCACTGGTTGTAAAGTTTTTGGTAACTCGCATCGGGTAACTACCTGCACGGGTATATGGGGTAACTACCCCCGGATTCATGCGCGTGCGATCCGGTAAAATAAGATTATGAGAAGCAGATCGATGCCAGATTGGTTGGGCGGAGCTCTGCACCGACGCTGGTTTTTATGGACGGCCGGCGTCGTCGCGTTCCTGCTTCTGCTCCTATTCGTCCTGGCTTTCATGATCGATGAGCCGCTCAGGCGCAAAGTCGAGCGCGACATGAACGCGCGGTTGACAGGCTATAGCGTGCGCATCGGGAAGCTCGACTTCCATCCGATCGGCCTGTCGCTGGATCTCGAACAGATGTATCTCTACCAGCAGGCGCATCCGGATCCGCCGGTCGCCTATATTCCCGACCTGCACGCGAGCGTGCACTGGGGAGCTTTGCTGCACGGCCGGCTCGTCGGCGACTTTCAGTTCAACGATCCGAAGCTCTATCTGAACCTCGCGAATTTCACGGCCGAGGCGAAGAGTCCGACGCCGATTAAGGACAAAGGCTGGCAGGACGCGCTCTACGCGGCCTACCCGTTGCTGATCAACCGCTTGGGGATCAGCAATGCGGATGTCACCTATGCGGACCGCGGCCCGTTCAAGCCGCTGCGTCTGACGAAAGTCAATTTCGAGGCGGAGAATATTCGCAACGTTAAATCGGAGAAGGGTGTGTATCCTTCGCCGGTGAATTTCAGTGCCGTCGTTTTCGACACCGGCAAGGCGGCGTTCGACGGCCATGCCGATTTTCTTGCCAAGCCTTATATCGGGCTAAAAGGTGACTTGGACCTCGAGCGGGTCACGCTCGACTACTTCAAGCCGATCACCCAACGATACGAATTTGATGTGCGCAAGGGCGTCCTCTCGGCGAAGGCAGCGGTCGAATACAACAGCGAGCTCGCCAACTTTCAGATCGGCACAGTTTCAGTCAAAGGTCTCGACGCCGACTATCTGCACCGCGACGCCAGCACGGCGCCGACGGAGAAGGCGACCAAAGAGGCGGGCAAAACCGCGCGCGAGACGGCGAACAAGTCGGACCTCGAGTTCAAGCTCCAGCGCCTCGAGCTCGACGGCCGCATCGGCTACGTCAACCAGGTCGCGCAGCCGAAGCCGTATCGTGTCTTCTTGGATAATGCGAAGATCGTCGTCGAAAATTTGAGCAATCAATTTAAAGAAGGTCCGGCGCGCGCGCATATCACCGGCCGGTTCCAGGGCAGCGGCGCGACGCGCCTCGATGTGGCTTTTCGCCCCGAGGACAAGGGGCCGGACGTCGACGTAAATCTCGCGATCGAGAATACCGACATGTCGACGATGAGCGATCTCATGCGGTCCTACGCCAATTTCGACGTCGCCGCGGGAAATTTCTCGATGTTCTCGGAGATCAAGATCCGCCAGGGGAAGATCGATGGCTACGTCAAGCCGCTCTTCAAGGATCTGCAAGTAGTCGACCAGCGCCCGGGGCAGGAAGAGAGCTTCTGGCATAAGACATATGTGAAAGTCATCCAGGGACTCTCGAATATATTGAAGAACCGGCCGCGCAAGGAAGTCGCGACGGTCGTTCCGATCAGCGGCGATGTCGAGTCGCCGCAGACGAGCACCTGGCAGATGGTCGTTAACCTCGTGCAAAACGCTTTTTTCAAGGCGATCCTACCGGGCTTCGACCGCGAGCTTCAGGAAGGCAACGTGCAGGTCGCGCGGAGAAATCAGAACACGACCAACGCGACGGCGGGCGAAAAGGCGGCGCCGCAGCAGCGGCCGAACACCGCGAAAAATACTCAGGGAGCGGAGGCGACGGCCACAAGGTGAGCTTACGGATTGACGGCTTCCATTAACACACCGGCGTTCGGCAGCCGGGTAACCGACCATGCGGTCTCGATGAGAGCCGCCTGTTTTTTTTCGCTCAGCACTCCCTCGCAACAGGAGCGCGCCTTCACTTCGACCTCGGCGTCCGTGAGCGGATGGTCGGGCCCGCCGCGGTAGCGCTCGTCCGCCCAGCCATCGACGCTCCGCCCGTTTTTCAATCGCATGACGATGCGCGAGCGCATCTTGTCGAAGCCGAGCTTTTCGATCTCCGGATCGAGCTCGGTTTGGATGCGCCGCTGCATCGCTTGCATCGCCGCGCTCGCGACAAAAGCGTCGGAGAACTCGCGTTTGCCGGCTTTCCGCGCGAGTGCGATCATCGCGAGCGCCGCGGGCAGGGAGAATTTCGCCTGCAGGTGATTCGCGGCCACGGGGTAGCGGATCGGCTTTAGAATATTCGTGCCGGCGTAGACCCTGACGCTTTCGATATTCTCCGCAAGGACGTTATTTTCCGTGACGAGCTTCAGCATGAGATCGATCGTCGGGTGCGTCAGCACGCCGCACGGATACGGCTTGATCGAGACGCCGGGCTCGACAATGCTCCAGGTTTTGCCGAAGCCCTGTGCGATTTTGTCGCCGCTCACGCCGCCGCCGTGAACCGCGAAAAAGCCCCATGGGCCGTCGAGCGCCGCGGGGTCGGCGCCAAAGCCACGCGCCGCCAGCAGCGCCGCGACGACGCCGTTTTCCGCCGCGCGTCCGACGTGAAGCGGCTTGGTCATCGTGCCGAAGTTGCAGCGAATCCCCGCGGCGAAGCTCGCGGCGATGCCGAAGCCGCTGAGCAGCCGCTCGCCGCTCAGACCGAGGAGCTTCGCCGCTGCGGCATACGCGCCGAAGGTCCCGACCGTCGCGCTGGAATGCATGCCGCGGAGGTAATGCTGCGGCCGCATCCACTCGGAAATTTTGCACTCGACCTCGAACCCTGCGAGAAACGCGAGCATGAAGCGTTTGCCGTCGACCGGCGCGAGCTTTTGCGCCATTACGAGCGCGCTCGAGAGAGGCGGGATCGTCGGGTGGGTCAACAGTCCGTAGACGTGCGCCGGGTCGCGGCTCACCTGGCTGTCGTCCCAGTCGTGCGCGTGACCGGCCGTGCCGAGAACGCGCGCGGCCGCGGCGGCGGGAACTTTGGTTCCGCGGCCGAGCAGCAGCGCCTCGGGACGCCCGCCGGTTTCTTCGGCTTCGGCGATGAGAATTTTTACCGAATGCTCCTCGGAGCCGGCGACGTATAGGCCGAGACCGTCGAGCAGGCAGCGCGTGCCGATGCGAATCGCATGGGATGGAATATCTCCGTACGCGACGCCCTCGACGAACTCGGCCGCCGCCGCGGTGGTTTGCATGTCCGGAAGCGCGCCGGCGAACGCGTTTATGTCTGCGCTCATGATCGAAAGATTACCCGGGCTTTGCCGCCGCGGCGGTCGAAGGCGCCAGGCCGGCGGACGTATCCGCGAGCGTCTCGTTATGTCCGATGCCGAGCGTCTTGATCCAGCGCTGCTGGCCGAGAGTGAGCGCGATGAAGAAGCCCAGCTCGACGAGCTCGGGCACGCTGAAGTGCTCGTGCAGCTTGGCCCAGAGCGCGTCATCGGCGATGTCGGAGTTCCACACGATCGCGCTCGTATACGTCAGCGCGACCTTCTCGCGCTCGGAAAATTTATCCGATGACGCGAAGTTCAGCAGCTCGTCGTACTTCGCTTCCGTGAGACCCTTCCGTCCAGCCTGGACGGAGCGCTGCACGCCTCAATATTCGCAGTCGATCGATTTCGAGACGTAAACGCGGCAAAGCTCCTTCAACCCGTGGTCGACGACGCCGTTGCGAAAGGTCAGGTCCCAGGCCTGGGAGAACGCGCGGATGACATTGGGGTTGTGCGCGCGCACCGCCTGACTCTCCGGCCGCGGCGTTCCCTCGCGGCGCGCGCGGTCGAGATAGCCTTTGATGTCGGCGTCCGTGACGGAGGACAAATCGACGTACGGTATTCGCGGCATAATTCACCTCGAAAATGTATCGCTGCGGATGGTGCCTTCTGAAGATTCTTTATCGCACAGCTTGCGCAGTTTTCCCATACGACCCGCTCCAGCGGCATTGGCCTACACAGCCTCAGCGCTGGCGCGCGAGAAAATAGGCGAGGTCGAGAAGCTGCTCGTCGCTGATCGGGTAGAGGACGTCTGCCATCGACGCGTCGTAGCCGCGGCGCGCGTTGCTTTTGTAGTCGCGGAGCGCTTTCACGAGATAATCCTCGCGCTGGCCGGCGAGGCGCGGGACGTTCTCGCCGCCGGAATAATTCGCTTTGTGGCAGAAATTGCAGCGGTGCTGCTCGATGAGCGCGCGCGCTTTGTCGACGCGCGTTCGATCGATCGCCTCCGCAGACGCCGCCGCCGGCGGCAGCTTCGCGACGGACGCGGCCATCGATTGAAGCTCGACATCGCTAGCGCCGTGAAGCATTTCGGTCATCGGGGCGACGTCTCGGAGCTTGTCGCGGAACATGAGAAGCTGCACGCTCAAGTAAAACTCGGGCTGGCCGCCGAGGGAAGGAACCAGCGGCGTCTCCGAGCGGCCTTGCGCTCCATGGCAGGCGAGGCAGGGAGCCAGCCGGGCATCAACGGACTCGGCCGCCGTGACGGATGTGGAAACAAAGACGGCGAGCGCAAGGCCCGCGGCGGACTGTAGGAGCGCTCGCCTCGCTCCGCTCAATTTCCGGGGACCTTGCCGTTGCCGTAGCTTACGCGGTAAACCGCGCCGGCGTGATCGTCGGAGACGAGCAGCGAGCCGTCTTTCATGACCTGCACGTCGACCGGTCGTCCGGAATACTCGTTGTTCTTGAGAAAGCCGGTGAGGAAGGGTTCCACGGACTTTACGCTGCCGTCTTTGTTCAGCTTGGCGACGACGACGTCGCCGCCGATCTTCTTGGTGCGGTTCCATGAGCCATGGCGCGCGATAAAAATCGCGTTCTGATATTGGCTCGGGAACATTTTGCCGGTGTAAAAGCGCATGCCAAGCGCGGCGGAGTGTGGCCCCAGAAGCGCGACGGGTTTTTCGAATTCGTCGCACGAGCGGCCCCAGCCGAGCTCGCGGTCGGTGAAGGTGCCTTGATGACAATAGGGAAAGCCGAAATGCTGGCCCATTTTTGTGACGCGGTTGAGCTCGTCCTCCGGCAGGTCTTCCGAGACCCAGTCGCGGCCGTTGTCGGTGAAGTAAAGCTCCTTCGTCATGGGGTTCCAGTCGAAGCCGACCGAGTTGCGCACGCCACGCACGTAGACCTCGGCCTTGCTGCCGTCGAGGCTGATGCGCCGGAGCTGGCCGTTGGTGGCGGGCGGCTCGCAGATATTGCACGGCGAGCCGACGTTGACGTAAAGCATATTGTCGGGACCCAACGCCATGAACTTCCAGCCGTGCGATTGATGGTTCAAGAAGTCGCTGTAAATGACGACCGGCTTCGGCGGATTGTCGAGATTATCTTCGATCTTTTCCAGCTTGGAGATGCGCGTGCCTTCGGCGATGTAAAGCGTCCCCTGATGGAAAGCGAGGCCGTTCGGCCGGTCAAGGCCCGTCGCGATGACTTTCACCTCGCGCTTGCCGTTCTTGTCGACGATCGCATAGACCTTGTCGAGAACGCGGTTGCTGACGAAGACCGTCCCTTTGTCGCCGAGGCGGAGCGAGCGCGCGTTCGGAATGCCGCTCGCATAGACGTCGACCTTGAAGCCTTTCGGCACTTTGAGCTCGGCGACGGGTAATTTATCCGCCGGCGCGCCGAACGGCAGCGGCGCGACGTTGCGGAGCTTTTGGGCGACTTCGGCGTTCGGAATATCCGGCCGTCCGGGAACGGTCGTCGGCTGGGGCTGCTGGGACGGAAGCGGCTTCGAGGCGTCCGGCGCCTTGGACGGCGCGGCGCCGGGCTGCGCCGGCGAATCCGGCGCCTGCTGGGCGGAAGCGGTCGATACGAGCACGGCGGCCAGTGTCGCGGCGACGATTAAAGTAGACGAGCGCATGAGCATAACTCCCTCCGTTAAGAGACGTGGGCAGGCGGATTCCGGCCAGTA
>DASWZY010000518.1:0-7453 GCA_036407055.1 Binatia bacterium
TCGCGACGCTGCCCGGAGACCGCTACGTAAAAAAAGGCGACGTCATCGCCGGCACGCGGACGATTCCGGTATTCGTCAAAGAAGAGCTGGTGACGAAAGCCGAGGCGATCGCCAAAGACAAGCCGATCGTGACGATCGCGCCAGTCCCGCCGCGGCGCGTGCGCCTGATCGTCACGGGCAGCGAAGTCTTTACCGGCAGGATCAAGGACGGCTTCGGCCCGGTCGTACGTCAGAAGCTCGCCAACATGGGGACGGAGCTGGAAGACGTGAAGCTCGCGCCCGACGATCCGGCGGTGATCGCCGGATACATCAAGGACGCGAAGCAAGCCGGCGCGGATCTCATCCTCGTAAGCGGCGGCATGTCGGTGGATCCCGACGACAAGACGCCCGAGGGCATCCGTCAGAGCGGCGCCGACGTCGTCTCGCACGGCTTTCCCGTGCTGCCGGGCTCGATGTTCCTGATGGCCTATTTGGGCGGGACACCGGTGCTCGGGCTCTCTGGCTGCGTGATGCACGACCCGTTCACCGCGTTCGACGTGCTCCTGCCGCGGCTGCTCGCGGGCGAGAAGATCGCGCGCCGCGACATCGTCGCAATGGGCGAAGGCGGCTTGCAGAAAAAGCACGATCACTGATAAATAACTGTCAGCGATTAGCTAACGCTCGGAGGTGAAACCATGATGGTCTTGAAAACTCCGCAGGAGCGCTGGGACCCGCGCTGGTCGGCGCTGATTGTCGTCGACGTGCAAAACGATTTCGCTAGCTCCAAGGGCGCGGCGGCGCTCCGCGGCGAGGACATGACCGCGTCGCAGGCGATGGTGCCGCGGCTGGTGAAATTCATCGAGGCCGGCCGGAGCGTCGGGCTCACGATCATCTACATCCAGACGCTCCACGGCCCCTGGACCGACACGCCGAGCTGGATGTACCGCAAGTCGCAGCAGAAAGCGCTCAACAGCTGCCGCGAAGGCACCTGGGGCGCGGAGTTCTACGACGGCATCAAGCCGCTGCCGAGCGAGCGCATCGTCAACAAGCACCGCTACAGCGCATTCATCAACACCGATTTGAATACCGTCTTGAAGGCGCGCGGCATCGAGAGCGTGATGGTCGGCGGCATCGCGACCAACGTCTGCGTCGAGACGACGGCGCGCGACGCCTATATGTACGATTACTACGTGACGATGGTCGGCGACTGCTCCGCGGCCTACGACGAGAAGTCGCACGAGGGCACGCTCGATAACATGCGCCGCCACTTCGGCCTCGTGGCCGACTCGACGGAGATCATGCAAAGCTGGGAAAGCCTGGGACAGAAAAAAGCGGCGGGAATTTAACTTGCCATAATCCTTGACAACGACAACACAGTCAATGCCTGGGATATCGGCGAAGTAAAACATGCGCCGATTCGTCGTTGTCGCCTTATTTTTAATCCTTCCCCTCGCAGTCGTCTGGGCGGTCAATTCAGCCCTGCCATTTCGAGTTGGGCTTCCAGTCAAAGGTAAGGTGATCGACAGAGAGACTAAGAAGCCCATTCGGGACGCAGCAGTTCGTTTGGAAACGATCGCCGCATGCCCTAAGCTTCACGGCAGTAATTATCATCAATTCCCGCCGCAAGAAGTCAAAACATCCGAAGATGGGAGTTTTAAAATCGATTGGAATCCCGGGCTTGCCCCATGTCCGTTTCCGAGTTGGAGGGATGTGCTCACGATTGTTGCGGTCGGATATTGGCCGGAATACGGCGAAGACGACTCATCGGTACAGTCGGTATTTAAGGGTGTGCGATATGGATCGTGGAAGCTTAATCCAATTCGATATCAAATGGAATTTGAGTCCTACAAATGGGCGGAGGGAGAACGTCCTGGAGACAAAATTTCCAAACCCGAACAAGAGCAAGTCGTTTTCAAAGACACATTCGCGAAAGCCAAATATGCAGCGACTCGGCCGTTGAGTGAGCCGGGCATCTTCGTATCAGAGCCGGGGGCGGCTTTTAGCAAAATTTCGGTCGTCTACGGCGGGATTTATCCTGATTTCGTAGCACGATACATAACGGTCGCTCACGGCAAGAATGAAACAGCTTTTCATGCTTGGAGTGATCGCGGAGAAAAGATCCCCCTGAGACTCATGGCTCCGCAGGGCCTAGACATCATTGACGACCGCCGACGTTTCCCCATCCTTGTTCAAGGGGACGATTATTATCTGCAAAGGCGTGGTTTGGCGACACTCGATGATCTTAGCGCTCAACAATGGTTTTCAGCCCCGAGTCAAAACGGCAAGCCGAGGAAGGCTATCAGGATTGGAATTTATATGGTTGCCGTTGAGGACGATGGAAAGAAAATTTCAACGTATGATTTCGACCCTAGAAAGCCCTCGCACAGTGCAAGTGACATCGTTCCAAAACGGCTTCTCCCGTTGGACCAGATCCTTCCCGCTGCTGAGCCACCAGTAGAATGTATGACCGAAATTTCAGGGTCTCAGACGTGGATTGCTTTTATAGCGTTTGTTGGAGGTCAGCGAGCTCTATTTATCGCATCAATAGCTGAAGGTGCTCCCGATATTTTGAGGGCGCAAAAGATTGACATCGAACCAGGACTCTTAACCAGCGAAGTTACTGCCTGCGCGGGCGGCGAGTCCGGCCAGATGTACATCGCGCTAAAGGATGGAGGCATAATAAAAATCCAAATCGAAACGACTCGGGGTTTGGATTGGAAATATATAGCCCGATTGAAGGCTCGTAGGCTTCTCGACGGCAAGGATGGTCGTTTAAATTTCGTTTCGATGGCCATCGGTCAAGTCTGGTGGGTGGAGAGCTCATATTACCGTGGTGAGGCTTTATACGCTGTCGCGAACGACGAGAACGTTTACAGATTTAATGCCGACTTGGTTCCTGATCGCAGAGTGCAAGTACAAAAGTAATCCCGCCATGTTTTGCTCATCCACGCTTCACGAAAAATTACACAAAAAAAGGCCGGTGACGACTTGCGATCGTTCACCGGCCGATAATTTTTGCAGTTCTACCAGAATTTACTTCATGAAATCCGCGTTGATGCGCTCGAGCGCCTCCGCCGGCGGCTGCAGGATATCCTGCCCCAATTCCGCCAGCGGCTTGTCGCCGAGGCCGAGCTCGGCGGCGAAATCCGGCCGATTGGGATCGTAATAGATCAGGCCGGTGAGGAATTTCCCCTCGGCGACCGAGGCGTGGATCATCTGCATCGCCTGCATGCGGTTCGTGGGATCGTAGTCTTCGCTCAGCTTGTGCAGCAGGATGCGCGAGCCGTCGTGCATCGTGACCATGTGGTCGCTGCCGGGCTTGTAGTCCGCCTCGATGTTCTCGTACGACGGGATGAAGTCGACGTCGTGGATCGGGTCGAGGTGCTCCTTGACGTACTTCAGGCTCTTGGTTGAGCCTTCATGGTTGTTGAACGTGACGCACGGGCTGATGACGTCGAGAATCGCGCTGCCCTTGTGGGCGAGCGCGCCTTCGATCAGCGGCGCAAGCTGCTTTCGGTCGCCCGAGAAGCTCCGCGCGACGTAGGTCGCGCCGAGCACGATCGCCAGCTCGGCGATGTCGAGCGCCGGCATCTCGTTGATCTTGCCGCCCTTCATCACGCTGCCCTTGTCGGCGGTCGCGGAGAACTGGCCCTTGGTAAGTCCGTAGACGCCGTTGTTCTCGACGATATAGGTGATATTCACGTTCCGCCGCATCATGTGGCAGAAGTTGCCGAGGCCGATCGCCGCAGTGTCGCCGTCGCCGGAGACGCCGATCGGGATGAGCGCGTTGTTGGCAATATTGACGCCGGTCGCCACCGCCGACATGCGGCCGTGGACGGCGTTAAAGCCGAACGACTGACTCAGAAAATAGGCCGGGGTCTTCGACGAGCAGCCGATGCCGGAAAGCTTGACGACCTTCCGCGGGTCGACGCTGCTGTCGTAGAACGCGCGCATGACCGACGCCGAGATCGCGTCGTGGCCGCAGCCGCGGCACATGGTCGAGGGCGCGCCCTCGTAATCTTTCTCGGTTAGATTGACGCGATTAGTTTTTTGTTCTGCCATTGCGTTTCCTCTTGGGTCTCTCCGTCATGGTGCCGCCGGATCTGGCGCACGACCTCCAGCGTCGTCACCGGAAGGCCGTCGTAGACGAGCACGCTGACGATTTTCGTCGCGAGGTCCGGCCACTCGTCTTTGAAGATCGAAGCCATCTGCGCGTCGCGGTTCTGCTCGACGAGATAGATCACGTCGTGCGCCGCGACGAATTTCCGCGTCTCTTCCGTGAGCGGCAGCGCTCTCAGGAGTAAATGATCGGTTTTCAAGCCCGAAGCTTTCAGGCGGTCGCGCGCTTCGCGAACCGCCTCGTAGCTCGAGCCGAAGCAGATGATGCCGCTTTTGACGCCTTCCTGCTGCTCGATGATCGGCTTCGGCACGAATTTGCGCGAAGTCTCGAATTTCTTTCTCAGCCGGTCGAGCGTGGCTTTGTAGTCCTTTTCGTCTTCGGAATACTTCGCGTCGGCGTCGTGGCCCGAGCCGCGGGTGAAATAGGACGCCTTGCGGTTCGGGTTGCCGGGAATCGTTCTATAAGGAATACCGTCGCCGTCCTGGTCGAAGTAGCGGCGGAATTTCTTGCCCTGCTTCTCCCACTGCTCGAGGTCGGCCGCGGACAATAGCTTGCCGCGGTCGAACGGCTCTTTCTTGAGCTCCAGCGGATCCGAAGACCAGAGGTTCATGCCGAGGTCGAGATCCATCATGACGAAGATCGGCGTCTGAAAGCGATCAGCGAAATCGAAGCTCTTCCGCGAGAGGTCGAAACAGGATTTCATGTCATGGGGAATCAAAATAATGTGCTTGGTGTCGCCGTGCGAGGAATAATACATGAGCTGGATGTCGGCTTGCTGCGTGCGGGTCGGAAGGCCGGTCGAGGGGCCGCCACGCTGGATGATGTAAAATACACAAGGGATCTCGGCGAAATACGCCAGCCCGATCGCCTCGTTCATGAGCGAGAGGCCCGGACCCGAGGTCGAGGTCATCGCCCGCGCGCCGGCCCAGCCGGCGCCGACGATCATGCTGACCGCCGCGATCTCGTCCTCCGCTTGCACGATCGCGTAAGGCGCGCTGCCGTTCGTCTTCCTCAAGCGCGGCATGTAGTGCTCGACCGCCTCGGCGAGCGAGCTCGAGGGCGTGATCGGATACCAGGCGATCACCGACGCGCCGCCGTAGATCGCGCCGAGCGCGCAGGCGGTGTTGCCTTCGGTGATGATCTTGCCCTGGTTGCCGTTCGGGATCGGCTGGAGCATCGCGATGTTCTGCGTGTAGCCTTTTTCTTTAAAGTGTTTGTAGCCCGCCTCGATGCAGACGAGGTTCGATTCGATGACCGCGGGCTTCCTGCCGAAGGTGTCCTGAAGAACCGCTTTGATCGTCTCCATGTCGATGCCGAAGAGCGCGGCGAGCGCGCCGACATAGACCATGTTTCTCTGTTTGATGCGGAGCGGCGAGGCGGGAACGATCTTCTGGATCAGCTTGTTGGCGGGGACGCCGAAATACGTGACGCCGTCGCGCTTGAGCGTCGGCGACAGCGGCGTGGAATCGTCGTAGATGATGATGCCGCCGTCCCTGACCCTGTGGATGTCCTTTGCGGCCGTGACCTCGTTGAACATGACGATTACGTCGATGACGTCCTTGCGCGCCATGTAGCCGTCGGCCGAGGCGCGGATCTGGTACCAGGTCGGCAGCCCCTGAATATTCGACGGAAACATGTTCTTCGACGAGCACGGGATGCCCATCTTGAAGATCGCCTTGAACAGGACGTTGTTGGCCGAAGCGCTGCCCGTGCCGTTTTCCGTCGCTATGGATATACTAAGATCGTTGATTAAGGGTGTTTCCATAATCTTGACGCGAACTTACCTCTCCTCCTTAAGATAATTAACCTACCAGGAATTGACCTAAAAAACAACAAAACGCCGGCTTTACCCCGGCGTATAGTGCTCATCGGATTCCCAGAATTCTTCGATCTCTTTCCAGGTGGTGCGCACGCTTTCGTCGACATCGAGCGCCTTGGCGTATTTAAGCGCTTCGCGCATCGAGACGGTGCCGGCGAGCTTGCCTTGATTGTCGACGATGACCATATGCCGGAACCGGCGGTTGCGCATTTCTTTCAAAACCTGACTGACGGGCGCGCTCGTCGTAAGCGTCACCAGTTTGGTGGTCATGACTTTCTCGAGCTCCGTGCGATCGGGATCGAGCCCGGCGACGGCGACGCGTTTGAGGAGGTCGCGCTCGGTGAAAATCCCCTTGAGCTCGCCCCCGCTGGTAATCACCACGCAGCCGGTATCCGTCTTGATCATCGTATCGATCGCCTGCCGGACGGGCTGGGATGCCTCGATTTTCACGGGCTGTTTCAAAAGTATCTTGCCGACTATCTGCGTGTCGGAGAGCCGCTCCCCCAATTCGACCGCGAGCTCCAGGATGCGGCGCATCGTGACCATGCCGACGATCCTGCCCTTGCGCTCGCGCACGAGCAGGTGGCGGAATTTCGAGCGGTACATTTTTCCCAGCGCCTCGATGATGTGCGTGTCGTCGGGCACCGAGCGAATCGGCGTCGTCATGACTTTCTTGATGTTCGTAGTCTTCGGGTCGAGCTTCTGGCTGAGCACGCGCTTGAGCACGTCTTTTTCCGTGAAGATGCCGGCGTAGTTGCCGCTCTCCGTGATAACGGCGCGGCCGACGTCCTTTGCGGCCATCGACCGCATGACGTCGAACACGCTGCTCGAGATATCCGCCGTGAAGATGTCGCGGGTCATGATCTCGCCTACCTTGTTGGACAGCATGAGACCTCCGTGGGAATGGCGTTCGCCTCCGGAGAAAAAGCTAGGAGAGCGCATTAAAAATATCTCTCTTTTCACCGCCCGCTTCAAGAGTCGGCCGTGAAACCACGGTTCTATTTGGCGCGTTTGCGCCGCCGCAGCCAAAGCTGATGAAAAATCCGCTGTCAGCGCGAAGAAACCGCATTGCACGCTCCTGGCTGGCGTGTTACTTTTAGTTGTAGTCCGGAGCGAGCCGCGCATGAGCCGAAGGGAAGAATTCGACCACGAGGTCGTCACCGAGACCGAGAAGAAGCTCAAGCGCCCGCCGCTCTATAAAGTGCTGCTGCACAACGACGACTACACGACCAAGGAGTTCGTGGTCCAGGTGCTGCAGTACGTATTTCACAAGGAGTCCACGGAGGCGGTCCAGATCATGCTGCACGTGCACCGCAAAGGCATCGGCGTCGCCGGCATCTACCCCTACGAAGTCGCCGAGACCAAGGTCGCGCTGGTCGAGAACCTCGCGCGCCAGCACGAGTATCCGCTCAAGTGCTCGATGGAAGAAGCGTGAAGATGTTCACCAAAGAGCTGAAGGCCACCCTCAGCCTCGCTTTCGCCGAAGCGAAGCGGCGCCGGCACGAGTTCGTGTGCGTCGAGCATCTGCTGTTCGC